>DATCCF010000217.1:0-7023 GCA_036511435.1 Terriglobales bacterium | reverse complement strand
CGCCTGTTCCGCCGGCTCAAAGGCTTTCGTCGCATCTTCTCGCGCTTCGACAAACTCGATCTGGTCTTTCTCGGCTTCCTCCACTTTGCTCTTATCGTCGAAGCGCTCAGGTATCTAAGTAGTGTTAACACGCCCTAGTCTGTCTCCGAGCCAACAGAGAACAGAGCGTAGAGGTTTTTTCATACGCTGAGTTTCGAGATCTGCTCAATGTGCCGCCGGGAGGCTACGAACGCGGTCTGGATTTTCAACGGAAGGTGGTGGACCCTGCCGTCCTGGAAGTAAACCGCTTGTCTGACATGCACGTGGACATTGAATTGCGACGACGCCACGCTCGCGCACCGATTCATGAGGTGGTAATCGCATGGAGAAAGCCGACCGATGAAGAATACCGCGCTGCCGTGGAAGAGCGAAACAGGCCTAAGGTGGGACGCATGGCGAGATGGCGCGGCGAGGTTGAAACGGTAGAAGCGCTTGCCCCACAGCACCACCCCTCCCCTCTGAAAGAAAAGATCGACACTACGGTCGCCGCCATGCGCGAGGCGGGCGCACCCGAAGCCGATATCGAGGCTTTTATGAACGGACAGGCAGCATAAACACCGCTAGCCTGCCGCGATTCTCTTCGCAAACCTCGCGCTACGCCGCTCGAATTGCTCTTCCATGATGCTGAATACCTTGCGTGCCAATCGCCGCACCGGAGATGACAGCGAATCAAGGGATTCCGCTAACAATTCCGAGGCTGAGTTTACGAACGGGATCGGTTTCGTAATGACTCGGAAAGGATATTTTTTTGACAGGCGGCTTATGTAGGACTGTGCGGCGTGGACCGCGAACAGGTTCGTGGGCCATGCCGCCGGCCAAGCCAAGGCGTTGGGAATTCGGTCCATGTCCTTGGACACCGTATCCACGTCCTCTTGAGACGGGCGAAATGGCAGTATGCAAAGATCCGCCGCGTCCGCGATCTCATCGTCGAACGCAGGACGGTTGCCGCCGCCATCAATGATCAGCCATCCGTTTAGAGCGCTCCGGCTCGCCTTGAGAATGTTTGCCAGAGCCATTGGCTCCTTGCCGTCAAGTACACTGTATGGCCTCCCCTCTCCACGCAGTTCACGGACAGGATCAGTAAGCACATAAGCTGCTGGTTGATCGTGCAAGATCGCTCCTAGGCACGCTAGATGCGATATCAAGGATTTGCCTACACCCCCTTTGGTTCCCCCAAAGAACACCGTCTTGGTCTTGCTCATGTGTCGCCCCGCTCTAATACTTCGAGCATGATTTGTTGTGCTGATATCACCCTTCCCGCTTCACGGGTTCGGTCAGCCGCTTTGAGTATGTATTTGTTCAGAAGTGCTCGGTCCGGCCGGATACTGATGGGAACAGTGTCAGCTTCAGGAAGCTTCGTCTCCTTTGGCTCTTTACGTGGCCGGGGCGACCGCTTGTCCGGCTTTTGAACCAGCCAATTCAGGACTAACGGTGGTCGAAGCGGTTTGGGAGGTCATCCCGGCCGGCTGATTGGCTGCGGCTGCAATCCGAGCGGCTAGTTCATTGGCACCGCGATGCTTCTTCATGTTTGTACTTCGCAGTTTCGATTGCGTGATGTTGTGGTCTTACGCGATCACATTACGGAAGTTGGACAGTGTTGCAATATCTCGCATCTACGAAAGCGTGATAGGGCGACACTTTGCAATCACACTGTTGCAAAACTGCGGCAGTTCGGTTTCACAATGTTGTGAAATTGGAATACTGTGGCGCTTCGATTTTGCGATATTCAGAGGTTAGGACACTGCGATGCTTCGCTTTCGTGATACTCCGAGATTGTGATGCCTCGCTATTTCGGCGTCGTGGAACTACGCTATTTCACTATCTTGATATCGTAATATTTCGGTGGTTTGCCACGATGTGGCGACAATTGCGTGATGTCACAATATTGCGCAACCGGCGTATCGAAGTTTCACGACATTGCAGTGGCGGGGGCTGCATTCTTGCGGGCAGGCGGGCCGCCCGTTTGGTAGGAGACCGTGCGAAAACCTACGCTGCCGAGAGAGGGCAGGGGCCGCGTGCGTTGGATTTCCCAACCCACAACTCAACCCACAAAAAACCGATGTCTTGTATGACTTCCGCGTGCTTAGGCAGTCCCCGCGGTCTTGTAAGTCGTTGTAAAACCTAACAGTCTTATTTTGACACGGTAGAGGTCAGGAGTTCGAGTCTCCTCGTGCCTACCATTCTTTCAATCACT
This sequence comes from Terriglobales bacterium, assembly GCA_036511435.1. Lineage (GTDB taxonomy): Bacteria > Acidobacteriota > Terriglobia > Terriglobales > Acidobacteriaceae > Bog-257. Next base: position 4,790 of record DATCCF010000217.1, on the reverse strand, counting down.
TACAGCCGACCGCTTTCTCCGCTTGGTAGCAATTGGTAGCAAATCGCCTCTTGCCGCCATTCGCTTTTTACGTTTGGTAGCAATTTGGTAGCAAAGTCCGGCTTGCCGTGCCTTACCGTTCTCAGGGGCGCTCCTGAGCTCCTGGTAAACGGAATCGACCATCTGCATCACGCTTTCCGGCAACTCCTGCATGTACTCGTTGGCCGTGGTGTCGGCCTTCGCATGCCGGAGATGAGCTTGGATGTCCTTGACTGAACCCATCTTCTGCGCGAGCGTGGCCATCGTGCGGCGCAGAACCTGGAAGTTCAGTTTTGGCAGTCCAAGTTTCTCAGCGAGCGGGCTCAGGACGCGGTTACGATAGTTCCCCGTGTCGATGAACCCACTCTTTGAGTTCGGAAAGATGAAGGCATTGGGCGACGCATCGGGACAATCCCGCTTCCAGCGCCGCAGATCTTCCGCCAGTCCTTGCGGCAAATGGACATCTCCGAGGCTCTTTTCCGTCTTGCCCCATGTGCGAATCCGGCCTTTGTATACGGTTTCGGTAATCGTGAGTTTGCTGCCATCGAATGATTTCCAGCGCAGGGCGAACAACTCGCTCGGCCGTAGCGCGTCGGTCATTTCCAAGGTCAGCAACACGCGATCCCTCACCGTCAGACTTGCCAACACCAGTCGGAGTTGATCCCACGTCAGTACTGTCTTGTCCTTCTTGCGCAGGTCCTTTGGAATCGTGACCTTGCGTGAAGGGTCTTTCAGCAGGAAGTCCTGTTCAACCGCCTCGCTGAAGATCGACTTCAGATAGGATCGAGCCTGCAACACCCGGTCCTTGGAGAGGATCGCGGCCAAGTGGTTGATGTGCGTTTGCAGCATGAACTTGTCGAAGCTGTCCAGCGGCACGCTCTCGAACTTCTCGACCAGGTCCCTCTGAATCTGAATCTTCTTCACCTTAGCCGTTTCGGGCTTCCAGTTTGCATCGCGCAGCGGCAAATACCGACTGCGTACAAACCATCCAAAGGTGACAGAGCTGTCATTCAATACCCTGCCGCCAAGATTCTGCCCGGTTTGCTTGATTACTTCGGCCGCCAGTGCTTCCCGTGCCTCAAATTTCGTCATTTGAGACCTGAGGCCGAGAATCACCGGTACGGCATCGACTTTCTGCTTGTTAGTAACTGGGTTGAGGACCGTCCTACGGTAATAGCCGTACCACTTTTTCCCGCGAGGCACGACCCAACCCGCCTGATGCGATTTACCCATTCATTCCTCGGTTTCTGTGGGGGAACAAGTGGGCTGCGCTATTGTAACCGCTTGTTCTTCCGGCGGACATTGGTGAAACGCTCTTGGTCGGTTATGAATTCCTCGATCTTGCTCGCCCGGTATCGCAGCATTCCACCCCGGCCAGGACCATCACCGAAACGAATGACTGGCAGCAGAGGAGTCTTCCGAGTTGAGTGATCCCAAACCCAATCGACCGACGTATTCAGCCGCTTGGCCACTTCTTTGGGAGTGAGAAGAGGATCGTCCTCTTCATGCCGACTGGTTACCGTTTGATCGTCAATCTCCACAGAAAAAACCTCCAGTACAAGAAACCTCGAGAATCACCGTTGGACTGCGGACCGAGTCGGTCTTGAAGGGCTGCTCATCTTTTTCAACCGACGTGGCCAGGAGTTCCCGTGAAAGACGGTTTAGCCGCAATTCACAGCCCGGTCAAACGGACTAATCAGGCAGAAGCCGATTGGGGACGGCAATGTCGGCCCGCAAGCAGGTGCAGATGCAGCAGGAAACCCAGTTCGGTTCGAAGAAAGAGGCTCGATCGCTGAACGAGGCAAAGACAAATCAAGCCGTGGTTGGTTTCAACTTTATTTCACCAATCACACTTTGACTGGGAGAAGCAGCAAGTACGCACGAAACCGACGCCAAATCCCATGCCACAAAAGTGTGCGCCCATTGGTCCGTGATTCACTCTGCCATGGCCGCCGCGAAGTCGATTCCCTCCCCCACGCGCTCTCTAACTTCCTTGAGCCATGCCCGTGGATTGGTACCGTGAATCACGCGCCCAAGAAAGCCCAGCCCCTGGGCTGCATTGTTACGGTTCCGCCGGATGTCGTCCTTCGTGATCTTGGTGTACAGAGCGAGAAAGGTATCCAGGTTCCGGGGTTTGGCAAAGACGTAAGTCGCGTGGCCAAGCTGAGGGGTTTCGACGACCACGGCTTTCTCAACATCGAAAATGTATTCATCCCGAAATAGATAGATCCGGCGTGCCCGGCGTGCGAGCTGGCGATAGAAGAACGGGTCATAATCAGGGCGCCAGCTGATCTGGGCGACATCGAAGTCACCGGGAATTCGCATCTCGGAACACATTCGCTGGAGCTCTGCTTTCTCGACCGCCCGATGCTCCAAGCACAGCCGGATCTGATCCAGAGCCCGCGAGTACTGGCCGAAGCGATGATAGGTAGTCTTGGCTGATTCCACTTGTTGCTGGAAATCGGGCGGCAGTTTGACCTCCAAACGGCTCGGCAACGCAGTTTCCCAGGTAACGAGTTCCCACTCCTCACGACGTTTGCGGTACTTGCCGCTCTGTACGAACGTGCCCTCGACCTCGATTTTGGTTCCCAACAGATGCTTCCACTGATTCCACGTGCGGTCCCAGAGAGTATGGAGGACGGCTGGATCGAGCCACAACTCCAGCTTGCGACGCATGTCGCGGCAGAGTGCCCGGTCATCGTAGAAATCACATCTGCGCAGCGGCACATGGAACCGCCGTCGCCGGAGATCGGGTGAAAACGCGAGGATGCGGCGAGCAAAGAACGTCTCTCCATCGCGAGAAGGTTCGCCGGCAACGAAAAGAGAGCCAAACCCGCCGTACGGAAATAAAGCAGGGGCTTCTGGATCGGCCAGCAGCGCGTCATAGCAAGCGCGCAGTTCGGGCTGACCGACGATGTTAAATGCCCGCTCCAGCGCCACTCGCTCGCGCTGCCGCACTCCCGCCGTCCTTAGCTCCAGATCGCGCAGCTTGAAAGCTACGCGAAGCTCGGCGGGCGAAGCGCTGGCGGGGATACGCAAGCTCTCGTACAGAGTGGGATGATCGACGCTGTCGGCCGTACGCGGCAGGCGATAGAAGTACTCGCGGAGGACCTCGCAAGGCAGGAAAATCTTGCCGATGCCAAGGCTTCCCCCGTGGACCTCGGCAGAAACGAAGTGCTGATTTCGTTTGTCCTGCTTGGGCTGGCTGACGTATCCAATCGGCACGTGGTAGAGATAACGGTTCGGGCCGGAACCTGAGTTCTTGGTGATCAAGATTTCTGCGCGAATCGTATCCTTGGCGGGAACGGGGAAGGCGATCTCGTCGCCAATGCCGATGTAACTTGTCAGAAAGGGCCGTAAGAGAATCTTCGCCTGATTAGCCAACACGAAACCGGCAGGATCGTCCTGCGGATTAATACTCACTATACGGTCACGACAGATCGGAATGGGTGGCGTGGCAGCCATACTCGGCAGGCAGTGTAGCCGGGTTTCTTCAAAAGGTCGAACACGCCTGTAACGGCCACGGCCCGGATCCTCCAGCGCCCAAGGCGCAGTCCGACGTCACGTGCCTTCAGACGCAGGGTGGCGCGGCTATCCTCGCGCGGTCGGAAGTATAAATATTTATCGAAAAACAATTTCTTGCTGAATCCGAAATCGCGGGGCCTGCATCTATCGGTGACATCTTTTTTCTGTGCCCAAAAGAAACCTGTAAATGGTGCGTTGTAGAGCGCAGTAGAAGGTGTCCTTCAGAAGATTGTCCCTTCGTCCCGTAGGCTGGCCGCAAGCTAACTTGCTCCGCAAGTGCTGACGTTTGCGGAGCTCAAACCAGATCAGTTCCACGGGGAAACAACGTCTGAAACCGCTGAAACTTGATTTGTGTGGGGCCACATTTCGCGAGGGGGTATTTCGAGGCCCGCAACTCAGGCGACGCGATATAACGGGACCCAGTCATGCGCGGGACTCTGCACCGATCCGGCAATTCGGGCAGCAAACAGCTGGCAGCCATCGATCAACTGTTGATCGCTGGGATTAACCTCGGGCCTGCCAAAAAGCGCGATGCAATTAAGAAAATCCTTGAGCTTGTCCCGGGATGGACCCGTGAGGATTGTTGGCGGCGCATTAAGGAGTTGCGGAAGACCCCTGAATGCGCGCGCGTCGCAGAGGGCCATCCCGACAGAGCAAAGAGTTCGGGGGAAACGTGCACAGTCCGAAGATCGCCTTCCGTGCAGTGGACGCCGGAGGACGATGACAACTTGTTCAAATTGGCTGGATCCGAACCAGTGAAGAAGATTGCCCAGCGCCTGGGCCGTACCGAGCGCGCCGTACGCTTCCGGCTTGGAGCACTCGGGATTAGTGCTAAGGTCACCGACGGATGGTCGTTCCGGGGGCTGCGGAAGATGTTACGTATAAGCTCTGCCAGACTGAGATATCTCGTGGGAAATGGAATGCTTAGAGTGCGCGACCCGCGCATATCTGCAAGCTCACTGGCAATACTCTGCGACAAGATTCGCGAATCGTTGGAGCCTTCCACGATCGAAAATATCGAGGCTGCCCTGGGAAATGCGGATGGCGCGTGCTCCTGGGAACGGGCAGCGAACCTTCTTGGCGTACCTGTGTCCCAGGTTCAAGCTTGGATTTCTGCTGGCCAACTTCGAGTCATGGACACGTTTGTCACCGACAGGTCGTTTGAGGAGTTCTGCAAGAATCATGGGGAGGAGCTTAAGGCTTCGCTGATTGATGCGCCCATCGCGAAATGGTTGGTGAGCGAGTAC
>DATCCF010000216.1:0-8610 GCA_036511435.1 Terriglobales bacterium | reverse complement strand
TTCGCTCATAGACCTGCAGAAGCTTGCAGCGCAAATCATCCGAATATGGTCGTGGCATGGCTGGGCTTGCGGAGATCGCCATCTGCAGCCTACTGCCTCCCCTCACTTTCGGATATAGCTTCTAAGGAACTGCTCTAAGCTTGGCGATTTCAAATCGTTCCCGGCGTGAAAGCCCCTTATCCGACGAACAATCAAGCGCTTACGCCGACTTCACGCAAGTTTCCCCGGACAGCAGTGCCATATGGATATTGGCGACTATCCATTCGGTTAGCCATCCGTCCATCCATCTAGGAATTCCGGTGCGTTACCTCTTTTTGGCCGAGCTCAAGCGTGAGATAGGACTCCGTTTGCTCCCCTCCGCTGGATCGGGTTCCGGCTCCCGCCCCTCGAAGACTCACTTCAAAGCGTTACGGGAACGGTAATAGTGGTCACCGTCCCATTAGCCGGAACAGGGATTGGCGCGTCGGATTGAGAATGACTACGAAACGGGTACGGCGTCGCCCCCCCCGTTGGTACGGTCACCTCATAAGAAATATATATGCTGTCGCTCCCAGGGGTCTGCAGCAGCCATGAATAGGGCACAGGAACATAGCAGGACCCGTTACCACCGTTGCGCGTGCCGGTCCTGATAGCGATCTCCGAATATGTAACGGTTTCGCCAAGCGTAAAAGCGGTTACAGTGCAAGTAATGGTATCGGTGCTGGGGATGCCTGACCGAAAAGAGATCGCGAAAGTCGCGGCGATTGTGCCTGTAGTTGGAGTGGTTACCGGTGACTTGTCGTTGGCCGTCGAAGGGGTTGACTGACTAAATCCGCACAGACTTAATCCCAACACGCCAATGCAGACGAGGAAAATTCGTGAAATTTTCATATATACCTCCTGCTCGAATTCCTAATCTCAAAACCCAGAGCCCTAAGTTGAGGCGATGAGTCTACCAGAGAAACCAACGCCAATCCAGTATTTATCTTCGCAGGGCTCATGATGTGTCCCATTAACATCCAGTCACAGATGTCTTGGCGGAAACGGCTCAAGACCCCACTAATGTGTGGGACCGATTACCCCACAAGTGACAAACGGAATGGTGTGCGCCGCCGTTGATCCGGGCGCCGACGCCGGTGCAAAAGCTGTTGACACCACAACAGCTAATCCTGTGAAACGAACGTCCAGTTCAAGACTTCCTGGATGGCCGTGGCCCCACCGGTGCCCGCAGTGAAGCCAGCGTAAGCCGTTGTTCCTCCCACGGTGCCCGATATGTCGATAGGCCAACTGGTCACGAAACTCGCCTTCGTGTTCACATCCGTAATCTTCATCGCCAGGGTGGTTCCGTCATAGGTCATGTGAACATTGAACACATGGCCGCTGTGCAAGTCCACGCCGCTGCCGGTCATGTCGACTGCCGGCACGGTGGGTGTGGCCCCGTTAATGTATAGCCCGGTCGAGTCGATACCCTCTCCCTGGTTGTTGTATAAATCAAACTTGACGGCCACGCTCGCGGGTATGGAAGAGTAGCCTAGCCACTTACCACCTCGACCAAGGGCCGTGGTCCCTACGTTCTGAATGGCGAAGGTCATTCCGTCACCGTGGGCATTCGTCATCTGGAAGCTGAAGTCCTGCGTGAAGGTCTGGATGTTCACCTTCGTTGCATACCACGCGCTGGCAGTCTCCCCTTGGCCTCCATCGGTTAGCCGCAGCCGCGAATTGTTCAGCGTCGCCCTACCGTTCAACGCCAGTCCAGTGGAATTGAACCCCCTGCTGTAATTAATGCCGACAAGCGGAACGAACGTCCAGTTCAAGACTTCCTGGGTAGCCGTGGCTCCACCGGTGCCCGCAGTGAAGCCAGCGTAGGCCGTTGTTCCTCCCACGGTGCCCGGTATGTCGATAGGCCAACTGGTCGCGAAACTCGCCTGCGTGTTCACATCCGTAATCTTCATGGCCAGTGTGGTTCCGTCATAGGTCATGTGAACACTGAATACATCGCCGCCGTGCAAGTCCACGCCGCTGCCGGTCATGTCGACTGCCGGCACGGTGGGTGTGGCCCCGTTAATGTATAGCCCGGTCGAGTCGATACCCTCTCCCTGGTTGTTGTACAAATCAAACTTGACGGCCACGCTCGCGGGTATGGAAGAGTAGCCTAGCCACTTACCACCTCGACCAAGGGCCGTGGTCCCTACGTTCTGGATGGCGAAGGTCATTCCGTCACCCTGGGCGTTGGTCAGTTGGAAGCTGAAGTCCTGCGTGAAGGCCTGGATGTTCACCTTCGTCGCATACCACGCACTGGCGGTCTCCCCTTGGCCTCCATCGGTTAGCCACAGCCGCGAACTGTTCAGCGTCGCTCTCCCGTTCAGCGCCAGCCCAGTGGAATTGAAACCATTGCTATAACTTATGTCGGCCTGCGGAACGAAGGTCCAACTCAAGACCTCCTGGATGGCCGTGGCTCCACCGGTGCCCGCAGTGAAGCCAGCGTAGGCCGTTGTTCCTCCCACGGTGCCCGGTATGTCGATAGGCCAACTGGTCACGAAACTCGCCTGCGTGTTCACATCCGTAATCTTCATGGCCAGTGTGGTTCCGTCGTAGGTCATGTGAACATTGAATACATCGCCGCTGTGCAAGTTCACGCCGCTGCCTGTCATATCGACTGCGGGCACGGTGGGTGTGGCTCCATTAATGTATAGTCCGGTCGAATCCATACCCTCTCCCTGGTTGTTGTACAGGTCAAACTTGATGGCTACACTCGCGGGTATGGAAGAGTAGCCTAGCCACTGACCGCCTCGACCAAGGGCCGTCGGCCCCACGTTCTGGATAGTGAAGGTCATTCCGTCACCCTGGGCGTTGGTCAGCTGAAAGCTAAAGTCCTGAGTGAAGGCCTGGATGTTCACCTTCGTCGTATACCACGCACTGGCAGTCTCCCCTTGGCCTCCATCGGTTAGCCGAAGTCGCGAATTGTTCAGCGTCGCCCTGCCATTCAAAACCAGGTCGCCGGAGCTAAAGCCCTCCCCGTAATTAATAGCCGTTCCCCCTCCACTGCCGATCGTGTAGACTCCCCAACTTACATTACTGGGCAAACCTCCTGTGGCAGTAGCCATGGCCTGGAGGGTCGTAGTGGTACTCACAATTAGCGGCTCGGTGTAGACGGGAGACGACGAAGTTGGCGTGGACCCGTCGACCGTATAGTAGATGGTCGCGCCGGGTGTGGAATCCGAGATAGCGACCGTTTGCGTGGTCGTGTAGGTTCCGCCGGCGGGAGAGAAGGTAGGGGCCGCCGCCTGCACTAACAGAATTCCGTAGGCACTCACTTGCTGCACTGTGCCTACATACACTTTACCATTAGCCACAGTAGGAACCGCGAATTTCACCGCGCTGCCCGGATTGTCACGGGACTGGTCCTGAGCGCTGTTGTACAGTTCGTGGGCAAGGTTGGTCGCGTCGTAAGCATGCAATACTGCTGTAGTAGGAGTCTTCCCCAATGCCCACAGAATTGCATTGCTTGTACCATTCGCCGATATGGTCGGCGTTTGACCGGGCCAGCCGAACGTAGTTGGCGAGCTCGAAGTCGGAGTTGCCGAGAGTAATCCGTTGTTCAGGCTGAATGCCTTCACCCTGTCTTGAGCGCCGCCGAAAAATACATTGTTGTTCCAATAGGCCGGGGCGGAGTATAAGCCGCCAATCTGGCCCGTGATGTTCTGCACAATCTGCGAATTATCCGTGCTGTTGAAGTGCCCCATGTTATCGCGATCTACCACATAAACACTTCCTGTCTTGCCGGCCTGCACCAATTCGTGAATGTGCGGACCGGACTGATCCGGCAAAAGCAAAACTCCACCTGAGCCAAGATCTAAGTCGTTAACATCCAGGTACTGCTGATCGTACGGAGTGAAGTAGTCGATTACGTTGAAACTATTCCCGTTCAGCGTCATCTTCAAAATGCTGTCACCGAAGTCCACCGGGTTACCGGACGTCTCGAATGTGCCGTTTCCGGTAGCGAGAAAAAGATTGCCCGAAGGATCTGCAGCTATGCCCGCGCCGCTCATCCATATACCGCCGTCGCCACCATTGGGAGTCGTCACCCAAACACCATTCTGCTGTAGTGTAGTCTTGTCATAGGCCATCACCCAGCCATGAAAGGGGGAATTGTCGCAATACGACGCCCACGCAAGGTAGATATTGCCATTGCTCATCAAGAGGCCGGCGCGATTCAAATGCATGACCGGATTAAAAGTAAGTATGCCACCGGAGCTGCCATCACCAGTTCCCGGATAGGTTGCCTGGATAGCTACTGGGCCTCCGAATTTCTCGGCGCCAGTCGTTATGTCAAGAGCGTGCAGCCGATGAAATAAGCTACCGTATTCTTTTGTCGCCGCCAGGACATAGATCGTATTGGTGCTGGTATCGATAACCGGAGTGCTAGTAATGCCGATTTCGGGGGCTATGGCGTCGCAGTTTACGTCGTTGTCCGATTCGGTCGTTACTTCATGGAGGGGATCGATAAAGCTGGTCTGCCATAGCGGGTTCTCTCCGACGCTATCCGCGTCGAGCGCGTAAACGCTGTCGTGCTCCGTGGCTACATATATAACATTATGAATACCCTTGCCTGGAATGGCTACGTTTGGTACGTAGAGCGGCTGTGCGTAAACATCACCATCGACGGCGTAGCTCCAGAGTTTCCCAAAGGTTGAGACGTTGACGTTCGACCGAGTAAGAATAGTCTCCTGCAGGTTCTGCCCTGTACGGGCATTATCGTTGTGCTGGGTGACAACTTGTACCTGCCCCAGACCCGGTGCGGTCAGAGACGACAGCGTAATGGCTAGGAAAGCAAACCAGATCTGGCGTTTCGTGCCAGCGGGTTGAGCCTGACGAAGGGAGAAGTTTTGCATATGTCCTCGCGGTTTTGTATCGCTATCTCGATGACGACAGCTATTGTAGCAAGTATCCCGCCGGGCAGAGCCGCTGCTTAAGGATGTGAGCAGCGCCAAGCCGCCCGGCGGGTCGTGAGTCAGTTCGAAAACGCGCTTTTCATTAGGAATTTCCTGTAGATGTCGTGGTGGAGTTCTGAGCATGCTTGCCATGTAAACCGTCGTGCTTGTTGCAATCCACGGCTTCGCATTTCGGCTCTGAGATCGTTTGAGAGCAAGACTCTCTCCAGGGCCTCGCAAATGGAGTCCTGGTCCTTGGGATCGAAGTATTCCGCCGCCTGCCCACCAACTTCCGGTAACGAGGCTCCATTAGAGCACGCCACTGGTGTGCCGCAGGCCATAGACTCCAGCACTGGCAACCCGAAGCCCTCTTCGAACGAAGGCAGTACCGTCATATCTGCTCCCGAATAGGCTGATCGAAGTTGGTCATCCGTCACCCTTGATACAAACACCGTAGTTCCCTCTAGACCAAGCTCCAGCGACAGCTTCAGCATCGCTGGGCGACCGACCGCGTCATCGCCAATGATCAGGAGTTTGTGAGGGAGAGCGTGGCGTGCGCAAGTCTTGGCAAATGCATTCAGCAGCCCTGCGACATTCTTATTAGGCTTAAGATTTCCCACGAACAGAACATACGGCCCGTCGAAAGCAAAGTCGTGATTTATTTCTAATCTTGCCTGCTCCCGTGGCTCGGGGAATAGGTGTGCACTAACGCCGCAATAGACAACGGTGATCTTCTTTTCGTCGGCGCCTAGATGTTCCATGATTTGGCGTTTGGAGTATTGGGAGAGGGTGAATATATGGTCGGCTCTTAGCGCAGCCCACCGCAACATCGGCTGTGCATAAAGCCAGCTCTTTGCAGTCCGGCGGTAACTATGGTCAAGAATATGGTTAAGATCGTGGATCGTAACCAGCAAACACTTGGAATATGCGAGCGGCACATTGTAGTGTGGAACATGTAAAACGTTGCAGTTGCGTGCTGCCCAGGGGATTTCAAACTGCTCTCGCAAGGAATACATAGGCGCGTTGACTGTAATTATATCGTCGCATAATCGCTCCAGTAAAGGTTTTCCTTGCGGCGCCGTTATCAATCGAAGTTTGAGATCATTGTATTTGTTCATATCTCTGACGATATTTATAGTGTAGGTACCGATACCCGTCGAGACGCAACGGGCATCGATCATGAGAGTGCTCATGTTCACGCCGTTTCCTGAGACGGGCAAAGCACGAGCGCCCTTCCTCCCATTTCCTATCACTCACCTTCCATGTTGCAATGCGAGGGCGGCATGATTCGCCAGGGGTTCGACATCGAGCGCGGCCTCCGGAATGCCGTATTCTTCCAGCGTGCTGGCAAGCAAAAAGCGGAAGCGACGTATGAATTTGTCTCTCGAGAACTCCCGAGCGCGAGATCTGAGCGCTGCATCTTCGAAGCCCATACTCTCGAAGCGCAGTAGAGCTGTGCGTAAACCGTCCGGCGTCGGTTCTGAATACAGCACGGCCATGCTGGGAGTCAACGAATCTACTTCCCCACGGAGGTCAGTTCTTGTTTGCTAAAAGATAAAGTGTGTGGCCATTCAGCGTAACCTCCGATATGGTTCGCACCGGCAGGCGCCCACGCAACTCATTGCAGCTGTACCTTCCCGCCACGGCGAGATCCCCTTCCTCGAGTGGCCTAGAATAGCACAGATAAAGATCGCCGGAATCAACTTCCAGGCGCACGGAATAGTTATAAGGATGCGCAAACCAGACACTCAAATCCCCGACGATATGTGTCTTCGCATCGTTAAGAGCAAGCTCGGATTCGGACTGGCGAATCATCGCCGATACGCGGGCAATATCTGCCGCGGAAATCCCCTCATGATAATTGCGGTGAAAAAGATACCCGTATTGAGCGAGGATAATGCAAGCCAAGCAAATCGGCATCCAGAGAAAACGCCGATCCCGCTCAAATCCAAGCACCGCGATCAAGAGAAGGAACGGGAGGAGAAATACCATATAAGATACATTGGGATGCGGCATCAGGAAGAACAGGACGATGATCGCCCAAGCGATCCAGTCGATTCCCGGAAAAGAGATCTCTGCGCGCCTCCGATAGAAAAACCATGCTCCGACGGCCAACACTATCAGTTCCGGCAGGTGACGCAACCGCTTTCCAAAGTACGCAAACAAGGTGCCGCCGACCTGATACTTCTCGTGCCTGGCCTCAAGCCCCGCAGCCATGGCCGAAATACCATGCGGATGCAATGCCAGGTAAACCGCCAATGCGAGAACTGCCGCGGCGCACGCCTGCCATACGAGCCGCCGCCGATTCGTGACGCGGGAAATCAGGAGCGCGAAGATAATAACCGGAACAAGAATAGCTATCGGTTGCGTCTCCACGGCAAGAAATGCAACAAGCAGGGACAAGAAAGCATGTCTATTCGCAGCTAGCCACAGCGCTAGCGATAACAGGAAGAAAGAAAAAAACTCATAGCGGAACTTTTCCGCCATCGACACCACAGGCTCCGAAATTCCAAGCAGGAGGATGAAGCCCGCAACCAGGTTACGACTGTAGCCCCACTTGCGCAGTGCGGCCCACCACAACCCAAGCGAAGCAACCGTGAAAGCAATGCTAACAAACGAAGCAGCCCGTGGCGTCCATCCCATTATCATCAGCGCCGCACTTTGCACATAGGCTGCGAACTTCCCAAACATGCTCGTTCCGTCCATCCCTAATGGAAAAGGAACCTGTGCAAATGTGTCCTTCTCGATGTGCAGCTCGGAGAGGTTATAAGAAAAGGACAGAAACCATGGATTATCTATATCATACGCGCGATACTTCTGGAACATCAGGCAATAGAATGAGGCAAAAAAAATCAACAGCACACCCGGGCAGCTGCTCAGAACGCGATCAAAGATGGGTTGGACATTGCTGCTCGAGTTCCTCGAGGCCAAATTGGGCGTGGCTTTATAGTCGACCATGACTTTCGCTCCTTCAAACCGCACGACGGGGTTCCATCATGTGGGACGTCTCAAGACGATTGTCGCGTAACTCGCCAGATGGGGAGTGGGCACACGTACGAGCAGGCGCGTCTTGATTTTCTCGAGACGGCCCAACGCCCCTAGCCGGTGCTCATAGTAGCGGTGTCCGAAATAAGTACGGTATTTCGAGAATTTGGAAACCTGTTCCCTCTAAGAATTGCAGTTGAGTACGAATCGGATCTCGGCAACGCTGATAATAAGCTTTGAACTTTTCGTGCTGAACACGATCCCTTGGAGCCAGCCGTGACAAGAGGAAGTCAGAAACCGGCTCGCGTGTAAGCCGATTTACTAGGAAGGGAAAACTATATTAACAAGCAAACGATTGGACGAGGATGCCACTTGGAGCGAGAGAGTGAAACATATTGTGGTAGGCGGCCGCTGCATCGCGAAAGTGCTCAGCCGTCATCCTGCCACAGATCAGATCGTAAGGAGCACCGAGAAATGGGGCAGGCTTTCTCGCAAACGTCAAAGACGATCAGATTGCTACTCGGTGCTTTCTTAACTTCATCCGCATCCTGATCTATGGCCTGATAATCCAATTCACTACTGTCCGGTTAAAAGTCGAAGAGAATCAGTTGGTTGGCATTTTCGGCGAAATTGGCGTCCTGGTCGATGGCCTGAAGGGCGCATAAAATGGGCGTTTTCTCGAAAAGCGTGAGGCTGAGAATCTGTAGAATCTGAT
>DATCCF010000215.1:0-11167 GCA_036511435.1 Terriglobales bacterium | reverse complement strand
GGTTCGTTGGTCCGCAGCGAACGCGGCGCTGAACCCGGATTATTCATGAGGATCTCAAAGCTACCGAAACAGATGAATAATCCAGATGAAGCGCCGCTCTATCCGAACTCGCCGGACTACACCAATTCTGAAACCGCTCTAAAGCCGAATTCAGAGGCAAAACTCTCAAATGCACCGCTGAAGCGGTGCTCCGCAACCTCCAAGCTACGAGCGAGAATTATCGAATGTCTATGTGTAGGACCAACGCACTGACGTGAGACAGACACCCGAGCCCCGAGTATCCTGCCGATACTGTGCTCTCATCCCTATCAATTTTGCATACTATATTGAAATCCCTGGATGGGATAGAGCGGACGACAGCTATTCGGTAGCCAGGAGCTTGGAAGGAAAAAGACGGAAGCCGTTCCGGACCTCCGCCGAATGGAGAGTGCGAAGAGACTAGGGCTTCATCGGCATGTAGAGCGGTTCACCCGGCTTGCCGGAGATCAATTTGTAATCGGATGGTACTTGGAACAGGGAAGCGTCCGGTTCTCCACGGTTGATGTTGACCAGCTTGACGGTCATCGTGCCCATCATCGGGTCGTGGTGGATCGTCAACAGCGGCAGTTGCAGGTCCGGCGAAAACCAGCGCTCGGTTGCCACCTCGATGGGATTCAGGTTGCCGATCTCGCCGGCGGGAATGGTGCGCGTCATGCGCGTGCCCACCGCTTGCAGTCCGTTAACGGTCTTAGTTCCCAACTGCTCGGTCTTCAGGTTGGCGGCATCAGGCCCGGCCCCCATCTTTGGGTGCATGTCGCGCATGGCATCGGCAGTGCTGGGTCCTACGCCCATCCTTCCATGCATGGCATCCGGAGCGCCGGGGCCAGGCTTGCTAGGATGAAGCGGCATCTGGTGCGCCGTCTTGTTTTCCGGATTGAGCATGTAGCGATTCCCCGAGACCGGATCCATGATCGCAATCATGGTTCGCTTGGCAGCGCCGGTGGACGGAGTGTTCAGTTCAAATCCGATCTCACGGCGGACCCGGCCTTCGGAATCGCGGTAGATCGTGGTCTGATTTTGGGTGTGAATACTATTTCCGTCAGCCAGCGTCTGGTCGCGGGTGACGATCAACTCCCCGCTCATAGGCACGCCCTTGACCGTTTTTCCTTCGCCAATTCCGTCATGACCCATTCCGCCCATGGGGCCTGGGCCGTACACCATATTCATGTCATGCGGCAGAGGAGGTGGTGGCGGCGGCGCCGGAGCCTCGCTTTGCGCTGCCGCGAATGCACTCAGCCCAACCAATACCAGGCCGAGCAGCAGCCAGTTACCCGCCTTAGGAAAAATCACGGATTTCATAATACTCATGGTTTTATCCTCGATTTCGATTTGACTGGCTATAAGCTATCTCATAAATCTGGTTTGAAAGGGCACGGCTTCAGCCGTGCCGCAACGGATCAACAACGACTTTGGGCTTCAGCCCCTGAGGAGCCTATTTTTGCAAGGGCTAAAGAGGGGGTGTGAGAACTGTGCCGTCCCTGAAGGGACTGCTTAATTCTTCCCACTTTACCCAGCACTCCGCCTGCGGCTCCGTGCTGGGCTAAACTGAGCCGCGCCTACGGTGCTGCGTTTTCCGCCAGCAAGTTCCACTGGCAAGTACCAAGTTTGGTTCTCACACACGCTCTAAAGTCCTGACCTTTCCTGTGCTTCGTTCGGCACAACTAAAAAGCCTGCCCTGAGCGAAGCCGAAGGGTCGTGCCTGATACGCCTCGAAACGATTTATGCGATGAGTTCTAGTTGCCATCACTTCAGTTCACAATCCGAACCGCCCGTACCACTCCGTCGTAGCCCACGACGACATCGGCAATTCCCCTCTGAGCATCCGGTTCGCCGCCAGAACCTGTCATTCCAGGGGTCGGAAGTTCCATCCGTACGACCTGGGCATCGCTGGAGCAACTCAGCGGGTCGCAGAACATCAAGGCAACATAGTCTGAGTCCGTGCTGGTCTGCGATGGCTCAGCCGTATCCGGAAGCGACTGGCTTGCAGAAAGAACGTGCCGTGGTCGTAACCGGTTAACGCTGCTTCGCGACACTGTGGGCAGTTGCTGCTGCGGTTTCGTCTCGGCGGCGACGCTCGGCGAACTGGCACTCGGTTGTGCCGATTGGCTGTTGACCGGCAAGTTCACGGAACGCCGCTCCAAAAGCCGCACACCCAGGAACAGTCCCACCGCGATGGCTGCCCCCACCGCCACATAGGCCCCGACTTCGAAGAATCGGCTGAGCCGCATGGCAATTGGAATGAAACGCTGCGCCATTTCCGGACGCACAAGCTCGGAGGGCCCTTGCCGGAATGCCCGGAGCAGCACCCGTTCCACGTCGGGGCCAGCCGCGCAGCCGGCGGTTCGCGCTTGCAGCGTTTGCATCGTGGCCGCGAGCATTCGCTGCTGTTGCAACCAGGCTGCGCATTTCTGGCACCCGCCCGCATGGCCCAGGATCTGCTGGTCCTGTGCCTGCGACAGCTCCCACAAAGTCAGAGAGGTAGCACGTTGTTCGAATTCACGGCATGTCATGACAAGCACCTCGCCGTAACGCTCGCTATCCCGGGCGCAGCGGCTGCCGAATGTTGCAGCTTCCGGCTGAGCATGTCGTGCGCCCGGTGCAGCCGCGAACGGATGGTGCCCAGCGCACAGCCAAGCGCTTCCGCCGCATCTGCATAACTCAACTCCTGTAAATCGCAGAGCACCACCACCTCGCGATAATGTTCCGGCAGGGAGAGGACAGCCTTCCACACCGCAGTCGAAGCTTGTTGCCGGGCGATTCCTTCTCCGGGATCGCTGTTGACCATCAGGGACTGCGCTTCGTCATCCACCGGACTGCTCAACGCTGTCTCCGCGTAATTGCGCTCCAGCGCCCGCCGCACGTAATTGCGCGCCACGCCGAACAGGTAAGCTCCCAACGCGGCGCGGGACGGATCGAAGTCGCGGCCCCGCTGGATCAGGACCATAAAAACATCCTGGGTTACCTCCTCGGCGATCAGCCACGAGCCGCTCATGTGCAAGGCGAAGCGAAAGACCGGCCCCTGCCGTCTGCGATAGAGGGCAGTGAAGGAGTCTTCATCTCCGGCCAGCGCTTGCGCAAGCAACTGTTCGTCAGTTAGGTCGGTCAGCAACTCCACCTCAGTAGTGAACCCGATCCGGTTTCCGTCAGTATTTCGCCTAGCCGAAACGGAAAGTTCCGCAAAGTTGGGATTCTTTATCGTATTCCCTGGCGGGCTTACCAATACAGAAACACCATGAAACGGAAAAAGGCGCTGTCTGGGGCTGCGCTAGAACATTTTCACACTTGGTGTATAAGGTGGAGCACCGCTTCACCGGAGCAGTTAAGATTCGGAAATGAGACGGCTTTAGAGGGTGTGTGAGAACTCGTTTTGAGTTGGCTCGGTGGAACGATTGCGCAAGAATCCAGCGCCGTAGGCGCGGAATAGTTTAGCCCAGCACGGAGCCGCAGGCGGAGTGCTGGGTAAGGTTGAAAAGGCAACCGAGTCCCGTAGGGACGACAGACGTTTTCAGCGCCGATGAGAATCCTTCACGGTTCGGGATGCTCCTCGCAATTTCACCCAATCATCTCCCCTCGGGTCACGTCGAGAGGATGATCGATCAGTGGCGTCACCCATTCGATGAATCGTACCGTGTGCGGCAAACTGGCGTGATACTCGAATGCATCTTCGTCTCTCCAGCGCGAGTGAATGTAGAACAGACACGGATCTCGGATCGAACGAAAAGCGTGAACGCTGAGGCAGCCAGGCTCCTCGCGGGAAGGGCCGAGAACGGCATCCAACGCCTCCGCAACCTCATTCTCATTGCCAGCGATGGCGTGAAAACGGGCGAATATGAATAACTCCATGGGGTCCTCACGATGTAGCCATCCAACTCCGACCTTGTTGCCCGGTTACATGCCCGGCGGACCTGCGGCGGTTTGCGACCCGGCCTTTTCTCGCTCGCCGGCCTACAGTTCTTCAAAGCTGAATTGCTTTTCGACGGCCTCGTAGGGCTTGCCGTCCAATTCTACGTAGGGGTAGACGAAATAATTCAACGGCGGTCCGTTCTGCTTGGGCGAAAGAGTTATGTCGCGGCCGGTCGAGAACTTGACCCGGTTGGCGTCCAGGCTGCCAAAGAAATAGTCTTTTTTCTGTTTGGCTTTCCACGCCTCGGAGATATCGACCGGGATCCAGCCGATCTTTGACGCATAGAACTCCGCCCAGCAGTGATAGCCGGCAATGTCTCCCTTGTCCTTGTTCTCGGGCAAAGGAAATCCGATGTCGAACCTCGCGGGTACATCGTCGGCGCGCAGCATTTCAATGAACGGCGAATGAAAATCGGTGCAATTGCCGTGCTTGGCATCGCAGGCCCACAGGGCATCTCCGCGGCCCCAGCCGGTGCCAGTTTTATCGTAGCGCATGGTCGTGAACAGGTAGTCGTAGGCGGCCTTGGCTTTGGCGACCGTCCCAGTCTGGTGGCCTGTCACCTCTTGGGCCAGGCTTTTGATCTTGCCATCGATGGGGATGAGGTTGTCAGGCTTAACGAACCGGGTCATTGACGCCGATACGACACCGGGCTTGCTGTCCTTGCGTTCGAGTTGCGCAAAGTCGCCGAGCGAGTACTCGCGGCGCGTCACTTCGTACTCCAGTGTGAACTCGGCCGTACCCTGCGCCGGATTGCGGACTTCGGCGTACATCATGCGGTTGCCGTACTCCGCTTCCTGCGTCATCTCCGTCTTCACCGGGGCTCTCACGTTCACCAGACGCACGGATTGGTGCTCATCGGTGTGCGCCACCGGGACCCACACGTGCACCACTTTTGTTCCCGGCGGAATGTCTTTGACGGTGAAGGAATACGTGAAGCGAAACTTGCGTACGGGTTGACTGAACTTCGGCTTCTCTGGCGCGGACTGCGCACTTGCAAGCGACACCGCAATATAGGCCAGCAGCAGCGACGACAAAACGCGTAGCTTCATGACAAATCTCCTGCTCTCGATGGTTAATTTCGAATGGGAAATCGGCCCGCGATTAGAGGGAGGGGCTTCAAGTGAAGCCAATGAGGCGTACGTTCGAAGGGTGGGTGGTTACGCACACGGGAAGATAGTTTAGCAGGGGAAGCGGGCGCTGCCCAAAGAACGGTTACCCGAGGGTGACACACGATACATGTGCCCATATACTGCATGGATGAACGTCACTTTTTCTATTGATGAGCAGGTTGTGGCTCGCGCCCGAAAGAAGGCCGACGCCCTCGCCAAGAGTCTCAATCAGCTTATTCGCGAATACCTGCAAAAGCTGGCCGATGGCGACGATCCCGAGCGGAGCATCGAGGAGTTCAGACGCCTCTCGGCCCGCGGCCACTCTCGCGGTTGGTGCCTCGATCGAAACGAGATTCATGAGCGCCCGTAGCTAGGCGGAGAGCGCCTCCTTCACCATCGCGAGCGCGCGACTGCAGGCGGCAGCAAAGGCGCCGACCGTACTGGGGTCCGTCTCCGCCGCTGCGTACCAATTGATGGTCAGGCAAAAATAGACCCAGCGGTCGTCGAACAGCATCCCTCCTGGGACGCACAAGGCATGAAAGCCGGGAACGTCGATGCTGCCGCCTTTCACGAACGCGCTCACACCCAACGGTAGTGGCACCAGCCAGATGGCGTCGCCAATCGACAGGATCCGTCTGAACGCATTCAGGGTTTCCTTGTTCTGGAAGAATTCGCCTTGCAAGGCGCGCAAATAGTAGGACACGAAATCGTCTGCCGAAGCCGCCAGCGATTCGACTTTGTTCATGGGCGAATTGACAATTGGCAGGTTGGCCGCCGCTCCTATTTCTTCCCAGGTGAAGGTCTTGTAATCCTTTGCGCCCAAGAGATAGCCGAAGAACACGCGCGTGCTTTCGGGGATCATGACGCTCTTTAATCCTGCCGAAGCGATGAACTCGCGCACCTTGTCCGGGCCAACGTGCTTTAAGCACATATCTGTCCCGGTGTTATCGCTGTGCAGAATCATGGCTTCCAACGCGGTACGCTCGGAGACCTTGCCGATCAGATTGGGTGGATTGAACGTGGCGCTATCCAGCGACCACACGCTGGCATCGAGCGCCAGTTGCTGCGTCACAAGGGTTTGCGCCACTTTGGGTGGGTCGGCTTGTCGTAGCGCTTCGCACAGGACAAAAGTCTTGATGGCGCTCCCCACAAACATCTGTTTAGAGGAGTTCGATGCCACCAGAAACTCGGGCTTACCGTTGGTCGCGGGCGCGTGAATCTTGATGGCCACATCTCCGGGCAAGGACTTGAAGAGCGACAAAATCGCTTGCGGAGACGTCCCCTCTTTTCCTCCGACCGTCGCGGGCAGGGCGACTGGCGCCATCCCAATTGCTGCTGCCGTTCCTGCCGCTGCTGCCAGGAACTCGCGCCTTGATTGAGACATATCTTTCTCCGCTCACCTCAGAACCTGCTGCTGCCTTTCGGCGTGTGCGGATCGGGCTCCCATCCTGGCCCGCTCGCTTCCTGTCCAGAAATCATTGATTCTCGATCTGCTGGCGGAAGGATGCGGGCTGGGTACGCGTCACGCAGCTTCGGAGTCTAACACTGGCTCGGCCACAGTCACAGCCTATTCGGAGATTTCCCGCTGCCCAACTGTCGTGATCGAAAGCGCGTTGCCGTCATCAGCAAGGCGGCTGCGATGCCGCCAAAGATTGCGCCTATGCCCAGCATCACCAGCGGCACAAGGAAGAAGCGCCGGGTGCCCCATCCTTCGCGCGCGTTTTGGCGCGAAGGGTGGGAGCGACGCACCAAAGACCAGTTTCTATCCTGATCAAACAAGATCACGGCAGTCCACGGTTTCCTGTTCCCGCCCTTTCGCAACAGAGGCGAAAGGATGGGGCACCCGGCGAAAGGACGGGGCACCCGGCTTTACCGAGGTGGCTGTAACAAGAAAA
The DNA here is from genome assembly GCA_036511435.1 of Terriglobales bacterium. Lineage (GTDB taxonomy): Bacteria > Acidobacteriota > Terriglobia > Terriglobales > Acidobacteriaceae > Bog-257. Next base: position 4,220 of record DATCCF010000215.1, on the reverse strand, counting down.
ATCATCTTAGCCAAGTGCCGGGCTGCGTTGCTCTCTGTTATTGTCTCTCGCAGATCGATCAGGCGCTCAAAATGGACTGGGCGCGATCCATAAACTATGACCGAGGTGGCTGATGGCCTGCGACCCAAAAGAGTTGAGACACGTTCCACTATTTGCGCTGCTTGACGATGAGGAAGCGGCTGTTTTGGCAGCACAGGTCGAGCTCAAGCGGTTCGTCCCGCGACAGCGCATCTATAAGATAGGCGATCCTGGCAATCAGGCCTACGTCATGATGGAGGGAAGCGTTCGCGTCACCACCGTGGACGAGGACCATCAGGAGGTCCTGGTCGATCAACCGGGGCACGGCGATTTTTTTGGTTTCGCCTCCATGCTGGAGCAGACGCCTCACCAGACCAACGCCATTGCTATGGAAGAAACGGTATGTCTCGAGGTGGACCGCGACGACATCGCCATTCTGCTGCAACGCAAACCCATGGCCGGCATGGATATGTTGACCGTGCTGGGCCGTCAGTTCCATGCTTCCCAGCAATTGGTGCGGGTGCGGGCCAGCCGCAATGCCAACCAAGTAATTGAGGCGGAATCGACGGTGGGGGAGCGCATCGCCGACTCGGTCGCACGCTTCGGTGGATCCTGGACGTTCATCATCCTGTTCGGCATTGCGATCATGACCTACTCAGGGCTGAACATAGCCCTGAGGGGCAAGGCGTGGGACCCCTATCCGTTTATTCTGCTGAACCTTTTCCTCTCCATGCTGGCCGCCATTCAGGCACGGTCATCATGATGAGCCAGAATCGCCAGGACACGAAGGACCGCCTGCGCGGTGAGCTGGACTACGACGTGAATCGCCGCGCTGAGGTCGAGATTCAAGGCTTGGCGCACAAGCTGAATCTGCTGACCGACAAGATTGGGGATGTTGACGATCTGCTCCGGGAAAAGCTGACGCCAGGTGCAGATTCGAAGCATCCCTCGCCATGATGCCCTTGTGGTGCAAATCGCTGGGCTGTTCGTCAAGCGTCTCTCTGACCGTCGCAGGCAAGGTCGACGCCCTTGGGGATTGTCTCTGAGTCACGGCCTACTCGGAAGCTGACCGACTATCGAAATTGCGCTGGAAGGTCAGTCCCGGATAGCGACGTTCCGTCTAATCATTTTCGCTGAACCGTGAACTCAATGTGGACCGAGTTCCATGACACCGATTCAGCCAACTATTCCCACACCAATCGAAGCGGTCCAGGACCTGTTTGAGATCCCGGATGACATCACATATCTGAACTGCGCCAGCATGGCGCCACAGTTGCGATGTGTCACCGAGGCCGGTCTTCGTGCGGTTCGCACGAACGCATCGCCTTGGAGTTTGTCCGCTGCGGAGTGGTTTGCAGGCTCCGAAGAGTTGCGCGCTCTTGCAGCACGAGTGATGGGTACAGAAAGCGACGGTGTTGCGCTGGTCCCGGCTGCCAGCTATGGAATCGCGACTGCGGCAGCGAATCTCCCGCTCTCGCGGGGACAGACAATTGTCATACTTCATCAGCAGTTCCCGTCGAACGTTTAAATTTGAATCTCTCCAGCAGGGCCGTCATCCATTTCACCATCTCTCGGTCGGCCCCTGCAATTGAATCTACCGTTGTGATGGAGAAAACTTCATGAGTACTGGACTCGTGCTCTTGCTAACGTTTGGAATTGGTATCGTGGCGGGCCTGCGGTCCTTGACCGCGCCGGCGGTTGTGGCTTGGGCGGCCCACTTGGGATGGATCAATCTTGCCGGTTCTCCGTTGGCCTTCATGGGTTCTAAGTGGGCGGCCGCGCTCTTTACCATTTTGGCGCTGGTCGAATTGGTTGCCGATCAACTTCCCAGCACCCCTGCCCGTACGGCCCCGGTCGGGCTGGGCGCCCGAATTGTGATGGGTTTACTTTGCGGTGCATGCCTCGGCATCGCGGGAGGCGCGTCACTTTGGCTGGGAGCGATAGCCGCTGCGGTCGGCGCAATTGCGGGAACGTTTGGCGGTTATCGCGCTCGCGTCGGCTTGGTGCGCGCCTTGCACGTTGCGGACGTTGCGGTTGCAGTCCCTGAGGATCTGATCGCCATCGGGTTGGGGCTGACTATAGTTTCGAGATTTTGAGATCGGCCGATTGATTCCAATGGCCTGAGACTGTGGCCTTGTCCTGACAGGCTCGACATCTTCTGGCAACTTACACTTCCAGGGCCGCGATACATTATTTTGGGCGCGCTTATGACCACTCCGCAGCAATTCGATGCCATCGTCATCGGCTCAGGGCAGGCCGGTACCCCTCTTTCGACGGCACTGGCCGAAGCCGGGATGCACACCGCTCTCATCGAGCGCGAACATGTCGGCGGAACCTGCGTCAACGAGGGATGCACTCCCACGAAGACCATGGTCGCCAGTGCCCGCGTCGCTTATCTTGCACGGCGAGGCGCTGATTATGGCGTTCAAACCGGTGACATCAGCATCGACATGGAACGCGTCCGGCAGCGCAAGCGCGATATCGTGAACAGCTTTCGCAATGGCAGCCAGGGACGCATTGAAAAGACGGGGAATCTTGATTTGATCTTCGGCGAAGCCAGTTTCGCCGGGGCCAAGTCTCTGCTCGTCCGGCAGAAAGACGGCGGCCAACGAGCACTCAACGCCGAGAGAATCTTTATCAACGCAGGTGCGCATCCCTCTGTGCCCGCACTCGACGGCCTGAAGACCGTGCCTTTTCTTGACAGCACTTCCATCATGGAGTTGGACACCGTTCCGGAGCATCTGCTCGTTCTCGGAGGCGGTTACGTCGGCCTGGAGTTTGGGCAGATGTTTCGCCGCTTCGGCAGCCGCGTGACCATTGTCCAGTCCGGGGGCCAGTTGCTCAATCGCGAGGATCCCGACATCGCGGAAGAAGTTGCCAAGATACTTCAGCAGGACGGAGTTGAGATCTTGCTGAACGCGAATGCGAATCGCGTGAGCCAGTCGGACGGGAGCATTCGACTGGAGGTCCAGCAACAAGGCGGTTCGACTGCCGTTGCCGGTTCACACCTGTTGGTTGCCACCGGGCGAGTGCCGAACTCAGACACTTTGAATCTTGCGGCGGCTGGCGTGCAAACGGACGATCGGGGTTTCATCAAGGTGAACGGCCGCCTCGAAACTACGTCGAATGGCGTCTATGCATTGGGCGACATCAAGGGTGGGCCGGCGTTTACGCATATCTCGTACGACGACTTTCGCATCATCCGCACCAACCTTATCGAGAAGGGAAGCGCCACTACCGACGGGCGGCTCGTGCCGTACACGGTTTTTATCGACCCGCAACTCGGCCGTATTGGCATGACCGAAGCGGAAGCGCGTGCGCAGCAGCGGAACATTCGTGTGGCCAAGTTGCCGATGACCTCCGTCGCGCGCGCTCTTGAGGTCGACGAGTCACGCGGTTTCATGAAGGCCATTGTAGATGGCGAAACTAACCAGATCCTGGGTGCCGCGGTACTGGGCATCGAGGGCGGCGAAGTCATGTCTGCGATTGAAATTGCGATGATGGGAAAGCTGCCCTACACCGCCTTGCGTGATGGCGTCTTCGCTCACCCTACTCTGGCGGAATCGCTGAACAACCTGTTCATGGCGATGGATAGCGGCAAGTAGAAGGCGCTGCCGCCTCAACACCGCAGTACCTCAGTGGCAAAGCCACTATAAAAATGAGAGCAGGTTACGGCACGGCTGGAGAGGCTGCGGAAAAGGTCTGGAGAATGCTTTTGGTGGGAGCCCCCTGCTTCAGCAGGGGGAAGCTGGACTTTAGTCCAGCGGAAAAGCGTTCGATTTCAAAAATGGGCTTTAGCCCTTGGGTTTTCGAATCCCGGGCGCTAGAGCATTTCTAATTTAATTGCTTACATATCCGGAGGAGGCGAAGTAATTTGCGCACTCGCTTTTAGAGACGGTGTTGAGCAGTTCTCCGATCTCCTTGCAGAGCTCGTCAACGGATCGTTTGGCGGCTTTTCGGAGCAGTGTCTTGAGTTTGGAAAAGAGCTTCTCGATGGGGTTTAGAGCGGGCGAATAGGGCGGCAGATAGAGCACCGACGCGCCCACCGCGGCGATGGCTTGTTTGACCCCTTCCACCTTGTGGCTGCTGAGATTGTCGAGGATTGCAATGTCCCCCGGCCGGAGCGTGGGGCAAAGGAATTGCTCGACCCAAGCCAGGAACATCTCGCCATCCATCGGGCCGTCGGCGACCATGGGTGCGGT
>DATCCF010000214.1:0-13697 GCA_036511435.1 Terriglobales bacterium | reverse complement strand
TTCCAGGTGGCCCGTCCACAGAGCACGCCGTTAAACTTCACGCCGGCTTCGGCGGCGAATTCCAGGTCCTCGATGAACTCGGAATTGCTCACGCCAGCCGACAGATAGATGAACGGCTTGCCGGTCGCGCCAGCGGCGGCGCGGTAGTGGTCGAGCGCTTCCTTCTTTGTATATGCCTTGATGCCTTTGAACGACTTCGCGCCCTCGACGAACTGCAGGTTCACCGGGATCTCGACCTTCAACACGTCCACGCCGTAGCGGTCCCTCGTAAACTCCTCCATCGACTTGGCCACAACTTCAGGTTTCAGCTTCGCGTACTCGGCGCCCTTCTCGTCCACGCCCTCTTTGTAGCCCACGAGTTCGAGGAAGAACGGGATGTCGTTGGCCTTGCACTCGTCGCCAATGCGCTCCGTCCACGCGTGCTTCAGATCGTTGATCTTTTTGTCGTCGTAGATCGTGTAGTAAAGCAAAATCTTGACGCAATCGGCGCCCGCTTCCTTGAGGCGCTTCACCGACCACACATCGAGCAGGTCCGGCAGGCGGCCGGGCAGCGTCTTGTCGTAGCCGGTCTTCTCATACGCCAGCAGCAGGCCCGAACCCTTGGCGCGGCGCTTGGCGGCGGGCAGTCCCCACTCGGGATCGAGGAGAATGGCGCTGGCGTGCTTGGTCAGCACTTCGGACACATTGATCTTGAACTCTTCCAGACCCGCGTCGGTGGCGTAGGTACCCAGCGCCTTCTTCAGCGAACCGCGCTGGTCCATGGCGGCCGCGGCGATGACGCCGCGCGGATTCGAAACGGCCTTGATGCCCGCAAGTTTTCCGGGAGTAAGTTTCATGGCAAAACCTTCCTCAGGCGTGGCGCGCCCGGTATGAACGGAATTGAATTCGGTCCCGCAGGATAGCAGATTGGCCCGCGGTTGCAGAACAGAGAATTCTAACTGAATTCCCGCGCCGTGCGCGAGGACTTCTGAGCGGGGTTCTGAGCGGGGTGGACGGCTGTTCCCGAGGCCCGTCACGCGCCAGTCAGAGGATTGCTAGCGAAATGGCGATTTCTCGTAAGTAATCCGTCCATTTGCGAGTGATCGACGATCTAGAAGCTATCGCGTGTTAGCAAGAGAAAGGCCGGCACCCAATTCAGGATGCAAGCCGCGTGGAAAGAAGAATTGTCAGTTACGGCGTGATCTCCCAGACGACACCGCAGCCGCCATAACAATTCGATGATGTGCCGCCCTTTGACGTAGTGCCATAGAGATTGCCGTTAGCATCGAAAACGATGTTGCTGATCGGATTTCCCCCGTCGCTGCCGTCGGTAAAATCGTGAAGCGAGGTGTAGGTCCAGCCGCTGGCGCGTGTCAGCTTGAATACTGAACCGTATCCATGAGTCCCGTCAGCGACGGTCGTGCCGTAAAGATTACCGGCTGCGTCCATAGTCAGGTTGGCCTCCGGACCCGCCCCTCCAGTGAAGCTATGGAGCACCGTGTATATCCAATTGCCGCTTGAGGGTGTCAGCTCGAAAACCGTGCCTCCGCCGCCGGTGCCACCGGCCGTCGTGGCGCCGTAGAGGATGCCCAAGTTGTCGATGATCACGCCGGCAACAGGGTATTCGCCTGGGCTTCCGCCGTTAAACTGGTAGAGAATGGTTTCTGTCCAGCCGGATCCTGAAGGCATCAACTGGAAAACCGTGCCGTAGTTGTAACCACCTTCATAGGTCGTCCCGTAGAGGTTGCCCGCATTATCGAAGATCACGCCGCCCAGGGGTTCTGTCGCATCTCTGACTTGACCAAAGTTATAGAGTACGGCCTCGTTCCAACTGTCACCTGAGCGTGTCAGCTTGTACGCCGTGCCGCAAGCTTCGCCCGCAGCATTGCAATGCCCGTACTTGCCGCCAAAAGCTGTTGTGCTGTAGATAGCGCCGGTTGGATCGAAGACAACCTCAGCGTTGGCATAACCTCCGTCGACACCTCCGCTGAAGCGATAGAGAACGGTTTCCGACCAGGGGCAGAGTGCGGTTTTGCAAGCGGTCGCTGGAGGTCTCAAATTGAAGACCGTGCCGCAGCCGATGTAGGCACCGAAAAAGCATAGGGTCCCTCCTCCTCCTGCCTCGGTTGTCCCGTAGAGTCTGCCATCCGGACCGAACACAACTCTGGCTCCAGGGTTATCGCCGTCATTGCCTCCAGCAAAGCTGTAGAGGGGACTGAAGATCCAGTTAGAGTGGGTGGAGGCAAGCCTGAAGACTGTTCCGTAACCCATACTGCCATCCCAAGTCGTTCCATAAAGGCTTCCTGATCGGTCAATGGTCAGGCCAGCTACGGGGTGGGCTCCGTCGCCTCCGCCGGTGAAGTTGTGAATCACGTTGAAGGTTTGGGCCTGCACCGATTGGGTTGCGACGACCGTCAGTACAAATATGATCGCCATTGCCAACGCGACCGTGGCCGTACGTGAGATTGTGCGGAAAAGCAACCTACGAGATTGCCGTTTGTTGTGCATGGGCTTTACCTCCTTACCGTGCGGCTGACATTGAAGCTGACCAAAGGGACGGGCGCGCTCGAACGCCTGGGAGAAGAAAGCTCGAGGGGTTTCCCCCGCGGACCCGGCCAGGAGCCAGTGTAAAAAGGGCAGACATCCTCTCCCGTGACACCCACGAAAGTCTCTCGCCGGCGCCGATGGTTTGTCAGTGACCTCTGCCACAGCGGCGAGTGATAAACGGGCAAAACTAGAAAGCCGACAGCCAATCCAGAATGCCTGGCCTGTTGAGATTGCAGTGACCGGCCCATAGGTGTCGTGAACAGGCCTTATCACAACCAATCAGCCTAGAAAGCTTGCTGAAGGAGGTCGGCAACCATCACTGCCTTAGCGGCAAGCCCGTCAGCACCGCCTGCTGTCGCACGATGAGCGACTCGATGCCACTCCTTGCTAGCGACATCATTTTGGCCAGTTGGGCGTCGTCGAAGGGACGGTGTTCGGCGGTGGCCTGCACCTCCACAATCTTCTTGCTGCCGGTGATCACCAGGTTCATGTCTACGTCGGCGCGCGCGTCCTCTTCGTAGCAAAGATCGAGCATGATCTCGCCATCCACTATGCCGACGCTGGTGGCCGCAATGTAGTCGCAGATGGGTGCGACCGTCAGCGTACCCGACTCAATCATGCGGCGCATTGCCAGTCCCATTGCGATGAAGGCGCCGGTGATGGACGCCGTGCGCGTGCCGCCGTCGGCCTGAATGACGTCACAGTCGAGAAAAATGGTGCGCTCGCCCAGCTTATCCAGATTGGTCACAGCCCGCAGCGAGCGGCCAATGAGCCGCTGGATCTCGTGAGTGCGCCCGCTCTGGCGTCCTTTGTTGGCCTCGCGCGGCGTGCGGGTCAGGGTGGAGCGTGGCAGCATGCCGTATTCGCTGGTCACCCAGCCTTTGCCCCGGTTGCGCAGAAATTGCGGCACCGTGTCTTCGATGGTCGCAGTGCAGATAACGCGGGTATTGCCGAGTTCGATCAGGCACGAGCCTTCGGCGGTAGAGATGAAGTCGGGGACGATGTTGACCGGCCGCATCTGCTCAGGAGAACGATTATCGGAGCGATAAACCATAAGGGGCGATTGTAAGCCAGCCGTCAGCATTCAGCACTCAGCATTCAGCTATCCGCCCAGGTCCACATGCTCGACGTGATCTACCTGTCGGCCGAGGAAGCGTGCGGCCAGGCGTTTGAACTTGTCGGTGGAGTCAGTGGCATAGAAGCGGAAGGTGCGATGCTCGGCAGGAGGGGTTTTCGCGCCAATAGGGGTCCCTCGACTCGTCGCTTCGCTCCTCGCTCGGGATGACAACAGATGGGACTGGTCTTCGCCGTCACTCAGCATCTTTCGCACCACGCGCGCGGTCGATTCAGCGGAGTCCACAATCTGCATGTGCTCGGGCGCGATGCGACGCAACAGTGGCGCGATGAGCGGATAGTGGGTGCAGGCGAGCACCAGAACATCGGCCTGCTCGGGCGCTTGCAGCAGCGCCTCGCCGAGATAGATCCTGGCGACCTGCTCGGTCACGGGATGCTCGATCCATCCTTCCTCAACCAACGGCACGAAAAGCGGACAGGCTTTTTCGTAGGCTGCCAATCCGAGCCGCTGCAGCGCATCCCGGTAAGCGTGGCTGCTGACGGTGGCTTCAGTGGCAATCACGATGGCCGAGCGGCTCTTGCTTACCTCGGCTGCCATGGCCGCGCCCGGTTCGACTACTCCGACGACGGGCACGTGCGCCGCTTCCTGAATTAGCGGAAACGCAAGCGCGGTCGCGGTGTTGCAGGCAATGACCAGCAGATCGATATTCTGCGCTTCCAGAAAACGAGTAGCTCCGATTGCATAACGCGCTACCGTTTCCGCCGACTTGGTGCCATAAGGCAGGCGAGCGGTGTCGCCGAAGTAGAAGTAATGGGCGGGCAACTGCTCGGCCATGGCCTTCAGCACGGTGAGGCCGCCAACGCCCGAGTCGAAAACACCGATGCGCGGTAGGGTCACTGCAAATCCTTTACGACCTGGCCAATATTGCTGGCTTCATAGAATCGGCGCAAGTCGGCGTGGCCGGCCAGGGTCTCCCGCTCCTGCCCGTTGACCAGGATCTTCACGCGTCCGATTTTGGTGTCGTTCGCGTTAAGCGTGACCACGATGGAGGCTACGGTCAGCTCTTCCGCAAGCACACCGGACGGATGCGCGTCGGCAAAGGCGGCATTGGTGTCCACAACGGCGGTGTCATCGCCGAGCAGGTAAACATCGCGGACGTCGCCTCCAGCGCCGATGGGATGTGGCGACGAGGATTGTAAATACTGTCCAAAGAGAACACGCAACACAGCGCGGGCGCGTTCGCTGCGCTCCGGCGGGAGGGTTACGTTTACCTGCGTCCGACGCAGTGTGCCATCGCTGTCCGAAGCGATGTAAAGCGTGACCGGGGTGGGCGGACCATTACCGGGCGGAGCAAGCGACTGCTGTTGCGCGGCAAGTTGCTCATCGCGGGCCACCTTTCGCTTCAGGTGTAGGGCGTAGAACGCGAGGCCGAGCGCGATCATCGCCAATACCGCAAACATCACCATGACGCGCCGGGTCATGGTCGCACCTGAGGCAGCTTGCCGCGCACAGCAGCAACGCCGGCGGCGATCGATTGCGCCACCTGCTCCTGGTATGCCGCACTTGCGATTTCGTCAACGTTTTCGGCGGGTGGTGCGATTTCAACTGCGATGGCCGGAGCGGCAATGTTGTTCATGGGACGAAGCGGTGCCAGCAGCGTGGTATTGGGCAGTTTGCGAGACTCCAGTTCGGCGGCGACGGAGCCTGCGACCGAGCCGCTCAGGTCCAGGAATGCAGCTTGCGCGGTGTCCCACGGCAGAAAGCCCTGCGGCGACAAGTTGGCCGCAGGCAGCAGCGCGGTGAATACGTGGACGCCCCGTCCGGTATTGGCGGCATGCAGTGCGATGTAGAGCGCGGGACGAGCTGCATTCGCCGAGGTCGCGCGCTGGTCCAGAGCAATCGCAACATCAGAATTGCGCAGCAGACCGGCGGCAATGCCACGATTTGCGAGTTCGTGCTGTACCCGCCGCGCCAACGCCAGCACAACATCTTTCTCCGGGAGCGAAGGAGTGATGGCCGCCCCGATGTCGCTGCCGCCGTGCGCTGGATCGATCAGCACCAGGAAGCGTGGCGCGGCGGGCTGCCGCGGCTGTGGCGCCGGGTTTTGCGTATTGGCCGGGGCTGGCGGTAGTGGCGCTGGCGCTTCCTGGGTCACAGGTGCGGGAGCAGGAGCCCCAGTAATGATGATGGTCCTGCCTCCGTCGGCGAAGTTGGCCATCATAGGAGCCTTTCCTGTCACATCGAGTTCAGCCTGGCCGTCGTGCTCTGAAAAGCTCACTCCCGTGATCAGCGGGTCGCTGTAAGGCGCGTTTTCAGGGCCGGTGGAAACGATGGGTTCGCGGCGAAAGGTGAGCCGTACTCGTCCAGGCTCGGTAGCGATGGTTGGATTGACCGGGGAAGAGAAGCCCAACAGCAAACGCGAGGGGTTGTCCTTGTGCAGTTCCAGGGTGTAGCGCACCTGAATATTGCCGATGAACAGACGGCGCGCTGCCGAGTGTAATTCGGTATCGGTCGCGAGTAGCTTCGAGATTATTTCGCTGGTAACGGATAGCGGAACATAGCCCCGGCCATTCTGAACGATGAAGTTTGCCGGCAGTTTATAACCGTTTCCCCGAACTTTACCCTTATCTTTGCCGTTGGTGAATTGCAACTCCAGAGGGCGGCCACCCGGAGGCGTGAAGTGCAACTTGTACTTCTTGCCATCGGCGCGGGCGTCCACCGAACCCAGCGGCTCAAGTAACTCGACCAAACCCGCATAAGGCTGGCCGTTCACGTCCAGCAGAGGCACCGAGTGCGAGGTCCGCGGAGAATAGACGGTGAGCTGATTTTGGTCAGGCGACTGCGCGTGAACGCTGCCATGGCGCGCCAAAAGAGCCGCGAAGAGCAGAGCCGAGCCGGCGACGATCGCCAAGGCGAGCCGCGACATGCGGCAGGAAAGCAGCAAGCTAGTGCCCTCCTGGCGCCGTGCCTTGTGCGGCCTCCTTCAGCGAATAGATGGTCAGGCCGCTCAACATTTTGGGATAGAAATCCGTGGACTTTTGAGGCAAAACTTCGCCGGCGAACGCGACGTCGCGCATCTGCTCCATGCGGACCGGGTTCATGAGGAACGCGACGTTGGCGCCGTTTCGTACTTCCTCAATCGCTTCGCCCGCGTCGCGCACATATTTGAGGTGCTTCTGATCGCGAATGTCATCCTGTGACATCCCGAGTGCGTCTTCCAGCACCAGCTTGTGCAGTTGCACGACATCCAGTGCGCGCTGGCGTTCCGACAGACCCGCAAGACTTTTCGAGTGCTGCTCGGCGCGCGAACGCAACAGAAAGCTGTCATGCGAAGTGACGGCAAGCAGAGCGGTGCTGTCTTTGCCGGCCTGGTGTAGCCGATCCAGTGCGGCGGCAGCGTTTGTCAGCGGTCCCAAGTCCTCGACCTCGAAATTCTCCTGAAGCTTCGCTGCCATGTCAAAGATCGCAAAGCCCTCCATCCCGAACACCACGCGATGGGTGGGCAGAACTACCAGTCCGGGAGCATCCATGTTAACGAAGGTCATCATGACCCGTTCGAACGGAGCTTGAAGATCAGGGCTGGACTGATTTCTGTTTTCATTGCGATAGGTGAGAGCTGTTTCGTAGCGATGGTGGCCGTCAGCAATGATCAGCTTCTTATCGGCCATCTTCGCCTGCACCGTTCGAATGACGGCGGGATCGGAGATTTTCCACATCCGGTGCAACACGTCGTATTGGTCGCGTACCTCGACCGTCGGAGGGACGTTCTGCCTCAAAGCATTGTCAACCTCTCCCGCTGGATCGCTGTACACCATGAAGATCTGCCCGCAATGTGCCTGCGTGGCTCGCAACAGGTTGAGCCGATCAGCTTTAGGCTTGCTGAGCGTCTGCTCGTGACGGAAGACGAGCTTGTGGTCGTAGTCCTCCACCTGACCCAGGGCAATGAGCCCGCGCCGCTCGGCGGTCGCACCGGAAGCGTCGCCGGGAACTTTGAAAGTCTGAGTGTAGAGATAAATGCTGGGCGCCGGGTCGGGCACCAGAACGCCCTCTGTTCGCCATTGCTGCAACGAAGCGGCGGCTCGGGTGTAGACGTTTTGCTGGTCATTATCACCGGTTTCTGGCTTGCCGAGGATGATGCGCACTAGGTTGTACGGACTGGCCGCGTAGTACTGGTCCTGCATTGCCGGGGTGATCTTATCGTACGGCTGGGTTACGACTTGGGCGGGCGACACTTTGGAAGGGTCATACCGCAGGGCTCGGAAAGGGAAGATGTCTGCCATAAGAGCTCCGCCTCCCCCTAAAAATTGGAAATCTAGTAATAGAAAAAACTCTTCGGGAGGCAGCACGATTGTAGCAGTTCAACAAAAGGAAACCAGGACCGCTACAGCAACATCAAAGGGGGAAGAGAAGCTCGGCAGGATGGCCTTGGGAGGTGGTTGCCGTGGGGTTATCTGACTCCCATATGCTGTGATACTATTCAGCCCACAGTCCAGAGGATCTTATGGCCCGCGGTCGCAGTTTGGGGTTCGGGTCAAATTGCTCGACGATTTGGTACCCGTTTCGGTCGGGACGTTTTTCCAGGCGGCCCGTCCAAGTTGTTGTGCGTGTTCGGGAGAGTCTCGTCCTGCTGCTTGCGTTGCTTTGCCTGGCTGGTTGGCTGGCTGTCTCCAGCTACGCGCAGGACGAAGACCAGAACGTACACCTGGTTCCTCACGAAGCCAAGAAACCCGACGCCGTTGCGGCTGGTACCGTTGCCGTTCCACCGGGCATCATCGTCGATCCCAGCCTTAAGACCCACACCAAGCCAATCCGGAAAGACGTGGATCTAGTATTGGTCCCGGTGACCATTACAGATCCGATGAACCGGCTGGTAACAGGGTTGGAGAAAGAGAATTTCCGGCTAACCGATAATGGACAGCCGCAAGAGATCAAGCACTTCTCCAGCGAAGACGCACCCATTTCCCTGGGCGTTATCTTCGATAACAGCGGGTCAATGGCCGACAAAATCGACAAGTCGCGCGAGGCGGTGGTCGAGTTCTTCCGCACCGCCAATCCGCAGGATGAGTTTTTCCTGATCACCTTCTCGGAAAAACCCGAGGTGCTGGCTGATTTCACTTCCTCCGTCGAAGACATCCAAAGCAAGCTGGTTTACGCAATACCCAAGGGCAGGACGGCATTGCTCGATGCCATTTACCTGGGCATGGATCGAATGCGCAAGGCACACTACGAGCGCAAGGCGCTGTTGATCATTTCCGACGGTGGCGATAACCATAGCCGGTACACGGAGGGCGAGATCAAGTCGATGGTGAGGGAGGCCGACGTGCAGATCTACGGCATCGGCTTGTTTGACCTCAGTTTCAAGACGCCAGAAGAACGCGAAGGGCCCGCCTTGCTCAACGAAGTGACCGAAGTGACGGGGGGACGTACGTTTACCATCGGCTCTCCCAACGAACTGGCGGACGTGGCCACTAAGATTGGCATCGAGCTGCGCAACCAATATGTGCTTGGATACCGTCCAACTAGTCCAGTACGCAATGGCAAGTGGCGGAAGATCAAGGTGAAACTCAATCCTCCGAAAGGTCTGCCGCCGCTGCACGTATACGCCAAAACGGGATACTATGCACCCACGGAATAGACGCTACGGCTCGTTCGTAATGCTGGTTGGATCGGTTCTATGGTTGGGGACCTGGGTGTTGGCTCAGAATTCGTCCACCTCGCCGCCGGCTACGGCGGGCGGCGCCGTCGGCCAGCAAACTGCCCCCACGCAGAATCCGCCAGCACAAGCACCGGCATCAAATGCCCCAACCCAGAGCACCGCACAGGAGCCTGCTCCGCTACCGCAGGCGCCCAATCAGCCCGGGGACACGGTGCAGGTCCCGCAGCAAGGCGAAGCGCCCGCAGCGCAACAGGGTGACATCTTTGTCTTCAAGAAAGAAGTTGACGAAGTCACTTTGCACGCCACCGTGGTGGACGATCACAATCGCATGATCACCAACCTGGCGAAGAACGATTTCACCGTATTTGAGGATGGCAAGCCCCAGAGAATCACCTCATTCCGTAGGGAGGACATTCCCGTCGCGATGGGGATCGTCATCGATAATTCCGGGTCCATGCGGGAGAAGCGTCCGGCGGTGAATGCCGCGGCCATTAACTTGGTGCAATCCAGCAACCCTCAGGACCAGGTCTTTGTGGTGAACTTCAACGAAGAGTACTTTCTCGACCAGGACTACACCGCCAAGATTCCCAAGCTGAAGGATGCGCTGGAACGAATTGAATCGCGCGGCGGCACCGCACTTTACGACGCGGTGGTTGCCTCTGCCGACCACTTGAAGAAGAGTGGTTCGCTGGAAAAGAAAGTACTTTTGGTAGTGACCGACGGCGAAGACAACGCCAGCCGCGAGTCGCTGGAGCAGGCTATCCGCCGCTTGGAAGAGAAGAATGGTCCAACAATTTACACCATTGGATTGCTCGGGGAGGAGCATTCCAAGCGGGCGCGCCGCGCGCTCCGCGAAATGGCGGAGGACACCGGCGGCGTCGCGTTCTTTCCCGGGGACCTGAGCCAGGTCCAGGCGATCACCTCGCAGATCGCGCACGATATCCGCAACCAATACACCATCCAGTACAAGCCCAGCACGCCGCAGAGTGTCGGCGGCTATCGCACGGTGAAGGTCGAGGCCCAGGCCCACGGCTACAAGAAGCTACAGGTCCGCACGCGTAGCGGTTATTACGCTGGCCAGCAACGCGCTCCGGTAACCGATCAAGGCGGCGCGAAGTAGGGGTTCGGCGAGCGCCAGTGAACACCCAGGACGAGTGTAATCTTCGCATGACAACCCTTTGCACAAGACCTATACTCTGAATTAAAACTGCATTAACCATTGGATTAGACGCATGATTCACAAAGCCAAAGATCTCTCCCCTGACCAGAAGATGGCCATCGAAAGCCTGCTGGGACGCTCGGTTGCTGAAGACGAGGCTATCAGCATCCGCGCGATAGCGTCTGCTTCTGCCCCAGGGTGGCTCCAAGAGTCTTGGGAGAGTGCGAAGCGCTTAGGCGTGGATCGACTCTCCATGGAAGAGATCGATGCGGAAATCGATGCTGCACGCAAGGCGCGACGTAATCGCCAGCCGCCCGTGGAGCAATGATCCGGATTGTTCTCGATACCAATGTCCTGATTTCGGCTCTACTCAGTTCACAAGGACCGCCCGCACAGGTATTTCTGACGATCCTCCTCGATTCAGACACGCAGCTTTGCGTGAGCGGCGACATCTACGCGGAGTATGAAGAAGTAATTCGCCGCTCGCGCTTTAAGCGCAGCGACAGTGAAATCGAGGCTACGCTTCGCACCATTCGTGAGCGGGGATTCTGGACCAAGCCAGCCGAAAGGGTCCGCGCCTGTTCCGATCCCGACGATGATATCTTTCTGGAATGCGCGCAAGCTGCGGCTGCGCATTACTTGGTGACCGGGAACACGAAACACTTCCCGGCTGCCTGGGCCAGCGCGCGTATCGTCACACCGCGGCAGTTTCTTGACGCCATTTCGTGAAGCATGGCAGCGAGGTCTCCGGGCGAGAACCACCTCCCAACGAATCAAAGCATATTCGATATGCGCCCATCCGTTGACCGACCGATTCCGATTCACGTACGCTTGATGTTTCGTCCTTAGGTGCTCATGAAGACTGCTGAAATGGCCTCCCTGCGAGTCGCCGAAGACATTACCGAGCTGGTCGGCGAAACGCCCATCCTTCATCTTCGGAAAATAGTTCCCCCCAATGTTGCCGATGTCTATGCCAAGCTCGAGTACTTGAACCCTGGCGGCAGCATCAAAGACCGCGCCGCGCTGGGCATGATTATCAAGGCAGAGCAAGCGGGGTTGCTGCGGCCGGGCGCGACTATCTTCGAAGCGACGGCCGGTAATACCGGGGTTGGGCTGGCGCTGATCGGGTCGGGTCGCGGATATAAAACCGTGCTCGCCGTCCCCGAAGGCTTTTCCCAGGAGAAGGTCACGCTCATGGAAGCGCTCGGCGCAGAGGTGATTCGCACTCCGCAGGCAGACGGTATGGAGGGCGCCATCCGCTATGTGAAAGAACGCGCTGCCAAGACAGCCAACTCGTTTGTCGCGGGACAATTTGAGAACCAGGCCAATCCTGACTTCCACTATGAGACCACGGCACGCGAATTGTACGACCAACTGGGTGGGCAGATTGACGCGGTGGTAATCGGCTCCGGCACTGGGGGCACGTTTACTGGGGTGGCGCGTTACCTCAAGGAACGCAATCCGCGGGCCTTGGCGATCATGATTGAGACCCAGGGTTCGGTGTTAGGTGGAGGGCCGAAAGGCGAGCACGAGGTGGAAGGCATTGGCGCCAGCTTCATTCCTAAGACCTGCGATCTTTCCCTCGCGGACGAGGTGATCGCCGTTAGCGATCGTGACGCGTTCGACATGGTGAAGAAGCTGGCCGCGATCGAGGGTGTTCTGGCGGGATCGAGCGCCGGCGCTGCCGTGTTTGGGGCGATCGAAATCGCGCGCCGCCTAGGCCCGGGCAAGCGCGTGGCGACGATCATTCCCGATTCCGCCGAGCGTTATTTGTCCAAAGACATTTTCCACTTCAACGAAAAGCATTAGCCACGGATTGTTTTTGAACCACAGAGACACAGAGGCACAGAGAAGAAGAAAGTTGTCACCACGGAGAACACGGAGGGCATGCAGAAGAAATAACAATTGAAACTCCGTGATCTCCGTGTCCTCCGTGGTGAAAAAAGAATTCTGTTCTTCTCTGTGCCTCTGTGTCTCTGTGGTGAAGTTCTTAGGTCTCTATGTCCAAGAAAAACACTGCCGGTTTTGCTACGCGCGCCATCCATGTCGGTAACGATCCCGACCCGTCCACCGGAGCCGTTGCTCCTGCAATATTTGCCACCTCCACTTACGCTCAGGAAGAGTTGGGCAAAACCAAGGGCTACGATTATTCGCGAGCCGGCAATCCCACGCGCACACGATTGGAGCAAAACCTCGCTTCGCTCGAGGGCGGCATCGCCGCGCCGGTCTTTGCCAGTGGAATGGCTGCGGTCGGCGCGCTGTGTCAGTTGATGAAGTCGGGCGACCATGTCGTCGCCTCCAACAATCTTTATGGTGGCGTGCCCCGGCTGTTCAACCAAGTGATGGTGAACTTTGGTCTCGAATTTACTTATGTGGATACGACAGACCCGCGCAACGTGGAACGCGCCATCCGCAAAAACACGCGCTACGTGTACATCGAGACGCCCACAAATCCGCTGATGGGCCTGACCGACATCGCAGCGGTCAGCGAAATCGCGCACAAGCGGCGCTGCGAGGTAGTAGTAGACAACACCTTCATGTCGCCGTACTTCCAGCAGCCGATCAGATTGGGCGCGGACATGGTGCTGCACTCGACCACAAAGTTTCTCAACGGGCACAGCGATGGTCTCGGCGGTGTTCTGGTGTGCACCACAAAAGAACAAGGCGAGAAGCTGGCGTTCATCCAAAAAGCCGCGGGCGCCATCATGTCGCCGTTTGAGTGTTGGCTGGTGCTGCGCGGAGTGAAGACGCTGGCCGTGCGCATGAAACAGCACGACGAAAGCGGGCGCGTGATGGCCGATTATCTTAGCGGCCATCGCAAGGTGAAGCAGGTCTTCTATCCCGGGTTGAAAAGCCACCCGCAGTACGAGCTGGCGTGCCGGCAGATGTCAGGCTTTGGCTCCATGATCACGTTTGAGACCGGCTCGCTCGGCAATGCCAAACGGCTGCTGAAGCGGGTGCGTGTGTGCACCCTGGGCGAGTCGCTGGGCGGAGTGGAGACGCTGATTTCGCATCCCGCAAGCATGACCCACGCAGCGATCGGGGAGAAGGGAAGAAAGGCGATCGGGCTTACCGATGGAATGGCACGGATCTCGGTTGGCATCGAGGATGTGGAAGACTTGATTGCTGATTTGGAACAAGCGCTGGGCTAGAGCAGTTCCTTAGAAGCTATATCCGAAAGTGAGGGGAGGCAGTAGGCTGCAGATGGCGATCTCCGCAAGCCCAGCCATGCCACGACCATATTCGGATGATTTGCGCTGCAAGCTTCTGCAGGTCTATGA
>DATCCF010000213.1:0-14147 GCA_036511435.1 Terriglobales bacterium | reverse complement strand
CGAGGAATCTGCTGTTTCCTTCAGCCGTGGTAAAGCCGGGTACCCCACTCAAGCTGGTTTTGCTTGGTGGGGTAGTTCTGCACGTTTCATGTTCCCTATCCACGATCCGCCACCCGATTTGCTCATTCTCCCATTAAAAGGTGCGAGGTTAAAACGAAAAATCCCCATCCAAGCAAAGGAAGCTTGGATGGGGCACCCTCGCGGTCCTTGCCTAGGCCACCCGCCCAGCTTACCGAGGTACAGCCTAAACCGGACGCTCACTGGGCACGGGAAACGGGACCCGAGCCTGTGTACTTGACTTGCGCCTGGATCTCCGCGTCGCGCATCTGGTCAACCGCAAGACTCAACTTATTGAGTCGCGCCAGCAGCCATTCGTATTGGCTCTGCGAAGGAAGGTTCCCGGCCTTGGCAAACCCTCCGATCTCAGCAATGATGGCGGCCTGCTCCTTCAACAGCCCGGCTTCCATCTTTTGACCCTGCGACTCATACGCTTTCTCGGCGTCGTCAGCGTTCCGCGTCTGCCAGTACGCGCCAGCCAGCCCCTTCCAAAGACGCTCCAGCCTCTCCCCAATCCACTGCGACGATTCGTGTTCAAAGACATACCACTTCTCTTGCGACTCCCGCCATTCTTGCTCAACGTCTTCATACTCGCGAGTCGTTTTGCTCACCTGGCGTAGTTTCTCATCGTTGGAAGCATGGAATTCTCCACGCCATTCCTTCAGCCCGCTAAACCCCTGCAGTTTGCCCTGTACTTCAGCGCTTTTCACGCGAAGGGTGGACATCCAGTTCCCAGCCTTCCCGGGCGCTGACTTGGCAGGCTCGCGATCTGTTGGCTTTCCGGGTGCGGGAGCGCGCTGGACGACCGCTCCGCCACCACTCTGCTGCACAACGTGGGCCAACTCGTGGGCCAGCAGCCGTCCGCCTTCGGCAGTTCCAGGTGCGTACTCTGCGCTCGCGAAGGCGATGTCGCGCCCCGCGGTGTAGGCACGCGCGTTCAAGCTGCTGGCTGACGCGGCCGCAGCCGCATCGGCATGCACTCGCACGCTGCTGAAGTCATGCCCAAAGCGAGATTCCATGAAGGCGCGTGTGGCCGGATCGAGAGCTTGCCCGGGGGAGCGTAAAACTTCTCCGACCGCGGGCGGAGCAGCAGTTTCACCGGCCGGTACAAGTCCGAGTCCTGATTGCGCGTGCGCAGCCTGGCACTTCGGGCACGCCCACCGTAGGCGCACGCACATCCTGCTTGCGGCTCGGGCATGCGCATCACTTCTTTTGCAACGCGGTCTGCCTCTTGTTCGTGAGTGTCTGCGGCGGAGCCCACCTCGAGATTGGCCTGCACGCCCGCCTCTGCTGGAGCATGGAGCGGAATTCTTGCGAAATCGAAGCCGATGCGCGGCGTAGCCTGGGCCGATACGGCGCTGGCTCTCTTCCTGTCAAAGCTTGCGGTTGCTGTGCCTGTGGTGCGGCGACCTACCTGCAACTGAGATGGACCGAGTCTCTGCGCGAAGGATGTCATCGCCTGCCTCGCACGTCAGCGCGGAAGATACCCAACATAGCACGGTGCGAACACATTTTAATCCATATCGTTGAAGCCCTCACAATAGCCCAACTCTTTAGTCGGGCCCCACCAAGCTGGTTTTGCTTGGGTGGGTAGTTCTGCACATTTCATGTGCCCAATCCACGACTCCGCCAATCGAGTTGCTCATTCTCCCATTGGACGGTGTGAGGCTAAATGAAAAATCCCATCCAAGCAAAACCAGCTTGGATGGGGCGCCCTCAGGTTGGTTGCCTGGGCCACCCGGCCTGGGTCACCCGCCACCCTCAAAATGTTGGGATAGGCCGCCCGCCAGATCAAGCGGGAAGGACAGCGCTGTCCTTATGCCGACTGGAAAGATTGAATCGCCCTGGCTTCGTCTTCCTCGACTTCGAACACGGTGTAAAGCTTGGTGATCTGTAGCAGATTGTGGACATTCTTGCTGAGATTCATCAGCTTGAACTGACCGCCCTGATTGCGGACTGAAGTGTAGCAGCTCATCAATTCACCCACGCCTGCGCTGTCGATGTAGCGCACATCGGCCAGGTTCAGCAATATGTTCTTATAGTTTTTGCCCATCAGATCGCGAACCAGGTCACGAACCACATTGGTCCCCTCGCCCAGCCGTAGCTGACCGATGATGTCCACTATGACAATGCCATTCACTACTCGTGTACTGGTTTTGAGAATCACAAGGCCGCCTTCACTTCGCAAGAGTTGATACTGCTCCGGCCGTTTGTCGTCCGGGACCAACCGGCAACCCATCGTACACTGCAAGTGAATCCGGCGAAATAGCGATCAGCGAGCCCGAAATAAAAAGCGGCTTAGGCTAGTTTCAGAATACTGTAGAGCGGTAGAGCCAGCCTTCAGGCTGGCGTCCAAGATCGTTCCCACACTATAAGGTTTATCCGTCGCGGACGCGGCGCTGAAGCTGAGCTGGATTATTCATGAACGTGAGATGTCATCCCTGAGCGCAGCGCCCGCAAAGACTTTCCGGCCCGCTTCTTCTCGGGGTCCCCAACGAGCGCCGCCTTTGCGCTTGTTGGGGTGATTGTGCGGGTCGGGCGGGCGCGGAGTCGAAGGACCCCTATAGCTGCGAGAAATCACAGTGTGGCCACGTGGCGCTGCCGCAAGTCAGGGATTGCCGGCGGCCAAAGGGTTCCTTCGACTCCTCGCTGCGCTCGTCGCTCAGGATGACAGCCAAAAGAAAAAGACTACTTGCGCTCATGAATAATCCAGCTGAAGCACCGCTCTACCCGTATTCGCCGGACTACATGAATTCTGAAACGTTCCAGCTTTCTCCGCTACGTAAACTTGAACATCGCCACAATCAGGAAGACAGCTTCCGCCGCCGCCAGCCCAATCCAGATTCTGCGCCGGAAGCGGGTACGACCCAGGTCGCGAGCCAACTGCATTCGCACCGCCCACAGCACGGGATCCTTGGGGGCTGCCGGGGCCGTGGGCTGCTCAGCTTCTTCAATCCTCGATATCAGGACTTCTTCCCTGAGCGCGTCTTTTTTGGGCAGATCTTGCAGGAAAACCTTTGGAGTGCTGATCAGCGTGGACCAGTCCAGAATTTGAAGACTTGACTCCGCTCCGAAAACCGCCACCGGCTGGGAGGTCAGATTCAGCGGTGGAAGTTTCTCGGGCGCAAGCCGATCGCGAAGGCTGGCCAGCAGCGTGTCCCACCATCCCCGGCTCAACTCATCCACCAGCAGTTCGCCAACATCCACTGGCCGGGATTCGAGTTCCAGGGGAGGCAGCGTTTCCGGAGAAATGACATCGCCCAGATTGGTGAAGACCGTCCGATACCACGGCAGGTCGACCAAGTCGCCCACCAGGATTCCAACATCCACAGGTTTGGAGGTGAGCTCCAGCGGAGCAAGACGCTCGGGCGAGAGCCGGTCAAGCACGTTGAGCAGCAGAGAGCGCCACAAGGGCACAGTCAATGCCTCAGGGGGAGAAAAATCCAATTCAGCCATCCAGTTTGCCGCCTGCTCCTTAATGTTTCACGCTCGCCGTTGTCGGGTTGCTGTCCTTCACCGTGTAGTCCGATGGAACTTGAAATAACTGTGCCATCGGCTCTGTGCGAACAATATTGATCAGCTTCATCGTAGTATGGCCCGACTGGCCATCATCGGTCTCGGTCAGCACAGTCATCTTTAATTCTGGAGAAAACCACGTCTCGCTCACGGAGACAATCGGCTTCTCGTTGCCCTGAGATCCGGCGTCGATGATCCGCGTGGTCCGGGTGCCCGTCGCGCTAACGCCTTCGATGGTCCTGTTCCCGAGCGCGTCGGTTCTGGTCTCGACTGGCGTGGTACCCAGCTTCGCTGACATTCTCGAAGTGGTAACAGCTCCCGGCGTTGGCTTCTGCTCTGCTGCCTTGGGCCCTGGTTGCGTGGAAGCAAGGTTCGCTGGCACACCCGCAACATTGCTCATCCCGAGCGCCGTCGGCCCGACTCCCTTTCCAAAGTGGAAAATCGTCGCCGTCTTGAGCTTGGGGTTGAGGTTGACGATCACCTTCTGGACCGGATCATTGATGGTGACGTGTTCAAACTTTTCAGCCCCTGGTTGCGCCGGCGTCTCGCTGTCGGTGCGCATCCGGCCTTGGCTGTCGCGGAAGACCTTGCCGCGCGTTTCGCGACTGATATGACCGCCGTTGTCCAGAGTGCGATCATATTGCGTAACCACTTCGGCTGAAAATGGCGCGTTCTTTACCGCCGCTGGCGCGGTTGCGTTTGTAACCCCCGTCGGACTAGCAACTGCCCGTGCGTTCACCTGCGCACCGGCTATCCCTGTCACTAGAAGCAGCAGCCCAGTTAGTATCCACCGCAGTCCCATATATCCCCCTTTGCTCGGCCCAACTCTCGTACAATTAAACGCCGACCTTGTTATTGTGTGCCGGATTGAGCGGCAATGCAACTTTGTCCGCTGGTACCAGCTATGTTTACTCTGATCTATGCAGGTAGGTACTAGGCTGCATTCTGAAGGTGACGGCGACCGCGCCCCCTTATCATGCTTGAGTCGATCTCATCGGCTCCGGGCAAACATCAGGACCAGCGAGCGTTGAGCAAATGGCATGTAGACGAGAGCGGCAGTCATTCCCAGAGCCAACCCCAAGCTCACGTGATGAACCAGCAGAAATGGTGACAGCGCCCACAAAAGATCCATACATAGCAGTACGGGAAAGAGTTTACTGAACTTGGTGGGAAGCTGCTGAAAATCGAACGCAACTGCCGCGAAAAAGTACAGACGGACTGGGATCATTACCACGGCGGTCGTCACCAGCAGCGCGGTGAGCGTCGACGGCGAGGGCAGCCGTGCCTCCGAAAAAATATCGATTATCTCCGGAAGGTTTGCAAGCGCCCCCAGGTAGAACGCCAGATACATTGCCTGGATAAGCAGCAGCAGAGTCCGCACCAGCATTCTGGGAGCGTGAGGCAGTTCGTGGGGGGCCGTGAGAAGTGTCCCTCGAAATGTCTCCAGCCCGTCGTCCAAAGGTGCGACCGGCGAGGCAGGTCCACTGTTTGCAACTGACGCAACCGCATCGCACGCCGCGGCGATTGGCGCCTCGGACACGTTCGAAACTGGTGCTGCGAGCCTCACTGGCGCTATGAAACGATAGCCTCTGCCCGAGACCGTCTCCACATGCCGGGGTTGGGAGGCCAAGTCGCCGAGGGCTTCGCGAAGCTTGTTGACCGCGGTGTTCAAGCCGTGGTCGAAGTCCACGAACGTGTCTTCGCCCCAAAGCCGCTGCCGCATCTCTTCGCGCGTCACCAACTCCGAGGGCCTTTCGAGAAGCATCACCAATATTTGAAATGGCTGCGAATGCAGCTTGATGCGGATGCCCTGTTTACGAAGCTCTCCTGTGGCCTCGTTCACCTCGAAGGCTCCGAAGCGAAATACGCGGTCTGTCATCTCCCGTGTCATTGGCAGGGTTCCAGTCTAGCTGCCTTTGGCGGCCCGGAGCCAGAGGAAGAACCCTCCCAGGGTAACGTGCTCTGGGTTGATCCGAGCATTTTCACACTTGGTGCATAGGGCGGCACCGCTTCAGCGCCGGGGTCCCCAGCACACGCCGTTTTTGCGTGTGCTGGGGTGGAAGCGGTGCAGTTAAGATTCGGAAATGAGACGGCTTTAAGCCGCTGCGGAAAACTCTGGGGGAAGGCTTTTGGTGGGAGCCCCCTGCTTCAGCAGGGGGGAGCTGGACTTCAGTCCAGCGGAGAAGGGGCGATTTTGAAATGGGCTTTAGCCTTGGGTTTTTCGATCCCCGGCGCTAAAGCGCGTGATCAAAACCGAACTCTTCCCGGAGCGCTGAAGCGCTCCTCCCACCAAGAAGTACATTCCATGGGCTACGCTCTGACTTTTTCCGCAGCCTGTTTAGCCGCTGCGGTGACGGAAACATTACCTCAGGCGCTAAAGCGCGATCCAAGAACTGACGGCAGTTATGCACGCCTGAAGGGCGTGCTCCACCCATCGCTTATACACCAGATGTGAAACTGCTGTAATTGCAACCTCAACTGTCCGCCCGCGCCAACCAACGGCTTTCCACCCCAGAAAGATAACTTCTTGTAAACCTCAGTCCTGCAATCGATTACACGATGATTCGCAAGTGAGGAACGTTTGACCCGTCATGCATTGCGCCCGCCGCTCGCATCGAGCATCCTTCCGCCACGAGGCGAATGGTGCAAATGACCAGCTGGCCATACACAAGAAACGCGCTCGGATCAACTCCTCTCAAGGGAGCACACCAATGAACGAACGATGCGAGGTTCACGTGAGGGAAGCAATGCTTGCCGATAGGAGACAGAGTGGATTTGTATATGCGCTGCGAGTCCATAAGTCATTGACCGCGGAAGTCGAAAAGCGCGTATTAGTGTGGATGGCCGAACGGACACCGAAAGCCATCAGTTCGGACCATTTGACCGCGTTAGGCTTTGTTGCGCAGCTATTGGCGGGTGCAGCCTATGCGCTCGCAGCGTGGTACCCGCAGGCGCTGTTGCTCGTGAACTTCTTCCTCGTCCTCAATTGGCTGGGCGACAGTCTTGATGGCACGCTGGCGCGAGTCCGCAATCGGCAGCGGCCGCGCTACGGTTTCTACGTGGACCACATGGCTGACACCTTCGGCGCGCTGGCGCTAATGGTGGGACTCGCCTGCTCCGGCTACGTTCACTGGCAGATATCGGCGGGCATGCTGATGTCCTTCTATGTGCTCTCCATCGAGAGCTACCTTGCGACCTATACGATGGGGCACTTCCATCTTTCGCACGGCATCTTTGGTCCTACCGAGATTCGCATCCTGCTGGCGGTGGGAAACGTTGTGCTCCTCGTGCATCCCTATGCCGACATCGCCGGCCGGCACTTCCTGCTGTTCGACGTTGGAGGCGCTGTAGCCATCGCCGGAATGGCATTCATGGCCGTCGCCGCCGCAATTCGGCACACCCTCGTGCTGTACCGGGAAGAAGAGCTGCCATGACCAGCGCCGGGCGACTGCTGGCGCGGCTCGGCAAATTCAACCTGGTGGGATTGCTGGGCGCAGCATTGCAATTGCTTCTGCTTGACGTGTTAACGAAATGCTTCCACATGCCGGTCCTTGCCGCAACGCCCGTGGCAGTTGAGATCGTAGTGTTGCACAACTTTGCATGGCACGAGGGATTCACGTGGCGCGATCGTCAGCTCAAAAGCGTACGACAAAGGACAGTCCGGCTCTGGCGATTTCACGCCAGTAACGGTCTCACCTCGCTGCTCGGCAATACGGTGTTGGCCTACTTTCTGGTAGAACGGCCCAACGCTCCGGTACTGCCGTCGGCCATCGGAGCCATTCTTTTCTGCTCGCTAATAAACTTCCTCGTCGCGGATCGGTGGGTATACACATAAGCAGTCCGAACCCGACTCCAGCTCCTGTTCCTGGGGTTAAGTCAGTTTCATGGTTAGTGTAGACCGAGTAGAGCCAGCCTTCAGGCTGGCGTCCAAGATCGCTTAACACTATAAGGTTCGGGCCTCTGCGGTCATTTTCAATGACCGCAGAGGCCCAAACGATTCGTTTATTCGCGGCGGACGCGGCGCTGAAGCTGGATTATTCATGAGCCGAGGAGTCGAGGGACCCCTTTGGTCGCCAGCAATCTCGACCTTGTTGCTGCGCCACGCGGCCACACTTTGATTTCTCGCAGCTATAGGGGTCCTTCGGCTCCGCGCCCGCCCGACCCGCAAACGACGCGGGTCGGAAAATCTTTGCGGGCGCTCTGCTCAGGATGACACTTCACGTTCATGAATAATCCAGCTGAAGCGCCGCTCTACCCGTACTCGCCGGACTACACCAACTCTGGAACTGCTCTAGCCGGGTGGCCGAGCCCTCCTGATTCGCTGGCAGCTAGAAAGTGCCCCACAGTTCAGCTTTCTCCCCGTTTCCTCAGGAATGCCGGAATCTCCAGATCATCCGCGTCATAGCTGATGTTAATGCTGCTGCTCACGGTCTCAATCGTGGGCGGATCATTACGACCGGCAGTCGAAGCTCGTGCTTGGATTTGGGCCTCGTCCATCGGCTCGGCGTGGCGCACGATCTCGGAATCGATATCGTCGAGATTGTCGGGAATGTACGGAACCGTTCGCGGCCGTTCCGCTGCGCGCTGCGATTCAGCTTCCGCCGGCTTGACCGCTTCGAAGCGGGCAGGCACAGCCTTTTCAGGCGCCGCTTGCGGTTCGCGCATGGCCGGTACTTCGTAGGTCGCGTGGCCACTGGCTGCGGTCGCGCGCGCTTGATGCACCACCTCAGCCACAGGATTCGCTGCCTCGTGATGGCGGGAAACAGCCTTGAAACCGGTTGCGATGACCGTGATCTTCACCTCATCCTTCATCTTTTCGTCGAGCACGGCGCCGAAAATGATGTTGGCGTCTTCATGCGCGGCGCTCTGGATGATGGTGGACGCTTCGTTTACCTCGGCCAGCCGCAGCGAACTGGAGCCCGTGATGTTGATGAGGATGCCGCGCGCGCCGTCGATCGCGCCGGCCTCCAGCAGCGGAGACGCAATCGCGGCCTGCGCAGCCAGCGTGGCGCGCCCTTCGCCCTTCGCGGTGGCCGTGCCCATCACCGCGTAGCCCATGCCTGCCATGATGGTCTTCACGTCGGCGAAGTCGCGGTTGATGATTCCGGGAATGGTGATGATATCGGAGATGCCCTGCACCGCTTGCCGCAGGATGTCGTCGGCGACGCGGAACGATTCGAAGAAACCCGCATCCTTGGCCACTGCCAGCAGCTTTTCGTTGGGGATCACCACAGTGGTGTCAACGGAGTCGATCAGTTCCTGCAAGCCGCGCTCGGCCTGGTTCTGGCGGCGTTTGCCTTCGAAGGCAAAGGGCTTGGTCACCACCGCGACGGTAAGCGCGCCCATTTCGCTGGCCAGCGATGCAATGATCGGCGCGGCGCCCGTGCCGGTCCCGCCACCCAGACCGGTGGTGATGAACACCATGTCCGCGCCTTCGAGCGCTTCGATGATTTTGTCGGCATCCTCCAAGGCAGCCTTGCGGCCGACGTCGGGATTGGCGCCCGCGCCCAAGCCGTTGGTTAGCTTGACCCCAAGCTGGATCTTCACCGGCGCATTGGAGAGCTTGAGCGCCTGAAGATCGGTGTTCGCCACTACGAATTCCACGCCTTCCAGGTGCGACTCGATCATGCGGTTGACAGCATTGCCGCCGCCGCCGCCGACGCCAATGACCTTGATCTTTGCGCTGTTCAGCAGCTCTTCGTTGAAGTGGATGCGAATATCGTTTTCGGGCTGGCTCTTGTCGTTGAAATCTTCGATCATCTTCACTCCTGTACGCGTCCCACTGGAACAATCGTGGACACCGAGTTTCAGTAATTCGCTGAATGCATCGAACTTGGTGGACGTCCCCTACACTCACCCCAGCACTCACGTCACCCCGCAGGTCTCTTCCCGTCGCGCGGCTGAAAGCTAATCAGCAAGCGCGATCCGGTGGCCTTCGCCAGGCGCTCGAGCGTGCGCATCGAGGGACGCGTGCCCCCGCTTTCCAGCCGGGCGACGACGGGTTGCGTCGTCCCCATCCTTCTGGCCAGCTCCTGCTGCGTCAGGCCGGCGCGGTTCCGCGCCTCGATCACCGCCGATGCCATGACGAATTCCTCCTCCAGAGCCTCGTACGCCTTCCGGTATTTCGGCTCCTTTATCCATTTCTTGTGCATGTCGGATATACGCGCCATTGTTAGACCTCCATCATGCAACCGATTTCGCGCGTGTCAGAGCCAGATCGATCTCGCGTCGCGGCGTCTTGTCCGTTTTCTTGGCGAAAACCCTCACAATGACGGCGCGACGGCTGGCCGCTGTCACATACAGTGCCCGCGAAATCCCGCTGCGGCCTTTCAGCCGCATTTCCCATAGACGGCCCTCGATATGCTTCACGTGCGGTTCGCCCACACACTCCAGACCCTTTTCTTCGATAAGGTGCGCGATCCGTGCCAGCCTTGCCCGCATGTCCTCAGGCAAGGCGTCGACCTCTGCGTCCACCGTTTCGTTCAGCGTCTCGACCGTCCATCCCATGGTTAATATACCAAAAACGATATATCGCGAGGATAGCTGATTCCAATTTTTGGACCATCCAAGCCAAGCCTATTTGCCGTACAGTCGCCTCCCAGGCAAATCCGAATTCTGCGCTGCCGTTTCCGGCCTCGCTGGAACTTCAGCCGTTCTGCCGGGCGAACAATGCTTTGAGTTTCGCTCCAAGTCCTCGATCGATATTCATTCGCGCCTGCCGCGCACGATGTCCGTAGAGCACCATGCCGATCGCCGTCGCAAACTCCGGCTCCAACAGATTTGAAGGCAGCTTGGCGATGGGGACCGGATATCCCAGTCGTACCGGACGCCGCAAAATATCGTCGGCAACCTCCAGGAGCGAACTGAGTCGCGACCCGCCGCCGGTAAATACCAGTCCCGCGCCCAGCAAATCGTAAACACCGGCCTGGCGCAAGTGGTCGCGAAGCAATTCCATCAACTCCCGCGCCCGAGGCTCCAGAATTTCTCCCAGCATGCGCTGCTGCATGAGGCGCGACGGGCGATCGCCCACCGAAGGCACTTCGATTTCATTGCCTTCGGGAATGCGCGTGACGATGGCGCAGCCGAACATCTTCTTGATGTTCTCGGCGTCGGGAATGGGGGTGCGGAAGCCTACTCCCACATCGTTGGTGAAATGATCGCCGCCGATAGGGATGGCGCCGGTATGGATCACCACGCCCTCGTAGTACACGATGAGGCTGGTCGAACCGGCTCCAATGTCGGCCAGGCAAACGCCGAGCTCGCGCTCGTCGGTCTGCAATACCGAGTCGGCACAGGCGAGCGCTTCAAAGACCGTGTCGTCGACGTGGATGCCGGCGCGGTTCATGGCCGAGACCACATTCTGTGTCGCGGTGGTTCCCGCCGTCACCACATGAACCCGCACTTCGAGCTTTCTGCCCATCAGCCCGGCGGGATCGTGGACCCCGCCTTGGCCATCCAGGATGAACTCCTGCGGCAGCAGGTGCAGCGCCTCGCGGTCATCGGGTATGGCAATACTGCGCGCCTTTTCTACCGCCTGGCGCACATCTTCCCGGCTGATCTCGCGCGAACGTGTTCCCAGCAAGATGCCGCCATGACTATTCACCCCGCGAATGTGCGAGCCCGCTACTCCGACCACGGCGTGCTCGACGGGAGCTTGCGCCACGTTCTCGGCATCTTCGACCGCTTTTCGGATCGAGTCGACCGCCTTGTCGAGATCGGCAATCACGCCCTTTCGCATACCGCGCGAATCGGCGATGCCGTGGCCGCGATAACGCAAGGCATAGTCGTTCACTTCGGCGACGATAACGCACGTCTTGGCGCTACCAACGTCAATCACTGTGAGCAGGTTTTCCGTTTGACTTCCCATTGGTTTATGAGTGCTTCTTGGTTTTGTGTCGCACCGCTGACTTGGTTTGTGCGCCTGCGGGCGGTGCCGACGCATCGATGTTACTCGCCGCGTTTCCCGACGCAGCACCACCCTTGGCGTCACTGCTCGCGGAATCGGGATTAACAATCACCTGATGGTCGTAGCGCAAGTCCACCGATTCCAGTCTCTGGAACTGCGCTCTCCACTCCTGCACATGAGCGACGTAGATTTTGAAACGCTCCAGAAAGTTCGACGATCCCAGATGCACCAGCACGGCCCCGTTGGCATCGGTGACCGTCGCCTTCACGTCGTCAGGATCGGAAAGATCGACATCGCTGAGATCGCGCGAATAATGCGCGCCCCCAGCATCGAGTTCCTTCATCAACTGAGCGTAGACCTTCATGCGCGCTGCGCGCGTCGAAAGAGGCTCAGTGTCCGGCATGCCCACCACTACCGGAAACGAATATTTGGCGACTTGGCCAGTCGGTAAGTCCATGACCACGCCGTTGGCGTCAATCAGCTCAATGTGAGAATTGACTTCCGCAAACGCGACCGGTGTGCGCTCTTTGACAACAATGTTCAGGCGGTCGGGAAGCAGCCGCATCACCGAAGCCGACTGCACCCAGGGAATCTGCTCCAACTGTTTCTTGCGTAACTCCAGCGGAACAAAAAAAACATTACGGTTGAGGTCGCTCGCCATAATTTCCATGACCTGGGAGCGGCTGACGTTGCTGCTCCCCGAGACTTGGATGTTGTCGCTGGAATCGATTCGGAAGCGCCAGGACCGCGTGGCGTATTGATGAACGGTAACCCAGATCAAAGCCAGGCTAGACAGGACCAAAATCAGGATGAGCGCGATCTTGATGCGGCCGGCAGCGTTGCGGGGCAGCGCTCCGCGACGCACCGGAACCCGCTTCTGTCCGCGCAAAAATGGCGATTCGGCCTCGTCATCGAGATCGAGCATGCGGGCGTCGAGCGGCGATTCGTCGAAGCTGCGCGAGCGCACAGCGGCATCGCTGACGCGCGCTTCGAGTTCGTCTTCCGGGGCTGCTGATGAACTTTTCCGAGACATGAAAACCGGGTGAAACGCCCAGAACTTCGGCTATTCGCCTCACTATAACCGTTTTTGTTCAGCTTGCGGAAAGAGAGAATCGGAAGCGGAAGATTCGCCGGCAAAGTTGAACCAGAAGAGTAAACTCGGCTCCCCGGCCCCAAGAGGATGGGGTGAGAATGTGCCGTCCCTTGTATGTTGCTTGCTCCTCCCCGCCGCCTGCAATTGGGTGTTAAGTGGAAATTGCAGGTAAGGGGTCCGGCGGGAAGGCCGTCCCTCCCTGAGGCGCGCTGGCAACGGCGTAAGCCTGGCTTCAGAGCGGCCTCCCGCCCTTACTCTTCCGATACCGGGGAGAATCCGAGGCATAAAGCCTGCATATTCAAGGTTGGCCGGAGAGTTGCCGTGGGTGGGAAGCCGGGTCCAGCCTAGCCCAACAGGAGAACGACGATGAACTTTTGTGGCATCGATGTCAGTGCGCAAGAGTTGGTGGTGGTGGTGCGCCGGCAAGAGTGCAGCGAAGCGGTACGCCGTTTCGACAACACCGCGGCCGGGCATAAGGCCCTGCTCGGCTATTGGCTGGGGCCCCGACCCGGCGCTACCATCCGGGTCTGCCTGGAAGCCAGCGGCAACTACAGTTTGGAGGTAGCCTTGGCGCGGGCGGCGCGGGCGGAAATCGAGTTGGAAGCGATCAACCCCAAAACCGCCCGCCGCTTTGCCGAGGCGCTGGATCAGCGCAGCAAGAACCACGCGGTGGACACCGAGGTGCTGTTGCAGTACGCCCTGCGCATGCCGTTTACGCGTTGGCCGCCGCCGCGGGAGCGGGATCTGCAATTGCGCGCCATCACCCGGCAAGGTTCGGCCCTCAGCCAGGACCGAGCCGAGCTGCGCTGTCGGCGGCATGCCGCCAGGATTTCGCACAGCACCCCCGCCTGTGTGCTGCGCCAACTGGACCGAGCCATCGCCCAGTTGGATCGAGGCGTGGCTCGGCTGACCCACGCGGCCCAGGAACTGGTGCGCCGCGATCCCGCCTTGGCGCGTCGCTGCCAGCTGCTGGATAGCCCCACCGGTATCGGGCAAGACACCGCCCTGAAGGTCTTGGGCGAGTTGGCGGTCATCGGGGATCGCTCGGGGCGCCAGTTGACCAAGCCTGCCGGGCTGGATGTGGTCGAGTTTTCTTCCGGTACCTCGGTGCATAAAAAACCGCATATCAGTCATGCCGGGAATGCCTATTTGCGCAAAGCGCTGTACATGGCGGCGCTGTCGGCGGCCCACCACGAGCCCTACTTGCGGGCTTTTTACCAGCGCTTGGTGGCCGCAGGAAAACATAAAATGCAGGCCCTGGCGGCGGTCATGCGCAAGCTCCTGCATGCCATCGTAGGCATGTTTCGCCACGACCAGCCCTACGATGGAGCCCGCTTGTGTCCGCCGGTCGCAGTCGCGGCTCGATGAAAAAAGAAGAGAGGTTCTCCGGCACCTCTCCAGAGAAGAAAAAAGACTTGCTTTTTAACAGAGAATCTGAAGGGACTCGGTTCCATTCAACATCGCCTACCCAGGACTTACGTCCTGGGCTATGCTTCTACCGCCCTTCGGGCTTGCTTCAAAGCGTGGTGCACCGTCTGTTTCGAACCCCGCCTCGTCGCCCTGTTCGCCAAAGCT
>DATCCF010000212.1:0-7602 GCA_036511435.1 Terriglobales bacterium | reverse complement strand
CTCACTCGCGGGGTTGCTTGTTTGGCGATTCCTGAAAACGGGCGGCCCCGAAATGTCGGGGGTGATGAACAAGCCTGCCGAAACCAGACACGCGCATTAGATAGCGAACAGCTATGGGCTTTTACCAGGAACGAATCCTCCTTCGGTTGATCCATTTGGCGATGCGCCAGCGCATCCTCACACCGTAGGGTCAAGAAATTGAAACTGCGCAAAGGCGGCAGTTGTCCAACCTTTTTGGACTTGGACGGGTGTTGCACAACAAGCTTGCCGTGGACGATCTCTACGGCAGGTTGCAAGCTGCAGTGCAAGAAGTAATCTCTAGCTGTCCCACGAGCAGCGACGAATATCGACCCCCGACCATATTAAGATCGAGGAAACCCCTGATCTCCCCAGCAGCGCTATCGGATTTCATACGATCCGAAGACTCTGAATTCATTCACGCATATTCCTTGCATCGTCGATTTTATTGCTGTCGTCAGTCGTTTCGTCGACAGCGTCAATACGGGTTAGAGTTGTCAAACACCGCTAGCGACGTAGTCATTCCTAAGGCTGAATCAGGGGAAGATAAATTCGCTGCCGAGCGCAGTCAAAAGCCGTCAGAACTAGCATACTTTGGTTCGATCTGCGCCATTGGATAGTCGTAAAGCGGCAAATACCCGCAGACGTATGCGCAGAGGCGAAAATGAGGTATGACGAGGTCGAACGTGCAGCTCATTAGGCGATATTCAGACCCGGGTGCGGGTAGCGTGGATCCGCTTCTTTCTGATCTCCGCCGCGAACATCGGGCCGAAGCGATTCCACCAATGGCGCACCGTCTCATGGCAGATGTCTATGCCGCGTTCGGCGAGGAGATCCTCGACGTTTCGAAGCGAAAGTGGATATTTTACGTACATAAGCACCGCGATGCGGATCACTTCGGGTGAGCTGTTGAAATACTTGAATGGATTGCGCATCCGGCGACGCTAAAACGGGTCAACCGCCGCCGCAAGCAAGTTGCTCTGACAAAGCCTAGCCGGAAACACTTCCCTGTGTCGTTGATGACGACCGAGCGAGGAAACAGGGCCCCTGCACCACGCGGTGGAACAAGATTGATCGAGCCCCTACAACAATACAAAAAACGGGCATGCTTGCCGGGCGACCGAAGGGTCGGCGGCGCCGTCACCAGTCGGAAGAACCACGGGGAGAGGGACAATGACAATGGACCAATCCGGCCAAAGGCGCGCTGCCGCCATCCTAGCACGTCTGGACCGACTCCCGGGCACGCGGCATGTATGGCTACTTATCACGCTGCTCTCGCTCGGCGGCATGTTCGAGTTTTACGACCTGTTCATGACCGCCTACGTCGTCCCCGGCCTGATGAAGACCGGGCTGCTCACCAACGTAGCGGTCAGCATATTCTCCGGCCCAGCGCTATTCGTGGCGGCGACCTTCACCGGCCTGTTCATCGGCACCTTCGCCTTCGGCTACGTCGCCGACAAATACGGACGGCGGACAATTTTCACCTACTCGATGCTGTGGTACTGCGCGGCAACGGTAGTGATGGCCTTCCAGAACAGCGGTTTTGGGGTCAGCCTGTGGCGGCTGATCGCCGGCATCGGCATCGGCGTGGAACTGGTCACGATCGATACCTACCTCTCCGAACTGGTGCCCAAATCGATGCGAGGCCGCGCATTCGCCTTCAACCAGGCCGTACAGTTCTCGGTGGTGCCAGTGGTGGCGTTCATCGCCTATAAACTGGTTCCGATCAGCCCGTTCGGTTTTGACGGCTGGCGATGGGTCGTTTTAATTGGCTCGATAGGCGCACTCTTCGTCTGGTTCATCCGCCGCGCGGTACCGGAGAGCCCGCGCTGGCTGATCAACCAGGGACGGCTGGATGAGGCCGAGGCAGTGACCTCTTCGATCGAGGCCAAGGTAATCGCTGACCTCGATGGCGCGCCCTTGGCGGTGCCGGGAAGCCATTCGGTGGAGAAGGCCGAGCCCCTGGGCCGCTTGGGTGAGATCTTCGAGCCGCGCTATCGCAGCCGCACAATCATTTTGATGGTCTTCCAGTTCTTCCAGACCTTCGGCTTCTACGGCTTCGCCGCCTGGGTACCGACGCTGATTGCCCAGCAGACTGGCATCAATCTCGGCGCGAGCCTGCTCTATTCATTCATCATCGCCATCGCCAACCCCTTCGGCCCGTTGCTGGCCATGAGCTTCGCCGACAAGTTCGAGCGGAAATGGCAGTTGGTCGGCGCGGCCTGCTGCATCGGAATTTTCGGAATGCTGTTCTCTTTCCAGAACACGATGCCGTTGCTGATTCTGTTCGGCGTGCTGATCACGCTATCGAACAACGTGCTGTCATACTCGTTCCACGGCTACCAGACTGAGCTGTTCCCCGCCCGGGTGCGCGCCCGCGCGGTCGGGTTCACCTACTCCCTCAGCCGGTTCAGCGCGGTATTTGCGAGCTTCATCATCGGCTTCTTCCTGCAGACCGCGGGCACAAAGGGCGTATTTGGCCTAATCGCCTTCGCGATGGTGATAGTGGTAGTCTCGATCGGCGGCTGGGGCCCGCGCACGCTTGACCTTGAACTCGAGCAGATTTCGCGGTGACTGGAGCGGCTCGCAATTGCGCTTTGCGTTGTAGATCAGAGATACAATGCGAGCCAAAATCGAAAGACTCTTTGAAGGGCACTGTCACAGTAACACGCGCTGGCTTGGTACGGACCGGCCGTATAGCGTTCGCTTATGGATAAGCTCTCATACCGCCGCCACCGCTTTCCGGGCATCGTCATCCAGCAGGCTGTCTGGCTCTATTTTCGCTTCGCTCTGAGCTACCGCGACGTCGAGGATATGCTCGCCGAGCGTGGCATCGATGTGTCCTACGAGACGGTCCGCCGCTGGGCATTAAAGTTCGGCACGATCATAGCGCGCAAGCTAGACGGGGACGGCCGCGGCCGGACGGGCGGTGGCATCTTGATGAAGTGTTCATCTCCATCAACGGCAAACAGCTGTACGTCTGGCGTGCCGTGGACAGCGAAGGCGAGGTTTTAGATATCCTCGTTCAACCACGGCGAGACCGTAAGGCGGCATTCAAGCTCATGCGGAAACTTCTGAAGAAGCAGGGCATCACTCCAGCCACCATCGTGACCGACAAGCTCCGATCCTACGGTTCTGCGCTGCGCGAGCTTGGTGTTGCGTGGCGTCACGACACAGGTCGCTGGAAGAATAACCGGGCAGAGAATTCCCATCAGCCATTGCGACAACGCGAACGACGTATGAAGCGCTTCAAGTCACCTGGATCGGCGCAGCGCTTCCTCTCAACCCACGCCGCCGTCTACAACGTGTTCAACATCCAACGCCATCTGATCTCTCGCGGAACCCTGCGCGTGTTTCGCGATCAGGCTATGCTAACGTGGCGCCAAGTGACAGTCGCAGCGTGAACCGTTACGGTCATGGTCCTCTGGTCTGCAAATTTCCGATTAACGTGACAGTGCCATGCTTGGCGATGCTGTCATTCGCTCCAGCGGCGTTCGAGGATGTTGGTCTCCTAGTGTTTGATGAATGCCATCTCTTGAGCCCGCAGTCAGGCAAAATACGGCGCGCGTTGGATGGAATGCCATGTGTGCTCGCTTTCAATCACCTCACACCGCAAGCGGACCTGTTGTTTTTATCCGCGATGCTGGACAACGGAGCTGACTTCACCGAATGGATAGTAGAATTAACCGGCCGAAAGAGCATTTTCGTCGACCTCCTTTGGAAACTTACCGCAAAGCGGTATAGAATTGATCTGTATATAGAGTTATAACTACCCTTAGATGCAGTCACGCTTCCGCTGCTATCTAAGGGGCCACTGATGCAATGTTTGCGTTGCGGTTGCCAGAATAAGGCGACCAATGAGTATTGCGAAGGATGCGGGGCAACTCTCGGACTTGAGTGCAGCGCCTGTGGCCACCTCAACGGACCGACAGCTCGTTTTTGCGGGCGCTGCAGCGCTGCACTGAAAGCGATATCTACTGAGGCAACCAATCAGTCGTGGCAGCATGTCCTGAGGTCGCTGAACGCCAAAGGAGGAGAGCGCAAACGCCTCACGGTCCTTTTTGCCGACATCCGCAATTCGACCGGCCTTATTGATAGTTTGGGTGATCCCGAACTGGGGATGCGACGCTTGCAACCCATTCTCGATCTCATGAATGAAGCCGTTGTTCGTTACGATGGCGTCGTCAATAAATCACAGGGCGACGGAGTCATGGCGCTGTTTGGCGCGCCACAACCTCATGAGGATCACGCTGTCCGTGGCTGCCTCGCGGCGCTGGCAATGCAGGATGGGGTAACACGCTTCGGCGATCTAGATTTGCAAATCCGCGTTGGCGTTCACACCGGTGAAGTCGTTGTTCAGGCAATAGAGCACGGAATTTACCAAACGTATGATGCCGCGGGCGCAAATGTGCACCTCGCGAATCGCTTGGAGCAACTGGCTGACGCAGGCAGCATCCTAATCTCGAAAGAAACCTATACGGCCGCCAAACAATTCGTGGAAGTCGAACCGGTAGGCCTCCAGACTATTCGTGGGCTCGCGGCACCCGTTGAGATATTCAAACTCAGGGGGCTTAAGCATGCTCCCTCAAGCGGAGTGTTTCGAAGCGGAAGACGGTTGAGCCCCCTAACTGGCCGAAACGACCAATTTTCCGCTCTTGCAAATGAACTCGAAAATACGATGAAAGGTGATAGTCGTGTTGTGGGTGTTGTCGGTGACGCTGGAATTGGCAAGAGTCGTCTCTGTTTTGAGTTTGCTGAAAATTGCCGTGGAAAGGGTATCCGCGTCTTTGAGGCTCGTGTGTTGGCGCATGGTAGGGCAACGCCGTTTCAGCCAGTGCTGGAGTTATTGCGCGATTACTTTGGCCTTCGCGTCCAAGAAGCAGCCGATGTTTCTCGTCGTCGCGTCCTTGACCGGCTGGCAGCTCTCTCGGTCTCTGAGCAGTTATCGCCCGTGTTGTTGGAATTTTTAGGCTTTGCCGACCCACTGCGGGCAGCAATCAAGCTTGACCCAAAAACGCGAAAAACGCTGTTGCTCGATTTTTTTAGGACACTGCCGCGTTCAGGGCCTCGGAACGCCTCTACGGTTGTTATCATCGAGGATTTGCATTGGATCGATGCGGCAAGCGAAGAGTTCATTGAGGCGTTGGCTGATGCTGTTGTTGGCACCACAACTCTTCTGGTTGTTAATTTTAGGCCAGGGTTTGCTGCACCCCTGATGCAGCGATCACACTATCGACAAATCAACATGCCTCCTCTCCCCGCTGCACAAGCGGCCATCCTATTACAGGATCACTTTGGGAACGACCCTTCACTGGCATTGCTGAGTAGAAACATCATAGAGCGTGCCCAAGGAAATCCCTTCTTCCTGGAGGAACTTGTCAATGCCCTCGTAGAGCGTGGAGATTTTGAAGGCGAGAAGGGCGCATACCGATTGAAAGGAGGCCTTGATACGATCCCGCTGCCCCCAACAGTGCAAGCCGTTATTGCGGCTCGTATCGACCGTCTTGAAGAGAACGCAAAAAAGGTTCTCGAGATTGCTTCAGTAGTTGGTCGCGAGATTTCGATATCAATACTAGACTTCGTCACTGGTTTGTCCCCAACCGAGCTATCGGAAGCGGCCCAGCATTTGAGACAAGCCGAGCTGCTTTACGATGTACCTCCCTTCGAACAGCGGCTTCTTGCATTTCGCCATCCGCTTATCCAAGAGGTTGCCTACCGATCTTTGTTGTATGAACGTCGCCGCGAACTTCACTCATCGGTCGCGCAAGCAATTGAGAATGTATTTAAAGATCATGCTGAGGAGCGAGCTTCGCTTTTAGCTTATCACTTGGAGCAGGCTGGTGAAAATCTCAAAGCAGCCCAACAGAATATGCGTGCTGCCATTTGGGTCGGCGCGAACGACCCAAGCCAGGCGTTGAGAAGCTGGAAGAAGGTGCGCGAACTCCTGCTAGATCAGCCACCATCTCAGCTGATTAATTATTTAAAAATGGCGGCTTGCGGCCAAATTGTAAACTTTGGTTGGCGGGAAGGAATCTCGGCGGAGGATGCTCTCGTCTTCTTCGAGGAGGCCAAACAACTGGCCCTGGCCTTGGGGGATATGAGGGCCAATGCGCTGATTCACGCCGCTTACGGACGGATTCTGGCAAATGGCGGTTCAGCTGATGAGTATGTGGAAAAGGTCCGAGAAGCTAAAGCGATCGCCGATCAGGGTAACGATCTCAGCGTTCAAATCACGCTTAAGGCTATACTCTGTCATGCACTGCGGGTGTCAGGCCACATGTCAGAAGCACTTCAAATGAACATTGAGGCAA
The DNA here is from genome assembly GCA_036511435.1 of Terriglobales bacterium. Lineage (GTDB taxonomy): Bacteria > Acidobacteriota > Terriglobia > Terriglobales > Acidobacteriaceae > Bog-257. The sequence goes on along the minus strand of DATCCF010000212.1, from coordinate 1,273 downwards.
CTGACCGTGCTTCCGAAATCGTAAAATTCGATCGGCAAACGCTGGGTTTTGATATCGACGTCTGGCTGACTGCGATGCGCGGTCAAACTTTGGTGATGCTCAATCGAGGTGACGAAGCCCGCTCGTTCCTCGATCGGATACTTCAGTTAGAAAGTGGTCACGTTGACGCTCTCCATCACGTCATTCCGAGTTTGGCGTATGTGGACCTCGCATGGGCTGAGGGAAACATCGGACTGGCTCAAGAACACGCCGACCGAGCGTTTTCCCTCGCCATAAAAAGCGGTAACCCCTATCTGCGAGTCTATGCCCAAGCCTGTCGTGGTCTTTCCAATATCGTCGCAGGGAGGCTCACCTCGGCCATTGAAGATTTATCCGATGCTCTCAGCTTCGCTCGATCGCGAAAGGCTGGTTTAGAAAACGAGCCCCGCATTCTGGCTGACCTAGCAAATGCCTACAGATTGAATGGCGATAGTGCGACTGCCCTCACCACTGTTGATGAAGCAATTAAGGTTGCGACTGAGCGTCATGCACGTGTTCCTGAATGCCTCGCCCGCATCGTTCGCGCAAATCTGTTGCTGCGATCTACAACCAGCGATCAGAAAGCCGAAGGAAGGCTGGAGCTAGAGCGGGCCAGAGCGCTAATGAGAGAGACTGGGGCCATGCTTTTCGAGAACTTCATCAACGCCACAAATGTTGATCATAGCAACACTCGCCAAATATCTACCAAAGCCAGCTGAGCAGACCGGTTAGGCGTAAAAATGGGCTAAGGCTCGGTCCCAAGGAACTGGGTTGGTCTGTACGAGAGAGGATCGCCAGGTAAGTCCGCGTGTTGCAGGTTCGAAGCTTTGATTGCGTCTGCATGACTCGGGGAGAGTCGTGGGTTCGTTAAACCCAGTTCGGGGGCCTTCTTGCCAGCATCACTGATGTATTTTTGCTCTGGAAAACTGATGCATCATTCAAGTGGCGTTGACAACCAACCTGGGCAGTTACCTTTCTTGTTTTGATCGCTGTCGAAAGTGCGTCGAACGCATCATGCGGTCCTCGTCCGGGTCGGAACCCATAAGAGAAGCCGACGAAGTCGCCTTCGTAGATAGCATTGAGCACCATGACGGTCGCGCCCTGGACGATCTTATCCTCGAGCGCGGCGATCGCTAACGGCCGTTGTTTTCCATCTGCCTTGTCTATGTAGGCCCGGCGGGATGGTTGCGGCCGATAGGCTCCTCGGTGGACCCGTCCATGCAGATCCTCGATCCTGAGTTCGAGATCCGCCTCG
>DATCCF010000211.1:0-10269 GCA_036511435.1 Terriglobales bacterium | reverse complement strand
ACCGAATCCATGAACTTCAGGAAGGTCTGTTCCACGTCTTCCATATTGCGATAGCAGTCCATGTGTTCACGGTCAATGTTGGTAACGACGGCGAGAATCGGCGAGAGTTTCAGGAAGGAGCGGTCGCTCTCGTCGGCCTCCGCCACCAGGTACTGGGATTTTCCCAGTCGCGCATTGGAACCCATCGCATCCACGCGGCCTCCCACGACGACGGTCGGATCGAGCCCACCCGCCGCCAATACCGCCGCGATCATCGAAGTGGTTGTGGTCTTGCCATGCATGCCGGCGACCGCAATCCCGTATTTCAGGCGCATCAATTCCGCCAGCATTTCGGCGCGCTGAATGACCGGAATATGCTGTTGGTGCGCTGCGACGACTTCGGCATTGTCGCGACCGATGGCCGAACTGGTAATCACAACTTCGGCGCCAATCACGTTTTCCGGGCGATGTTCGCCGCAGATGATGGCTCCCATTCCAACCAGGCGCTGCGTGACCGCCGAGGGCTTCAGGTCAGAGCCAGAGACCTTGTAGCCCAGATTGAGCAGCACCTCGGCGATGCCGCTCATACCGATGCCACCGATTCCGACAAAATGAACGCGCTGGATTTTCGCAAACATGCGGGAGACGAGTCTCTAGGCTACAGCGTGCTGGCTCTGGATGCCAGCGGCCCGAGCCGCAAGCGAGGCGATTCTGGCTGCTGCGTCCGGATGAGCAAAGCGGCGCGCCGCCTCCGACATCGTCGCCAATCGCGAGCGGTCGCGCAATAGAGAGGCAACCTCGTTCACCAGGCGGTCGCTGGAAAGTTCAGACTGCGGCAACAAGCGGGCCGCACCCCCATCGGCGAGCATCGCTGCATTCTGGCTCTGGTGGTCATCGGCGGCGCTCGGAAAAGGAATGAAGATGGCAGGCTTGCCGGCCGCGGTGATCTCGGCGACGGTACTGGCTCCCGAGCGGCAAACCAGCAGGTCGGTGCGGGCGAATGCCCCCGGCATGTCATCGATGAAAGCCGAGACCTCCGCCGAAATCATGGTGCGCAAATAAACTGATTGCGCGTGAACGTAGTCCTTCTCGCCAGTCTGATGGATGACGTGAATTGCCGGCACTGCCTCCATCAGCTTCGGCAAAGCATCCAACACCGCCTCATTGATGGCATGGGCGCCTTGACTGCCTCCAAAGACCAGCAGTGTAGGGCGGGCATCCTTGGGACGGGTTGGAACGTGGAAAAACTCCTGCCGAACCGGTACGCCGGTCACGTGGCAATTGCGAAAATAGTGGCAGGTCGCTTCGAAGTGAACCGCTGCCACGCTCACCATGGGAGCGACGATACGATTGGCAATACCGGGGACCACGTTAGGCTCGAACGCGACGGTGGGTATGCTCATCATCGCAGCCGTCAGCATCGCCGGCCCTGAGGCATAGCCACCCACACCGATCATGACATCGGGTCGAAATTCGCGGATTAGCTTCGCTGACTCGATGAAGGCACGCGGGAGGTCCAGCAGAGTCTTGAGGCGGGTCGCGAGATCCACGCGGTTAAGTGCGCCAACCTGGATGAGATGGAGTTCGAATCCCGCCGCCGGAACCAGCCGGGTCTCAATGCCACGCTGGGTGCCGACGAACAGCACCTGCGCCCGGTAGCGCGAACGCAACTCCTGCGCGATTGCCAGCGCAGGAATGACATGTCCGCCGGTGCCGCCTCCAGCCACGATCACACGCATGGCTAGTCCATCTGCTGGGTGATGTTGAGCAGGACTCCGACACTGGCCAGAGTGATGAAAAGCGAAGAGCCGCCATAGGAAATGAACGGCAGCGGAATTCCTTTGGCCGGCATCATGGCAAGTACCACGCTGATATTGAATAGCGCCTGCACCACCACCATCGCGGTGAAGCCGGTCGCCAGAAACTTCCCGAACATGTCTTCCGTGCGAAGTGCAGTGCGGATGCCGCGATACAGGAAAATGCCGAACAGAGTGACCACCAGCAGCGAGCCCCACAATCCCATCTCTTCCGCGGTGACGGCGAAGATGAAATCGGTATGCGGCTCCGGTAAATAGAAGAGTTTCTGTTTGCCTTCCATCAGCCCCAGCCCGGTCAGGCCTCCCGTGCTGACGGCGATCATGGACTGGATAATGTGGAAGCCTTTGCCCTGCGGATCCTTAAAGGGATCGAGGAATGCCTGCATGCGCGCCCAGCGCCAGGGCACGCGGACCACGAGAAAGTACAGCGGCAGCAGCGACGCGGCGAGGGCGTACCACAGATACTTCATGTTCATCCCCGCCACGAACAATACGGCGGCGGCGATTGCCAGGCACGCGATGGCGGTACCGAGATCGGGCTCCTTCACGATGAGCAACGCAAACAAGATTACCGGGGCGGCGGCCGGAAGCAGCACGTTCTTCCAGTCGGCGATTTGCTGCCAGCGTGACTCCAGAAAATACGCGAGGTAAAAAATGATTGCGGGTTTCGCCAGCTCCGAAGGTTGCAGGGAGAAACCGCCAAACTTGATCCAGCGGTGAGTGTTGTGGGAATCGCGAAACAGGAAAACGGTAATTAGCAGCAGCGAGGTAAATCCCAGCAATGTGAAGACCACCGACGCTCGCCGGTATTTCCGGTAGTCGATGTTCATAATGACGAGCATGGCCGCGATGCCGGCTCCGGCCCACGCCATTTGCCTTAGGAGGAAGCCGTAGGGCGAACCGAAGCGCTCCTTCGCCATTACCGCCGAGGCGCTGAACACCATCACCAGTCCGATAAAGACAAGCAACAGCGTAACCGTGAACAGCCACTTATCCACGCTCACCCGCTTGGCCATTATTCGCTGCCTCCGCCAGCAATGCTGCCGACATGCTCTCGCTGCTGTTCCTTCGATGCCAGTTGGCGAACCAGGTCCTTGAAGATCCGTCCGCGGTGTTCATAGCTGTCAAACTGATCGAAGCTGGCACAGGCCGGAGCCAGCAACACTACATCGCCCGGACTGGCGGATTCGCTGGCGCGCTTGACCGCGTTCTCGAGCGTCCCGACGCTTACGATCTCAGTTCCTCGCACCTGCGACTCAATCTTTGCCGCTGCCGCGCCGATGGTGTACACCCGCTTCACTCGCTCTTTGAGCAAAACATTCAGCACACTGTAATCGCTGCCTTTGTCTTTGCCGCCCAGAATCAGGTGAATACGGCCGGAGAACGACTCCAATGCCTTGATGGTCGCATCCACATTGGTGGCTTTGGAATCGTTGTAGTACTCAACGCCACGGACCGTAGCCACGAACTCCAAGCGATGCTCCACCGCTTTGAACTTAGAGACCGCGCGACGGATCTGTGCCGGCTCGATTCCGGCCAACATTCCGACACAGACTGCCGCGAGCACATTTTCGAGATTGTGCGCGCCCTTCAGCGAAATCTCCTTCGCAGGCATGATCTCGCGGTCGCCGCGACTGTCGCGCCAGACTATGTGCCCTCCGCGCACGAACGCCCCGCTCGCGACTTCTTTCAACCGGCTGAACCAGGACACGGAAGCTTTCGCGGCCGAGGCCATCTCGATGCAAGGCTGGTTGTCCGCATTCAGAACGGCGAAATCGTTCGCGCTTTGATTTTCGAAAATACGAGCCTTGGCCGCGGCGTAATTCTCAAACGAATAGTGCCGGTCAAGATGATCGGGGGTGACATTCAACACCACCGCAATTCTAGGATGAAAGCTCTCGATGGTCTCCAGTTGGAAGCTGCTAATCTCCAACACCACCCAAGCATCCTCGGTGGAACTCTCGACGAAGGTGATGGCCGGGGTTCCTATGTTTCCGCCGACCAGCGCCTTACGGCCTCCAGCCGCAATGATTTCGCCCGCCAGCGTGGTTGTGGTGGTCTTCCCGTTGGAGCCGCCGATGGCGACGATCTGGCCTTTGAGGAAGCGCGCAGCCAGTTCCACCTCGCCGATAACAAGAATACCCAAGGCACGCGCCTGCACCAGTTGCGGAACATCGAAGGGCACGCCCGGACTGATTACGATCAGGTCTTGATCGCGGAAGGTGCGCTCCCCATGCTGTCCGGTTTCTACGCTGATGCCGTGATCGAGCAGTAAAGGAATTTCGTGACGGAGTTGCTCTGGCGACTTGGCGTCGGAGACCGCAACCCGCGCACCGCGCTTCTCCAGGAACAGAGCGCTGGCCACGCCGGACTTGCCCAGCCCAACCACCAGCACACGTTTGCCTCTAACGTCCATCAAGATTTCCGCTCGCGTCGCCATTGTGCCACGTTTGCCGCGCCTCTAGCGTAACTTCAAGGTGGTGAGAGCAAAGAGTGCAAACACCAGAGAGGCAATCCAGAAGCGCACGATCACCTTCGACTCGCTCCAGCCCATCAGTTCGAAGTGGTGGTGGATGGGCGCCATCTTGAAAATCCGCTTCTTGCGCAGCTTGTACGAGCCCACTTGCAGAATGACCGAGAGCGCCTCAATCACGAAGATGCCGCCGATGAACGGAAGCAGGAGTTCCTGCTTGATGATGACGGCCACCGTCCCAATCGCACCGCCCAACGCCAGCGATCCCACATCGCCCATAAAGATTTCCGCGGGATGGGCGTTATACCAGAGAAAACCGATTGCGGAACCGACCATCGAGCCGCAGAAGATGGTCATCTCCGAGACCTGGGGCATCTTGGAAAGCTCGAGGTAATCGGCAAATACGGCGTGGCCGCTGACGTAGGTGAGCACCGTGAGCGCTCCCGCAGCAATCACAGTGCAGCCAATCGCCAGTCCATCGAGACCGTCGGTAAGATTCACGGCATTGCTGGAGCCCACAATGATGATGGCCACGAACACAAGGAACGGCAGGAACGCCAACGGCGAAAGGTAGCCGTGGTGTAATCGGCCGATCACAAGGTCTGGCCGGAAATGCTTAAGGAAGGGCACGATCAGACGAGTGGAGTAGAGTCCATGGGTTTCCAAAGCACTCAAGATCGCGCCTATCACAAAGGCCGCTAGAAACTGGTAAAGCAGCTTGGCCCGCGCGGTGAGACCGAGGTTGCGGCGGTGTACCACTTTCAGATAGTCGTCGGCGAAGCCGATCGCCCCGAACGACAGCGTGGCCAATACCGCAATCCACACGAAGCGGTTGCTGAGATCGGCCCACAACAAGGTTGGGACAATCATGCCCACCACAATGAGCAAGCCGCCCATGGTAGGGGTGCCCGCTTTTTTCAGGTGGTCCTTGGGCCCATCCTCGCGGATGTACTGACCAATCTGGAATTCGCGCAGGCGGCGAACCACCGCCGGGCCAATGATCAGGCCGATGAACAACGCGGTCAGGCTGGCGAACACGGTGCGGAAAGTCAAATAGCGAAAGATTCGGAACGGGCCGATATGAAAGACGAGAAAACCCTTCTGGTAAAGCAACCAATAGAGCAAATTCTTCCCCGTTCTGAAAGTTATGCGGGAGCTGCAACCCTAATGTGCAGCGTCCGGCGTTTTGCCAACCCAAGCTTCGAGCGCACGCTCCAGACGCACTCCGCGTGACGCCTTGAGCAGAACTACATCGCCGGTTTTGACCTCGCGCTGCAGCCAGTCACCGGCCTCTTGCGGCGTATCGACGAACTCCGCGTTCATCCCCGCCCCGGCTGCGGCTTCCACCATAGACTTCGCCAGTCCCCGGACCCCCAGCAGTCTGTCGATTCCATAGCTCGCCATGTGCTGTCCGCAATCGCGGTGCATGACCTCGGCCGCGGGACCGAGTTCCAGCATCTCGCCGGCGACAACAATCCGGCGCCGGGCAGGAATCTGGGCCAGTGACCGGACCATATTGTCGAGGGCCTTTGGATTGGAATTGTAGCAATCGTTAATAATAGTCGCGCCCGCGTAGTTCAGGATTTCTCCCCGCTTGTCTCCAGGCGCGAGGGTCGCAAGCGACTCGGCAGCCATCCGTAGCGGCACCCCATACTGCAATCCAACCGCGACCGCCGCGAGCGCGTTGTAGATGCTGTGCTCGCCCAATAGCGGTAGCGCAGCCGGGACATGCTCGCCATTCGCCACGATTTCGAACACCGAGCCTAGCGGACCACGCGTTTCAATTTTCCGCGCCGACACGTCAGCCGGCTTGTGCAGTCCGAAGGTGATGACCTTCCCGTGGAAGTCTCGCCCGAACTGCGAAACGTATTCATCGTCAGCATTCAGCACAGCGACACCGCCCGCGCGAAGAGACTGTATCAGCTCGTACTTGGCGCGCGCGATCGCCGCGACCGACTCGAAAAACTCCAAGTGGACAGGAGCGACCATGGTCACTACGCCGCAATCTGGCTGTGCCAGCCTCGCCAGTTCGGTGATCTCGCCGGCATGCGACATCCCCATCTCGACCACCGCGATCTCATGCTCCGGCTCCAGTTTGAGCAATTGCAGCGGCATGCCGAAATGATTGTTCAAATTGCCTTGCGATTTCAGCACCCGATCCTTTGCGGCCAGTACATGCGCGATGGCTTCCTTGGTCGTAGTCTTCCCCGCCGAACCCGTCACCGCGATGAGAGGCTTTCCCCACAACCGGCGGACGGCAGCAGCGAGCTTTTGCAATGCAAGGAGCGGATCCTCCACCGCCAACAGTTGATTCTTTTGCGCGAACCGCGTGCTCTGGTCCTTGGCAATGACAGCGCCGACTGCGCCCTTGGCGAGTGCCGCCTCGACAAAATCATAGCCATCCAGCCGATCGCCGCGAACCGCGAAGAACAGATCGCCTGGCAGCAAGGTGCGCGAGTCGATGGAATAGCCGCTGGCGACGGAGGCTGGGGCAAACTCGCCGGTGGCCTCCATGAATTCGGCAGCGCGCGACAGGCTTAGCTTCATGACGTTGCTGACGGCGTTGGCTGAACGGTTGCGTAACCGGAGTCCCGCAGTGCATTCCGCGCCATTTCGATATCGTCGAACGGGATGGCGCCTGCGGCCGTGATCTGGACCTTCTCGTGACCCTTTCCAGCGATGAGAACGATGTCACCGGCCTCGGCCTCGTGAATGGCCAAGCCAATGGCTTTGCGGCGATCAGGTTCCAAGGTGTAACGAGTGCCGGAACGCTGCAACCCTGGTAGCGCGTCGTTCATGATGTCGAGAGGATTCTCGCTTCGGGGATTGTCGCTGGTCAGCATCACGAGGTCGCTGCCAGCCCCGGCGGCCTCGCCCATTAGGGGACGTTTGCTGCGGTCGCGATCTCCGCCGCATCCGAATACGGTGATGACACGTCCGGAACCTCCACGCTGCGCCAGGAAGTCGCGTGCCACTGCGGTCAGGTTACGCAGGGCGTCGTCGGTGTGAGCATAATCCACAATCACAGTGAAGGGTTGGCCAACCTCCACACGTTGGAAGCGGCCTGGCACCTGGGCCAGTTCATCAGCCGCTAGGACGATGGCGCTGGGCTCGACATTGCGCGCATAAGCGGCAGCGGAGGCGGCAACCAAGTTCAGCACGTTCACCCGCCCCAGCAGCGGACTCCAAACTGGATATTGGCCCGTCGGCGTCACCAGGGTGAATTTGGTTCCGCTCTTCTCGATGCTGAGGTCCCTCGCGCGGAAGTCACCGCTATCAATGCCATAGGTGATCAGCTCCTGTTGCTTCTTAAGCACTTTGATAAGCCGCTGACCGTATTCGTCCTCAATGTTGATCACCGCCGCTCTCGGCGGTTCGGTACCCAAACCCTTAAACAAAATCGTTTTCGAAGCGAAATACTCTTCCATGGTTCCGTGATAATCGAGGTGGTCACGAGTGAGATTGCTGAATACGGCCACATCGAACGGCACTCCGTAAACTCGCTGCTGCTCCAAGGCATGCGAAGACACTTCCATGACTGCCTCGGTGCAGCCTGCGTCAACCGCACGCGCAAAGAGCTGGTTCAACTCCAGCGCCTCAGGAGTCGTGTGGGGAGCGGGAAGGACCTCTTCGCCGATGCGATACTCCACAGTGCCCACCAGGGCAGCTTTACGTCCGGCATTGCGCAACATTGCGTTGAGGATGAACGCCGTCGTCGTCTTGCCATTGGTGCCGGTGAGACCGGAGATGAACAGCCGTTCCCCAGGACGACCGTAGTAGTTTGCGCTAAGCCGCGCCAGCGCTCGCCGCCCATGTGGGACCTGCGCCCACGCGACATCGGGCCGGGGCGGTAATGAATCACTGACAACGGCAACTGCTCCTGCATGGAGAGCTGCATCGATGTAGCGATTGCCGTCGGTAGTCTCGCCGCGGATAGCCACAAAACACCAGCCCGGCTGCACCCGCCGGCTGTCATAGTTGAGACCGGCGATCTGCGGATTGCCTTGCTGCGCGAGATATTCCGCACCGTCCAGCAACTGAAGAAAGTCCATTCTACCCGCATTATAGCTACGCTTTACGCGCGGGAGGGCAGCGGAATCGCTGACGTGCCTACTAAGGAACTAGCCGCTGAGGGCTGTAGAAAACCCGATAGATCGAATTGGTATCGGCCTGGCAACGGCAGCCTTGCTCTGAAAATTTACGGCTTGGCGCTTGGGCCGCCAATTCCGAGAAAGACGAGTATGGCGCGGTTCAACCTGACGATGTCGTCGTCGGCAAGACGGCCAATTCGGGCGCCGATCTTTGCCTTGCGAACAGTAGTGATTTTGTCTATCATCAGCCGGCACACCGAACGCAACCCGTTGCTATCGCTGGGCTCGATGGGCAGCCGGAACAGAGGGGCCTCCGTTGGATTGGTGGTGAATGGGCACACTGTAACGGAACTCGTCGTGTGAAAGCGATCGTCCTGGAGAACCACGACCGGGCGAGGCTTGCCAGCATAGTCTTTGCCACCAGCGACGGTCCAAATTTCGCCGCGCTTCACTCGCCGCCCCAAATGGAGATTGCGTCGACGAAATCCTGGTCGTCTTTTTCTTGGGGACTGTTTGCGACCGCCAGCGACTGGCGATGCGCCTCAGCGGCGAACTCCGGCGAACGCACGTCTGGCACCCAAATTTGAATGGGCCGCAGTCCCTGGCGGCGCAGCTTTTCCCGATGCGCTCTGACCTTGTCCCGCGATGGCTTGGATCGGGTTCGTGTCGCCATATTTGCCTCCCTTTAAAAGACGAAAGGTTACATGTAACTTATCAAAGATCTTGGACGCAAGCAACCGTGCAAGGAATGCAAAGGAATAGAAACCACAACTGCGGCTTAATGTATTCGCAGAATCGGACTCATCAAGGTCGCAATCGGCCGCGCCATGAACCGAGCGGCGGTGGTCCCGCCGACCCAGGTTGACATCAGCGGGACTCGGTATTACATTTTTAATAAAGTAATGGAGCCAGCATGGAATCTGCAATCACCAGCAAAGGCCAGGCAACAATTCCCAAGGCCATCCGCGAGCATCTCCACTTGAAGCCGGGGGACCGAGTCAAATTCTTCCTCCATCCCGACGGTACTGTTTTTCTTCTGCCCAAAATTCCGGTGTCGGCGTTGCGCGGTATCGTCAAGGCGCGCCGACGCGTGACCTTGGAGGAGATGGAAGAAGCCATTGCGACCGGTGCCACCGAAGCTTATCGGGGTCGCAGCGGACGAAAATGATCGGCCTAGACACCAACGTTCTGCTTCACTACCTAGCGCAAGATGACCCTGTGCAATCGCCAAAGGCGACGGCTCTCATCGAGGGGCACCTGACGGAGAGAAACCGGGGGTTCGTCAGTATTGTCTCGATGGCCGAGACAGCGTGGGTACTGAAGCGCAGCTATGGTCTCACAGATCACGAAATTGCCGCCACGATCGAGCGGATTGTGCAGGCCGAACTCCTGATCGTGGAAAACGAGCAGGAAGTAGTCACTGCTATGGTTGGGCTTAGAGAGGGCTACGGCACTTTCTCTGACGCCCTCATCGGCGCATTGGCCGTCAAAGCAGGCTGTTCACGAATCCTTACCTTCGATCGGAAAGCGCTGCGGCTTCCAGGGTTCGAGCTTCTGTAAGCCGCTGCCCAACCTTTCGGCGCCGTAACACGGTAGACAAAGACCGAACCTCGACGTGCCCAGCTAATGCGTAAACCGCACTGTGATCTTTTGTCCCGAAGGCAGGTGGCTGCCAGGGGCAGGCCATTGCTGGCGCGCGATCCCGCTCCCAATCGCATTGATTTCCAATCCAGACTGCTCGGCGCTTTCCACCGCCGACCGTAGCGGCTTGCCCAGGAAAGACGGGACCACCACTCCGCTGTCCACATCGAGAACCACTGTTCCTTGCCCGGCGGCCTGCTCGGCCGGACTCGGCGGCTTCGGTGGCGGGCCCGCCTGCGCTATCTCCGTTCCAGTCGAGTGCTGGGCT
>DATCCF010000210.1:0-9303 GCA_036511435.1 Terriglobales bacterium | reverse complement strand
TCGTGGGGTGATGATTCTGAGGCCTTTCTTTTCGGTCGCTCGGAACAGGAGTAGCATAGGCGGCATGACCTATCGTGTGGTGCTGCAGCACTCGGAAGAAGGCTTCGCCGTATCTTGCCCTGGCCTGCCCGGTTGCTGGTCGCAGGGAACAACCGAGCAAGAGGCGCTGCAGAATATTCGAGATGCAATCCGCGAATATCTGGAAGCCGTCGGCGAACTCACGCGCGGTCAGGATGTCCGCGAGGTGGAAGTAGCAGCGGGTTAATGGGCAAACTTCCCGGAATTCCCCACCTTCAAGCGGTCCGCGCTTTGGAGAAGGCGGGTTTCCGTGTTCTGCGCCAAGGCAAACATATCGTGATGACTGACGGTCAGCGTATTCTTACCATTCCGCGCCACAACCCTGTGAATGCCTTTCACGATGGGCGGCATTATCCGCGACGCCGGACTCACCATCGAGCAATTCCGAAAACTGCTCTGAGCACTTGTTGCCAAGTCGTTCCCCAATCGAAAGCGACTTCGGCGAGCACGTCGATTCCACTATCCTCACCTTCGCGACGCCCTTGGTTTTGCCGGCAGCATAGGGAATCACACCGGTTCGAATCAGACCCTGATCGTCTGACTTGGGCTACAGGTTAGCGGGGAACATTCCGCAATCTTGCAGGCAAGCCTCTTCCTTTTTTCACTCAAACTCGCGATCCGGGTCACGCTCCAACTCCAATGGCATGCCTCGATTAGAGAGGCTCCCACGCTTGCTCTCGATGAAAAGGCCCATGACGAAGGTCCCGTCCAGACTTTTCACAAGGGAGCTGGCCAGGGCGGCACGCGCTTCTACAGGAAGTGCAAGCGCCTTTTTCAACAATTCAGAAACTTCTCGAGACATGTGGTTATTTTACCGCCGCGTGCGGACCTACCCGATGCGCATTCCCTCGTCGGCCTGCTCGTCTGCGGGATAGCTGGAACGCACCAGCGGGCCGGACTCGACATGGCGGAAACCTTTGAGAACACCCTGGGCTCGATTCCTTCGGAAGCGTTCACGTTGACCGGCCCGGGCGGCACGACTCCTGAGCCCAGCAGCATCATGCTGTTCGGTTCTGGCATCCTCGGGCTCGCTGGCGTATTGCAGCGGAGGCGGTTCTGAATTTCGCAGTCTCACACACCTCATTCTTATTGCTCCCAGGCATAGTATCCCTGGCGGGCATGGACCTGCAGTTTTTGTGGAGCGCGCACTTCCACTTGCAACGCGTGGAATCCCGGCGTCATTTGTTGTGGCGCGAACGACACATAATACTGCGTCCGTACCTCCTGCTCCATCTCCGCGAACATGCCTTCCAAGTCTTTGCTGGATTGCGCCATATAGAACCGGCCACCGGTCTGGTCGGCTAGATATTGCAGCACCGCGTCACCGCGAGACACCCGGTTCTTGCCATGCAGGGTGAGGGTGTAGATCTGAACCTCCCCACGCAGAGCAAGGGCGATGACATCGCGCAGATCATGGAAGCTCTGGGTGTCGTCGCCATCGCTCAGAACGACGATGGCGCGATGAACGAAATTGCTCTCGCCCGGATGCGACAGATACTCATTGCACGCGGCATACAGCGCGTCATAGAAACGCGTGCCCCATCCCGGCTGATGCAGGCGATCCACGGCGTCGCTCAACTGCGCGCGATCGGCGGTGGAAGTCTGCCAGATGTGGAGGTCGGCGCCGAATGCCATCACGAAGGCGCGATCGCTTTGCGGCCGCATGATCCGATTCAGAAAATTGAGCGCCGCCGCCTTCTCGTCCGGCAGCACCCGCTTCACGGAATCGCTGGTGTCCAGCACGATTCCCAGGCGCAAGGGGAGATTCTCGTCGCGCGCGAAGGCGCTAAAACGTTCCACCAGCGCTTGATTGTCCAGAATACGAATGTCTGCCGCCGAAAGGTCATGCACCAGGCGGCCCTGTTCGTCGGCCACGGTAAACTCCAGCCGGACTTCGGGCACGGTGCGGCTGATGGTGTATCCCGGTGTGCTGGCGGGAAAATAGCTGCCCGCCGGAAGCAAGTTCATCGGTAGCGGCGCAACCGCGACCATGTGACTTCCGGCGTATTGCCCCGGCGCGGCAACGGAGGCGCTTGAGAATGCGGAATCAGCCGCGGAATCGCGAGCTTCATCCGCTGCCCAGTCCCCAATTCCTGCCAGCGTGACCGCGCTCAAAGCCAGCGTTACCCCCAAGATGATCGCGGACTTGTGCACAAATGGGTTATCGGCTAGGCGGCAGAAGAGCTTGAGCAGGAGCTGACAGCGGCGCGCGGGCAAAGGTGATGCTAGGGACGCAGTTCGCCATCCCGCTGCCCGGCGCGCGGGACAAGCAACCAGCACCAGCCGCAATGACCCGTTACTACCCCGGCCGCTAGCTGTGCTATATTTCTGCAACTCCTCCCTACACCACCCGTAGTTATTCGGAGACACAAGAGGACCAGGGAAATCCTCACCCGGAGTTGCGCCGTGCAAGAACAACAATCTAGCGAAGCGAAGCTTAAGGAAATCAAACTCAGCGAAGCCAAGGCCAAAGAAGCCAAGTTAGCCGAATCCAAGCTGATGTCGATTTCGATTGCGATGTTCATGGCCATCGTAGCCATGTTGGGCGCGGTAACGGCTTATCGCGCGGCCCTGGCCGAGCAGGAAACCTTGCGGTTCGAAAGAAGGTTGCAGCAGGGAGAAATGCTGGAACTGGTGAAACGGCAGGAGCTGCTCAGCAAGATCAGCAGTCGTACCCGCTACGAAAACAGCGCGGCCCTGCATTCACCAGCAGCTGACGGCGACCAGGAACAAGCCGGGAAGCCTACCGCAGCGGACCGGCGGCAGGCAGCGCTGAAGAAGCTGCAGGCTGAGGAGGAAGCTGCCCACGTCCGATCTCTCCAGCCATACCTCAACTATTTCGAGGTCAATCTTCCCTACGACTTGGAGCCTTCGATCGCCATGCAGAGCGCCAATTGGCTGCGGGCACTTGGCTTTGATACCACCTGGGAAGCTCCGAAGGAGGATGGAAGTTTCCCGTCAATATGGGAAAAGCTGGAGAAGGATGTCGGCCGAGCACGGGATAAGGTCCTCCACCTGGCCGTAGCGGTTGTGCTGTTTGTGGTGGCCCTCGCATTTCTTACCTTCGCGCAACTCAGCCACAGAACCTCCAAGCGCGAGAAAATACTGGGCCGCATCGGAGGCGTGCTGGCCCTGGCAGGCCTGATTGTTGCCATGTGGGCCGATCCGGGCTCGTGGAAAGACTTGCTGGTGTTCGCCGTTGGATTCGGAGTCCTGGCCTTGATTGGCACACCGCTGGCGCGACGGTTCCATTTCAAGGCGAGCGTCGAAGGGGAAGAGAGATCCACCCAGCCGGATCAAGTGCGCCCGGCCGATCCCATCGAAGACGAATGCGGGGAAGACGGGGAAGAGGAGCCGGTGCACCCTGCCGAAGTCGAGCCGGCGCTGTTTGCCGGCATGCGCCTGCACACGGCGCCGGTGGCCCATAAGTTTGGGCGCTTCGTCATCTCCATGATCGCCCTCAGCGCCGTCCTTAGTGCACTGAGCGGATTTCTCTACAGTCGGGCCGCGGTAAGGTCCTCGGAGGCAATGAGTGCGGCGCTGGAGAACCAGGCGGAACTTTTCCGCATGAACTCACGCCAGGTAACGGTGTGGAATTACATGGTGGGGCGGGTGGCGACGGCCGAGGACTATCACCTCCGCTACGAAGCGGCCCGGCAGCGCTTGCAGCTGGCCAAGGAAGGGCCCGATCTGCTGAGCCAAAAGGATGCCATTGATCAGGTGCAGTTGCGACGGAAGATCCTGGAGAAGTTCGAAAAGAAGGAACCGCAAGTGCATAACCTCATGATCGGCGACCTGGGTCCGGAACAGGACGTGAATTTCCCCTGGAAGCTGGTGGTCTCCCAGAGCTACCTTGACCCGGCGAAGGCCTTGGCGCGGTGGAGCGCCAATAATGAGACGAGTCTCGGCTATCAACGGCAGGCGACTACCTTTCTGGCGCTGTTGACCTTGTTTGCCATTGCGCTATACCTACTGGGACAGGCGCTGGGCATGGGCCGGACCAGCGCGGCCTTTATCCTGGTCCTATTCGCTTGCGGCCTGGTATGTGCCGGCGTCATGAGGGGCTTGTTCATTGGGTTGGCAGACAAAGCGATTGTGCTGAGAGCGGCGAGCGCCGAGTGCCGCCTGCCAGGCTCCATCGCCGACGATGACCTGCTCGAGCTGGCAGCCGAACATTTTGCCCGCGGCTGGGTACTATATGAGGGCTCGGGGGATGACCCCGTGGAATTGGCCAAGGCGGCGAAAGAATTTGGCTGCGCCGTCCAGATTCGTCCCACCTTTGCCGGAGCGAATTTGTATTTGGCTCGCGCCACCAATGGCGCTAATACGCCTCAACTCAACGAAGGCGGATTTGTCAGCCTCATCTCGAAGCAGGCGCTGGACAAAGTCTCCCAGGCCGAACAGCAGGCTCGAGACCTGCTCACGCAGCAGGGCTTCGCGCCCCCGATGGATCTGGTGGGAGATGTCGGATTCGATACCTATGCCGATGGACTGGTCAAGGGCGATCGCAAAACCGTAGAGGTCGGCAGACAAGCTTCCCTGGCAGCCGTTGACCTTGACCCGAACAGTCTGGTGTCCCGCTTCAACCTTGGGCTAGCTCAGCTTGCAGAAGGACAAGAGAAGCAGGCCCTGGAAACCTACCGGCAAACGGTGGCGCGGGGCGAGCCGGGCAAAGCCCCATTTGTCACCAACGATGCGCGCGTGATCGGCGGAGCGATTACCGATCTTGACGTGTTTCGGCAATACTGTGGGGGCCTGAACGATGCAGCCTACTGCCAGCAGTTCGAGAGCACCGACCTGCCGAAATTGAAGTCGGAGTTCGTGGCGGCGGCTTGGCCGTCCGCGAAAGGACGGACGCTTGCCAGCTCGGGCATCAAGCTGACGGACCTGCATCTGCAAGGATCGGCCGCGGGTCTGGGCTGGAGCGGCCAGGTGGAAAACCTCCCAGAAGACCCTGGCGAAAAACCGCAGGATACCCTCGCCGTCCTCTGGTACGCCTATAGCCCGGATTGGAAGGCATGGCGCGTGTTGCCCGCGATCTCCGAGCGGGTGAAACCGGCGTTTTACGCGCATGGCGATCCTCACCTCTTTTATTCCGTGCTGCGCGCCAGCCATGCGCGGATCTGCCTCCAGAGCGGAACCTATCGTGCCGAATTTTATGTCGATGGCGAGCTGGCCGGCTCGCAAGAAATCACCCTCACCGACGAGAATCTTAAGCCGCAGATGTTTCCCGACCTGGATGTGGCGATTTGCCGTCCGCCATCGTGGCAGCGCTGGCAGCCGCACGATCCGGATGCGGTGTGGACCCGAGGCTTCCTCGCAGACAGCAAGACTCGTGGCGTCTTTGTCTTCTCCTTCTTCGATCCGCAGCAGAACGGGATAGAAGCGACTGAGCAGTTGGCTTTGCGGCGGGCGGAGAACATCCTGCACCAGGAAGGCCTGGCGCCGGAACCGGGTACGGGCCGTCCGCTAAGCGATTGCGCTGGCCTTCACGGTTATCCCGGCGAGGCGATGGCCGCATTCATCGATGGCGGAGGCGCCTCCATTGCCAAGGCGTGGACCACAAAGGAGGGACTGGTGAACGTGGTAGCCGTGGTCGACCAGCTTCCAGACGCGGCGAGGTTGGAAACGCAGGCCCCGTCGCAATCCCAGTCCCAAGCGCGTCAGGATTGCGAGATCCTGCTTTCGGCCACCACTGTGCAATGAAAGCTGCGGGGAGGACTATGGCGGTTGCAATGTTGGTGTGGGTGGGAGCCCCCGCATTTATACGGGGGAAGGAGCGCTTCAGCGCTCCGGGAAAAGTTCGGCTTTGATCACGCGCTTTAGCGCCGGTGGATCAAGAAACCCAGGGCTAAAGCCCAATTTGAAATCGCACGCTTTTTTCTGCTGGACTAAAGTCCAGCTTCCCCCTGCTGAAGCAGGGGCTCCCTCCAAAAGCGCTCCACAGATTTTTTCAGCAGCCACTGAAGCCGTGCCCCTTCAAAGCATGCGATCCTCTTGAATAGTGCAGGTTACGCGCCGGGCTAACGTCATCCCGCCGCTTCGCGGCTAGAGCCGTTCTAGGATTGGTGTCTCCGCTGGTACGGGTAGGTGCGAGCCTTCAGAGCGTGTGTGAGAACTGTGCCGTCCCTACGGGACTCGGATCTATTTCCCACTTTACCCAGCACTCCGCCTGCGGCTGCGTGCTGGGCTAAACTGAGCCGCGCCTATGGCGCTGAATTTTCGCTCAGCAAGTTCGGCAGACGTTCACACACACTTTCAAGCGACAAGACTGAGGTGGCTTTTCACTCCGTCCAGCGCTGGAACACCAGGCATCCATTGGTGCCGCCGAAGCCGAACGAATTCGACATGGCGTAATCCATGCTGACCTGGCGCGAAGTGTGGGGCACGAAGTCGAGATCGCAACCCTGGTCCGGGTTGTCGAGATTGACAGTCGGCGGGACGATCTGATCGCGCAACGCCAGCACCGTGATAGCGGCTTCCAGACCTCCTGCGCCGCCCAACAGATGCCCGGTCATCGACTTGGTCGAACTGACCAGCATCTTGTAGGCGTGATCGCCGAAGGCGCGCTTGATGGCCGTTGCCTCCAACTCGTCGCCCAGCGGAGTAGACGTACCGTGGGCGTTCACGTAGCCGATCTGCTCCGGGGCGAGGCCAGCGTCGCGCATAGCATTACGCATCACGCGGAAACCGCCTTCGCCGTTCTGGGCCGGCTGGGTAATGTGGTTGGCGTCGGCGCTCATGCCGTAACCCACGACCTCGGCGATGATTTTCGCGCCGCGCTTTTTCGCGAACGCAAGCTCTTCCAGGATCAGGATGCCGGAGCCTTCGCCGATGATGAAGCCGTCGCGGTCCTTGTCCCAGGGACGGCTGGCGCGGTGCGGATCGTCGTTACGCGTGGAGAGCGCGCGCATGGCCGCGAATCCGCCGACACCCATGGGCGTGATGGCGGCTTCGGTACCGCCCGCGATCATCACGTCGGCATCGCCGTACTTGATGACCCGAGCGGCGTCGCCAATGGAGTGTGCGCTGGTGGTGCAGGCGGTACAGGTGGCTTCGTTCGGTCCTTTGGCGTTGTTCCGGATGCTGACTTGGCCGGCAGCCAGGTTGACGATCGCCGCGGGAATGAAGAACGGTGAAATCTTTCTCGGGCCGCCGTTGAGCAGGTTGGAGTGTTCGCGTTCGATGATGTCGAAGCCACCGATACCGGAGCCGATGTTTACCCCGGTGCGCTCGGCCATCTCTTCATTCTCGACTTTGTAATTGGCCATGCGCAGGGCTTCATCGCTGGCCGCGATGGCCAGATGAATAAAGCGCCCCATCTTGCGCGCCTCTTTCTTGTCCAGGAACTGAAGCGGGTCGAAGTTTTTGACCTCAGCGGCGATCTGGCAGGCGAACTGTGAGGCGTCGAAGGCGGCAATGCGCTCCACGCCGCTCTTGCCAGCCAGTAGTGCTGACCACACCTCTTCGGTGTTGTGGCCGACAGCGCAGATGACCCCGATTCCCGTTACGACGACGCGGCGACTCAATCTACTTCGATCCCTTCGCGTGCGAGTTGATGTAGTCCACGGCGTCCTTCACGGTGCGTATCTTCTCCGCATCTTCGTCGGGGATCTCGATTTCGAAGGCCTCTTCAAAGGCCATTACCAGCTCAACCGTGTCCAGTGAATCGGCGCCCAGGTCGTCCACGAACGAAGCACTGGGCGTCACTTCTCCCTCATCCACTCCCAATTGTTCCACGATAATTTGTTTTACGCGTTCATCTATGGATGCCATGAGGTCAGCAATCTCCTTTCGACCTGCCTGCTACGGCAAGTGAAAAGCTTTGGTAAGTCGGTTGACCGGGGACCAGGCCGCTCCCCGCCACAGCGGGCGGACCGGGTAGCCGGAGGGGACTACTTCTTCACCTTGGCGTGCTGGTCGATGTACGTCACGGCGTCCTGCACGGTGCGGATCTTCTCCGCGTCCTCGTCAGGGATCTCGATCTCGAAGGCCTCTTCGAAAGCCATAACCAGTTCGACCGTGTCGAGCGAGTCGGCGCCGAGGTCATCCACAAACGAAGCGTCGGGCGTTACTTCCGCTTCATCCACGCCCAACTGCTCCACGATGATCTGTTTCACCCGTTCTTCAACCGAAGCCATCGATTCGTTCTCCTATCGCGCACCGTGACATCCGCCGCGGCGGGCAAACCCGTAAGTCTAATTGCAGCCAAGAGCCGTGTAAAGAATGCCGAGGCTCTTCAGACAGCCGAAGCCCACAATTGGCTTCGAGAGCGCTCAGATAGATGATGCCCGATTCATCCTAAACGGTGGGCTTGGCAAGGTCAACGCGAGAGGTAAATTCTTTCCCGAGCAAAAATAGGCCGGCCCCCCGGGGTATCTTCGCCCTCGGCTGTGGTACAACGCTGCCATGCGGGCTGTGGTGCAGAGAGTGAGCCGGGCGACGGTCAAGGTCGGGGACGAGATTACCGGAGAGATCGGAAAAGGTCTGCTGGTGTTGCTGGGAGTTGGGCAGGAGGACAGCGAGGCCGATGCCGACTATCTTGCGGAAAAAGTGGCGGGATTACGGATCTTTGAGGATGAAGCAGGGAAGATGAACCTCAGCGTGGTGGAGATAGGCGGGGCGGTACTGGCGGTTTCGCAATTCACGCTGCTGGGAGATGTCCGGCGCGGCAAGCGGCCATCGTTCGACGCGGCCGCCCGGCCGGAGCGCGCGCGAGAATTGTACGAAAGCTTCGTGGAGCATGTTCGTACGCTGGGATTGCGCTGCGAGACTGGACGCTTTCAGGAGATGATGGAAGTCGAACTGGTGAACAGTGGGCCAGTCACGATTCTGCTGGATTCGAAGAAGCTATTTTGAGTTTCCGGCCTGAAGCGCGCGCATCTACGGCTGTCATTATTTCGGACTGGAAGCCATGTCACAAATACTGGAGCGGGCCAAACCGATACCTAAGAGGCTAAAGAGCGTGGGTGAGAACTGTACCGTCCCTCAACCACCCCAACAAGCCCGCCACGGCGGGGCGCTTGTTGGGGACCCCGGTGAAGGGACTCGGATCTATTACCCACTTTACCCAGCACTCCGCCTTGCGGCTCCGTGCTGGGCTAGAGCGGTTTAGTTATTTGTGTAGTCTAGGTGCCGCCGGCTGAAGCCGGCTCGGAGGTGAAGGATCAGCGGGAACGCGGCGCTGAAGCGCCGCTCTACCCGTGCTCGCTCGACTACAGTAAT
>DATCCF010000209.1:0-5703 GCA_036511435.1 Terriglobales bacterium | reverse complement strand
TCGGAAACAGGAGAGCGCAGGCGCCGCCCAGTAACTCGTCCTTCGCGCTCCCACCGACCTCGCCAACGAATTCCACGAACGACCTGGAGGCCTGGAGCAGAGGCTCAATCGATTGCTGATAGTAGCCCCGATCCTCGTCATAGATTTTTGCCGCAACCTTGAGCTTTCGTCCCGCGCATTTCGCGATCTCGATCGCACGGTCGAGTCGCTTTTCAGGCGAGATCCGTCCGACAAACACCAAGTACTCTCCTGGCTCCTGCTGGAACGTATGGGTGTCTCGCGGCAGGCCGTGATAGACGGTTGCCTGCCAGTTGGCATCGGGCATAGGACGGCGCTGGTCCTCGGATATCGACACCAATGGCACTTCCGCGAACTCACGGAACAAAGGCTGCACGTCATGCAGGTGCAGACGTCCGTGCAACGTGGTGACGGTGGGCGTTGGGTTATGCCGGAGGAGCGGAAAGTGCAGGTAATCGTTGTGGAAATGAATCACGTCGAATTGCGAAGCCTTCCGAAAGACGAGTTCCATCAGCCGCACGTGTTGGGGCAGCGTCTCGCGACAGGCCGGGTCGCGCCAGAGGGCGCGCTCGCAAGGAGCGACGAGTGTTGCCATGGTTTTGGAATCGCCGCTGGCAAAGAGGGTAACCTCGTGGCCCAGCCGAACCAGTTCCTCCGTCAGAAAGGAGACGACGCGCTCCGTCCCTCCGTAGAGGCGCGGCGGCACGCTTTCATACAGCGGCGCGACCTGCGCAATTCGCATCCTCGTCATTTCCTGTGGTTCTCCACGCGCGCCTGTGGCAGTCCGGATCGCCGTTTCTGAAAGTACGCGATCTCGACCAGTGTCGGCCATAACTGGATCGACGCTTTGATCACCCCGACAACATCGTCGGCGATTCGCGTCAGGTTCTGCTGAAAGAAATCCGGCTCAAAACCGTAGAATGCCTTTTCCAGGTTTGCGGCGAAAATCCGCAGTGCCTGGGCGCGATCCGCGTTTCGTGCTGCGTCGGCCGCCAGCAGTGCCCGGCTGTGGAGGGCAGTAATCTTGTCGAGGATCTCGCTGGCATCCTCGACAGTGACATGGCCGTCGTAGTCGAAAGCGATGCTTAACTCATCGAGGCTCGTCACGCTGGCCTTGATCTTGCGCTTGAGAAGATTCGACACCTCCTCGTTGAAGATCTCCGCAGCCGGCGGATTGCGCATGTAGTTGCTCTTGCTGTGGTTCTGCGCCGCGTCGACGTGGGCGGCAGCGACGCCGTCCTGCTGTACCCAGAGCCGGTAGATGTAGTCCTCAAAGCGCAATCGCGTGGGGAAGAAGGGAGGCAGCCCAAACGTGTTATCGTAGCCCGCGACTCCGCAATCCATTCGCCAGTTCTTGTTCGTGATCACCGGCCTGAAGTTGACCAGCACATATACGTCGTTCAATGTGTCGAGATTCGTTTGCCCTTCGTCTTCCAGAAACATGTCAACGAAGTCGATTGCATCCACGTCGTTGGTGCCGGAGCGGAACGTCTGGGCAATCTTCACGCGGGAGTCCGCGGGCACTGTTCCTCGTTCAAGAATCAGCGAGTTCTCGTGTGCCAAGCCCTTGGTGGCGTTTGTTTCCAGGTCCATCGCGGTGTCCACCAGTAGCTCGCCGCGCTCGTAGTTGTCCGGCACTTCGCTAACGGGCCGGCCCAGCACATCCAGAAAGGCCGCCATGACGTCGAACGATTTCCGGGTATACCCGTTCTGATCCGCTTTATGGAGTCTTCCCCGGCTGACCTCGCCGGCTCCGAGCGACTCCCGGCTGTATTCGATCAGCGAAAAGGGCCGCATATCGTCGTCGGAACTGACCATCAGTCCGCCGAGTGTGTACATCAGCGTGAAGTTGCGGTTTCCACCATAGCTTGGGCGGAAGAGATTCTTCACCAGCGCCCCTAACCGCTGGTCGCGCAACCTGCCATTGAGGTAGCCCAGGAACTGCTCTTTTTCGCGAGGTCCTACATAATAGACGTCCTGGTGGGTGTGCGTCTGCTCGAGCAACGGATAGTACTTCTCCTGATTCGGCGTTGTCGAATCGTCGAATACGATGATTCGAACCGAGTGTCCATTTCGCCAGAAGTGCTCGTCGTACTGCTCAACGGTTTCGCCTACGTCACGCAGCCGGTGCGTGGGAATGACAAACGATAACTCACTGTCTTGCATAAAGTCTGGAGACACGACCAGTCTACTTGAGCCCGGCACCGCGCCTGTGCGGGAACTTACCGTATATTGTTGCCAAAGATGAAACCAAATTCAGCCATGGCCCGGGTTTGGTGTTGGAGAGTGCCGTCGCTGCCGAACGCGCTGCCCGGAGCTATGCTGCCCGCGTGAACATAGGCAAGTTCGCCGCGGACGAAGAAGCCGCCGTGCTGATAGGTGGGCGTCACGGTGATCGACGTGCCGGAGCTGCCCGGGCCATACATCAGATTGACCGATTGATCGGAGGCCGAACCCGAGCTTTTGATGTACTCAAAGCGGGCGGGGAGCGAGAAGCCGTGTTTGAAGGTCCGACTCACCAGGATCGCGGCCGCATTGGTCGTTGCCCCCTTCACAACGCCGATACTCGGGTTGGTTGGAATATTGGTGTATTGCCAGTAGGGCTGGATGATCCAGGGCGCTTTGTTGAACGTGTACAGCACGGCGTACATCGTGCCGTTGTTTTGCACCGGCGTGGCCAGACTCTGAAACTTCGTCTGCGCCAGGTTTCCCATGCCTACGAATGCCAAACTGTGGGGGCCGCTGGCATAAGTCAAGGAGCCGCTCAGCCATGAGTAGCGGTTCGAATAAAAGCCGTCGTTCCAACTCATCGAGGCGGTGAATTTGCCCATGGTCTGGTTCACCTGGATTCCCCGATTGACTGCGTTTTCCTGGTTCCACAAGAGGCCGCGGCTGATGTTCATGTTCTCGAACGTGAAGGTGTACTCGGCGCCCATCAGCGTGGGCAGCGCGCCAACCTGAATGGAGGTGTTCTTCCCCGGTTGCAGCTTCAGAAAGGCGACCGGAACCGGGCCGTAGAGGTTGCTCACGGCTTTGTCGGTAGCGAGGAACGGCGTACCGAGAGCCGGAAGGTTGTAAGCGCCCGCCTGCACGTAGAACTGAAACCAGCCGTCGGTCTTCTGAATAAATACCTGCCCGTTACTGAGAGCCGCTTGCTTGGAGTCATCACCCGCCACGTGGTTCCCTTGCACCATGCCAAAGCCGCTGAGAACGCCGTTCACAGCGAGCTTGCCGAAAGGTCCGGCGTTGAAGATGGCTGGGGGGATCCCCTGCAGCGGACCCGTTATGGAAGGAGTGGGGAGCGCTGCCGGGGCCGGAGCTTGTGCAGCCGTATCAGCCGGCACCGGCTCGGTCTGCGACGGCGGGTTCTGGGTCTCCTGACAGAATGCAAAGGGCACAGCAAGGATGTAAAACAATAGGGTTTTCATGATCTGATTCCTAAAGACACGTATTGGTCTGGGATGCATCGAAAAAGCGTCCTCGCGGGTAGCCACCTACACACAGAACTCCTTCTAGGAGTAACTGGGGCCCCCGCGAGGGCATTAACTTCCGAACTGAGTTGGCTCTCTACTTGCGCGGGAACTGCTGGTCCATCGCGAGATTCAGCTTGAGCACGTTGACCCGGGGCTCACCGAGAAGGCCCAGATCGGGCCCTTCGGTAAACTGGGCAAGCAATTGGTTAGCCTGGTCCACTCGGATGCCACGAGCCTTGGCGACGCGAGCGGCCTGCGCCCGCGCGGAATCCGGACTGATGTGCGGATCGAGGCCGCTTCCCGACGCTGTTACTGCATCAGCGGGGATCGGCGCTTTCGCCTTGAACAACAACGGCGCTTTGTCGTCATTGAAGGCCTTGATCAGCTTCACATCATCGAGGCCACCGGTGGCATCTTTAAACCGGTCCAGCGGCGCCGATGATTCATAGGGAATGTCGTTGTCAAGGCAGAAGTGCACGATGCGAAGGTTGATGCCATCGAAATCGACCACCTCGTTCTTCTTGTCGTCCATTTTGGTCGTGCCGCGAACGAGCTTGGCGCTCGTCGATCCAAGGTTCGAGCCGCTACTGGCGGTCGCGTCGTACCCGCTACCGGCCGATGACGGCCGCGGGTGAAAATACTCGGGTTTGCTGAAGTTCTGGCCGATGAGTTCCGAGCCGATCACCTTGCCTCCCGCTGTAATTAGGCTGCCATTGGCCTGATGCGGAAAGAAGACCTGGCAAATGCCCGTGACGCTCAAAGGATAGACCACGCCTAGCAAGACCGTGGCGAAAAGATTGATTCGAAGTCCCGGCAACAATTCTGACCACATGAGATTCTCTCCTTTAGGCAAGATGCAACACAACGAGCAGTTGATCGATCAGCCATATGCTCGGGAACGGCACGATGATGCCCCCCACGCCATAGATCAGCAAGTTCCGGCGCAGCAGGCTCGCGGCGTCGCGCGGCCGGTATTTGACGCCACGCAACGCGAGCGGAACCAATGCGATGATGATCAAGGCGTTGAAGATCACCGCCGAGAGCACCGCGCTCTGAGGCGTATGCAGTCCCATGACGTTCATGTGGCTGAGGACCGGATAGGTCGCCATGAACATCGCGGGGATGATCGCGAAGTACTTGGCTACGTCGTTAGCGATCGAGAAGGTGGTGAGCGCTCCGCGCGTGATCAGCAACTGCTTTCCGATGGCCACCACCTCAATGAGCTTGGTAGGGTTGCTGTCGAGATCCACCATGTTTCCGGCTTCTTTGGCGGCGATCGTGCCGGTGTTCATGGCCAGGCCGACATCGGCCTGGGCCAGCGCCGGAGCGTCGTTGGTGCCGTCACCGGTCATCGCGACCAGCCGGCCCGCGGACTGCTCCTTCTTGATGTATTCCAGCTTGTCTTTCGGCGTCGCCTGCGCCAGGAAATCGTCCACGCCCGCTTCGGCCGCGATGGCCGCGGCGGTGAGCGGGTTATCTCCGGTGATCATGATGCTGCGGATGCCCATGGTGCGGAGCTGCGCGATGCGCTCCTTCATGCCACCCTTCACGATGTCCTTCAGGTTGATCACGCCCAGCAGCCGTTTTCCGTCGGCGACCGCGAGGGGCGTTCCGCCCTCGCGCGAAATGCGGTCGCTCATCTCTTGAAAGTAGGGAGGAACTTCGCCGCCCTGCTCTTTGGCGAACCGGCAAATCGCCTCCGTGGCGCCTTTGCGCAACTGCCTTCCTTCGAAGTCCACGCCGCTCATTCTCGTGTAAGCGGAAAACGGGATGAACGTCGCGCTGCCTTCCGGGATGTGACGGCCGCGGAGTCCATATTTGTTCTTGGCGAGAACCACGACCGAGCGGCCCTCCGGCGTCTCGTCCGCGAGGCTGGATAGCTGCGCCGCGTCGGCCAGTTCTTCAGGCGTCACGCCGTTGATCGTCAGGAACTCGACGGCTTGGCGGTTGCCGAGCGTGATTGTGCCGGTCTTATCCAACAGCAGGGAGTTGATGTCGCCCGCGGCTTCCACGGCCTTACCGCTCATGGCCAGCACGTTGTGCTGCATCACGCGGTCCATGCCCGCGATTCCGATCGCCGATAGCAGGCCGCCGATCGTCGTCGGAATCAAGCACACCAGCAGTGAAACAAATATCAGCACCGCTGGAACCGTGCCGGCGCCCGCCTGCGCGACGCTGAAAGCGGCAAAGGGCTGCAGCGTCACCACCGCCA
>DATCCF010000208.1:0-6172 GCA_036511435.1 Terriglobales bacterium | reverse complement strand
AGCTTTGGCGAACAGGGCGACGAGGCGGGGTTCGAAACAGACGGTGCACCACGCTTTGAAGCAAGCCCGAAGGGCGGTAGAAGCATAGCCCAGGACGTAAGTCCTGGGTAGGCGATGTTGAATGGAACCGAGTCCCTTCAGGGACGGCACATGCTTCGTGCTTTTCGTCTTCGGGGTTATGGTCGAAAATCCATGTTCGTGATTGTGAAACCTAATGCCTGAGCCAAACGAAATTCCGCTTGCCGCCGAAGCGCCCGGCGATCTGTCTGGTTCGGCCCCCACTGCGCCGGTGGAGCCGGTCGTCATCGTTCCCGTGCAACGGCCTTTTCCCGCATGGTCAGCGTGGGATGTGCTGGCGGTGTTGGTGTTCACGGCGGTTGTAGTGTTCACCTTCAGTTTGGCAGCACTGTTCATCGCACGTACCGTCCCCGCATACCGTCATACACCGGTGGCCGAACTGGCTACCAACGCGCGCGTGGTGATAGGAGCACAGGCGGCTGCGTATCCGCTGGTAATCTTGTTCATGTTTGTTCTGGTGCGCTCTCGTACCCACGAGCGCTTCGGGAAAGCAATCCACTGGAATTGGCCGGGAATTTCTGCGCCGGGATTCTTCGCCATGGGAATCATTCTGGCGGTGGTGATCGATGGCTTGTCGCGCTTCCTTCCCATCCCCAAGTCGCTGCCCATGGACAAGTATTTCAACGACGCCTCCAGCGCCTACCTCATGGCCGCATTCGGCATAACCCTGGCGCCATTGCTGGAAGAACTGTTCTTTCGCGGGTTGTTGTACCCGCTGCTGCGGCGGGCGTTCGGCCTTACCATTGCCGTCGTCCTGACAGCAGCTGCCTTCGCCGCCATTCACGGAACCCAGTTAGGCTATGCTTGGGCGCCTATCCTGAGCATCTTCGTGGTCGGCGTGGTACTCACCGCGGCCCGCGCGCGTAGCGGTTCCGTGGCCGCTTCGTTCCTCATGCATTGCGGTTACAACTTCGCTCTGTTTGCGCTGTTGTGGCTAGCCAGCGATCACTACCGCCACCTGGAGAAGGTGGCCAATTGAAATGGTATGGTTAACAGGATGGCAAACGCGCGCGAACAACTGTTGTCGATGCTGGCGGAGAAGTCGTTTCGTCTGGGCGAATTCAAGCTCTCCAGCGGCGGGACCAGCGACTACTACATCGATTGCCGTCTTACCACGCTCGATGCGACCGGCGCGCTGCTAACCGGGCAAGCCGTCTTCGAAGAGATTCGCCAGCGCGGTTGGCATGCCGATGCGATTGGCGGGCTGACCATGGGCGCCGATCCTATCGTGGTGGCCACTTCCGTCATCAGCGCGCAGCAGGGAAAGCCGGTACACGGCTTTCTGGTGCGCAAAGCGGAGAAGGCGCATGGCATGGGCCAGCGCATCGAAGGCTTTCGACAGAAGCCGGCACGTGTGGTGATTGTGGACGACGTGTGCACCACCGGAGGTTCGACCATCCAGGCCATTGAGGCCGCGCGTGAGTTTGGATTTGAAGTGGCCGGTGTGCTGTGCCTGGTGGAGCGCGAGGAAGCGGGAGGTCGCGCCAACGTCGAAAAGGCCGCTGCCCCGGCGGAGTTTGTCGCGCTGTTCACCGCGAACGATGTTCGTGCGCAACATGTGAAACGCGACGCACCTCCGATATTTGCGGTCAGCGCCAAGTGCGACCTCTGTGACCGGCCGGCAGTGACCAATTCGCCGGGAAACCGCTGCGAAGTTCATCGGCCGTAAGTGTTCGGGATATGCCGGGCTGACTTGAATCTTCTTTGAAGGGGCGCGGCTTCAGCCGCGCCGATCAGGCACCTTGAGATCGGGCTTTAGCCCTGAGGGATCTCGAATTTGCAGGCTCGGAAGCGAGTTCCCTCAGTGGCTCAAGCCAGGGGTTACGCCAGCTCAACGGCGCACCTAAAGGTGCGCCCCTTCAAAACAAGATGAATTGAGGAGTTTCCCGCCAGCTATTGTACCTGGCGATAGAAACAACGAAATGATTAAGACCCTGGAATGGACGGACGCGGGCCTGCGCTTGATTGACCAGACCAAGCTGCCCACGGAGGAAACCTACGTCACCTGCAAGACCTACGAAGAGGTTGCCGACGCAATCCGCACTATGATCGTGCGCGGTGCGCCGGCAATCGGTGTCGCCGCTGCCATGGGAGTTGCGCTGGGCGTTCGTGACTCGCAGGCCAAGGGCTCCACCGAATTGAAGCGCGATTTCGACCGCATCTGCGACGTCCTCGCTTCCACTCGCCCTACCGCGGTCAATCTCTTCTGGGCGATTCGCCGCATGCGCGACAAATTTGAACAAGTCAGTACCCAGCCTATTGCGCGGATTCAACAGGAACTGGTGACCGAAGCGCAACGTATGCTGGTGGAAGACATTGCCGCCAACGAAGCCATGGGAAGGCATGGAGCCGTGCTACTCCCCTCCAGCGGCGGAGTATTGACCCACTGCAATGCGGGCGCGCTGGCGACCTGCGGTTATGGCACGGCACTGGGGGTGATTCGCGCGGCGGTGGCTTCGGGCAAGAAGCTGCATGTGTTCGCCGACGAGACCCGTCCGTTTCTCCAGGGCTCACGTCTGACAGCGTGGGAGTTAATGAAGGACCACATTCCGACCACGCTCATCTCCGACAACATGGCGGGCGCCATGATGCAGCAAGGAAAAATCGATGCAGTGATAGTGGGCGCCGATCGTATTGCCGCCAATGGCGATGTCGCCAACAAGATTGGGACCTACACGGTCGCGGTGCTGGCCAAGGCGCACGGTATTCCGTTCTACGTGGCGGCCCCGTTTTCGACGGTGGATCTGGCAACCCCCGATGGCAGCCGGATTCCAATCGAACAACGCTCTTCGCGGGAAGTGACTCACCTGGCCGGCAAACAAATCGCGCCGGACGGCGTAGCCGTTGAGAATCCCGCGTTCGATGTCACCCCGAATGCCTACGTCACCGCGATCATCACGGAACGTGGGATCGCGCGTCAGCCCTACGCAGAGTCCCTGCGCGAGCTCTCGGCAGTGGGCGTCACGGCGTAGGCAAGGAGATTCATCATCAGTTGAAATACGAAATACAAAGAGCGTCCCGCGGGGACGCTCTTCATGTATCGACGCACGCCTACTGTGGTTGCTCCTGCGGCTGTTCTCCGGTGTTGGCAGGATTCATCTGCTGCTGATAGATCTGCTGTTGTTGTTGCATATTCTGCAGCTCCAACAGCATCTGCTCCGGAGTCTTCCCGCCGTTCAACTGGTTGCCAACGTCCGGCTGGGGCTCGGGGTTCGTGTCCGGCGAACGCATAGGAACCTGCCCCGGCCGAAATCGCCCAGGCATCGGCGGAGGCTGCGGCGCTTCGGGCGGGTTGTCAGCCTCGGCTTCGGGAGGTGGCATCTCTTCGTCCTGGGGCTCATCGGACGGCGGCTGATACTGCGGTTGAACTTGTCCGGGGCGGCTGTTTTGCGCCGTGTTCACGGCGGTCGGCGAGTTCTGCCGGGCAATCAAAATTACCTTCTGCACGCCACCCGGATTGTCGGTCATTCCCAGGATAATGTAGTTAAATTTGGATCCGTTCAACAGCGTGTTCAGTACATCCCGTGGCCGTCCGGGACCGAGCTGCATCATGACGCGCTCGTTCGCTGCGCTGGAGGGCATCTCGATGGACGCGCCCGTCAGGGCCTGCACGGAGCGCAACACCTGCGACAACGTCGAATTCTTGGCGTCGATGGTAAGCAGCCCATTCTGGTACGTGACGTGGGGCGGTGTGGGACTCATTTGCTCCGGCGTCAGCGGTGCCGGCGGCGGTTGCGGCGCCTCCGCTGCGGGAGCGGCTTTCTTGCCGTGAGCATGCGCCTTTTGCGGATGTGCGGCGGTTGCCAAAGCGGCGCTGGACGGGGCCGCCGTCTGGGCTGGCGATTCCCCGAGCGCCAGGCACAGTCCGGTTGCCAGCAACCATGCCAATCCTAAATTGTGCCGAAGGCGTACCATAATATGTTCGACGGCCGACCGGCTGTATCGTTTCTCGATACGCGCCGCTGTGTCTATTCTAAACCCGGCCAAGGCGCGGCTGTTGCTGATTCGCGCCACGCCGCAGATTTCCCCGTGAGGGGAGGTTGGCTGAACATCTGGCAAAGGGTAAAACGGCATCTTAAAGGACCGGACAGCAACCAACCATCCGGTATATTCTGCGAACCTCAATGCGCACTCACGCGGCGTTAAGGCTACGAACATGATTCGACTATCGTTCACTTATCGCTCGATCTGCCACTTTTTCGTTCGGATGGGCTTCTTACTGCTTGCGGTAACGATTACGGCGCCCGCGGTGATCGGGCAGAGTTGCGCCAGCGGCGCCGATTTGGACGTCCCGACCAGGAACGCCGTAGAAGGAACAGCGCGCAAATTCCTCGACATGTCCACACGCGGAGATGTTGCCGGGCTCAAGGCTAATTCCATTCCCGCAATCGCGGGAGATTTCGGCAGCATCGAGCAGGCCGTGGTCACCAACAAACAATATTTTGTTCAGGGTCCAGCGACGATCAGCGGAACTTATTTGCTCGATGCCTCGCGAGCCAAAGGACCACTGCCACGCGCGGATTTCTATTGCGGCATCTATAACTCGCCCGACCGCCTGGTCTTTTCGATTTCCAACCTACCGCCTGGACGTTACGCGCTGGCGATGCAGAAGATTGCCGGCAAAGATCCGATCACCCTGACTCTGATTCTGCAAGACGTCAGCGGCTCCTGGAAGCTGGCAGGTTATTACCCGCGATTGGACGCGATCGGCGGCCATGACGGGCCGTGGTACCTGACGAAAGCACGCGAGTACAAAGCGAAAGGGCAGGTCCACAACGCGTGGTTCTACTATCTGACAGCGTGGGACTTGATGGCGCCGGTGAATTTCATGAGTACGCCGCAACTCGACAAGGTCGCCGAAGAGATGCAGGGCGCGCGGCCCAGCGACCTGCCGGGCAACGGCAATCCGCTGAATCTTGCGGCCAATGGCAAGACATTCCAGGTCACTGAGATGGTGGCCGTGCCGGTGGAAAACAATCTCGACCTGCGAGTGGGTTACGAGACTGCCGACGCGTCGAACACCGGTCTAGCGTTCCAGGACAACATGGCCGTCAGTAAAGCGATCGTGGCCAAGTATCCCGAGGTCCGCGACGCCTTTAGTGCGGTGATCGCGCGCGCCGTCGACGCCAGCGGACACGATTACGGGTCCGTGCTGCCAATGAAGGACATCAAGTGAGTCAGGGTATACGTGTCATGAAATCGCGTCTGAAAAACATTATCTCGGCTCTGAAAGACCGCATGGTCGCAGAGGACAGTTATGAACGCTCCATGCGGCAATCCCTGGCGCGAAAGCCCTTCTTGAAGACAGATGGCCAGTATCCGTCGCGCGAGGAGGCCTATGACCGCGCCCATCTTCGTTGATACCCGCGCCCATTCTGTGGATACCAATGTTCTCATTTACGCCTTCGAAGCTGCTGATCTGAGAAAGCAACAGGCAGCAGCGCTGTGGCAAGGGGAACCTGGGTACCATCTTTGAGATCACGCCGTGATGGCTACTTAACGTCTCATGTCCCCACTAGCAGACTTCGTTTGATCTAATGCCGCGCGCAGACCTGTGGCAAGCTTCACAGCATCGTCGTTCGCCCAGAAGTGCATGAAGAACAAGCGAGGCTGTTCGGTGAGCATGTGACTGTGTATGGCCGTCACTTCGATACCGTGCTCCCGAAGCGCTCTGATGACGGGGTTCACCTCGCTCGCCACCAGTACGAAGTCACCGGTGATAACGGCCCGCCCGCTTCCAGTCGGTTGGAAGTTGATGGCGGTCGCTGTCCCCATGGCTGGCGGGATCTCCATACCGTCGTCTTCGATCTTCTCCTGCCGCGGGATGCTGAACTGGAACACGCCACCGGCATCCTTGCCGCTGAATCCCGGAATGCTCTCCAGCTTGGCCGTATCAATGCGCTCTGGGCCCGCCGCTGCTGAATTGGGCGAAGCAGCGCCCGCCGGGAGCGGTGTCTTAGAGCAGTTTAAGAATTACTGTAGTCGAGCGAGCACGGGTAGAGCGGCGCTTCAGCGCCGCGTTCCCGCTGATCCTTCACCTCCGAGCCGGCTTCAGCCGGCGGCACCTAGACTACACAAATAACTAAACCGCTCT
>DATCCF010000207.1:0-19690 GCA_036511435.1 Terriglobales bacterium | reverse complement strand
GTACGGTGCGCATACCGGCGCGGAGTGGTATTCCAGCACTCACATTGATGTCGTGGGCTTGCACTTCGATATCTGGGTCGACGGTCAACAGATTATGGAGAAGGGCCGCTTCCTTATCGAGGCCTGAGGATGATCCCAGCGTTGCGCGAGGAGTTCAACCGCAACTTCACTCCCGAGAAGTACCGCCAGCTCCTCCAGCATTTGGATGAGGCCTGCGGTACGCACATCGGCTTCCGCGTCTCGGAGACGCCCTGCTTTGTGCCCAAAGGTTTGCTCGACCAAATGGCGCAGTACGGGCGTGAACTGGTCCTGCAACTGGTGGGCAATCCCGAGTACCGCCGCGCGTCCGACGCCTCCGTTCCTCCGCAATACAACGTGCCCAATGAATCGCCGCTGCCGATGTTCGTGCAGGTGGACTTCGGCGTGGTGCGCAACGCGAGCGGAGAATTGGAACCGAAGCTCGTCGAGCTTCAGGCCTTCCCTTCCCTCTACGGATATCAGGCGGTATCGGCCCACCAATACATTGAGACTTACAATTTGTCGTCGGACCTCGGCATCTATCTCAGCGGCTACGAGGCTGATTCATATTGGAAGCTCATGCGCCAGCTCATCGTGGCCGGCCACGATCCGGAAAATGTCATTCTTATGGAGATCGACCCCGAGCACCAGAAGACGCTGCCCGACTTCCTGGTGACGCAGCGGAAACTGGGCATCGCAATCGTGGACATACTGTCGCTGAAGAAGCGCGGCAAGAAGCTCTTTTATACGAAGGACGGGCGCAAGGTTGAGGTTCGACGCATCTACAACCGCTGCATTGTGGACGAGCTGGAGCGCAAAGCGGTGACTCTGCCTTTCGATCTGCGGGAGGAACTCGACGTCGAGTGGGCCGGCCATCCCAACTGGTACTTTCGGATCAGCAAGTTCTCCATCCCGCACTTGAAACACGAGTGCGTGCCGAAGACGTGGTTCCTCGACAATCTCAGCGAGCTGCCGAAGGACAACGAGAATTACCTGCTCAAGCCGCTGTATTCTTTTGCCGGAGTTGGCATCAAGTTTTCACCGATGCAGGCAGACATCGACGCGATTCCGACAGATCAGCGCCACAACTACATTATCCAGGAGCGGATGCAGTTCGAGCCTGTGATTCACACGCCGCACGGGCCGACGCAAATGGAAATCCGCATGATGTTTGTGTGGCCCGAGGGCGGCGAACTTACGCCCGTGCTGCCGCTGGTGCGCATGGGACGCGGCATGATGATGGGGGTCGACCACAATCGCAATCTGGAATGGGTAGGCGGCTCGGCGGCATTGTGGGCGTAGAGCCGTTTCAGTTTGACGAATGGGGAGGAGCCCGCCTTCACAGGCTGCGGAAAAACTGGAGGAAGGCTTTTGGTGGGAGCCCCCTGCTTCAGCAGGGGGGGGAGCTGGACTTCAGTCCAGCGGAGAAGGTGCGATTTTGAAAATGGGCTTTAGCCCTGGATTTTTCGATCCCCAGCGCTAAAGCGCTCCTTCCCCCGCATGAATGCGGGGGCTCCCACCAAGATCGCTGCTCAACATTCGCGCCTTTGATTACGTCTCGGGTTACACTGCCAACATAAACCACCATGTTCCATCCCATCGATGACCTTCGCATAAAGTGGACCAAGGTCGTGCTTCCTCCGGTCTTTTTGGAGGAGGAGATGCCCACCACCGAGAAAGCCTCGGCAACCGTCTACCAGGCTCGCCATGAGATTTGCGAGATCCTCGGCGGCAGGGACCGTCGTCTGCTGGTGGTGGCTGGGCCGTGTTCGATTCACGACACCCAGGCTGCGCGCGAGTATGCGCGCCTGCTGAGGAACGCCATCGCAGAGTTCTCCACGGAACTGCGTATCGTGATGCGCGTTTACTTCGAGAAGCGCCGCACCACCGTCGGATGGAAGGGATTGATCAACGATCCCCACCTCGACCAGTCCTACAAGATCAATGACGGCCTGCGGCTGGCAAGGCGTCTGCTGCTTGACCTAGCGGAGATGGGAGTGCCTGCCGGAACTGAGTTTCTCGACATGATCACTCCCCAGTATTTGGCGGGCCTGGTCAGTTGGGGAGCAATTGGCGCTCGTACCACCGAAAGCCAGGTCCATCGGCAGCTAGTTTCGGGCCTCTCCTGCCCGGTGGGCTTCAAGAACGCGACATCGGGAGACGTGCAGATTGCCATCGAAGCCGTTCTGTCGGCGGAACACCCGCACACATTTCTGGGACACACGAAGCATGGGCAATCGGCCATATTCGTAACCACCGGTAACCCGGATTGCCACGTGATCCTGCGCGGTGGAAGAACGACGGTGAACTACGCCGCCGGCGCGGTCGCCCGGGTGTGCAAACAGCTACAGGAAGCCGGACTGCCGCCACGCGTCATGATTGATTGCAGCCATGCCAACAGCAACAAGGACCACACTCGTCAGCCTGCGGTTTGCCGCGACGTCGCAGGGCAGATTGCGGAGGGAAACCGCAATATCATTGGCGTCATGTTGGAAAGCAATCTGGTCGCGGGAGCACAGAAGCTGGTCCCAGGAGAACCGCTGGTGTATGGGCAGAGCATCACCGACGCGTGTATGGGATGGGACGAAACATTGGAATTGCTGGCTGGGCTTGCGAAGGCGGTTCAGGCGGGGCGATGAATGGGGGGGAGATTCAGCGGCGCTGTGGGTGGAATAAAGCGACCACAGAATCACAGCGCAGTATGACGGCGGCACATCGATTATTGTTGTACGCCAGACCTGACCTCGCCGCCTTGGTGTCGGCTGAGGTCAGGCGTGTCAGATGCTCCACGCCAAGGCTTATAACTTCAGGGTGGCCCGTCACCCGGCGATCGACGGGAGGCGTCAACCGAGCTTCCAACTTCCCAAGACTGAACTTCCTGTTTGACGGCGCGAAGTAAATCGCGACAATCGGTTATAGCGAAAGGAAATCAGCCATGATGATTGAACTTCCAGAGGAGCTTGAAGCGGCCCTGAAGGTGCAAGCCAACGCACATGGCGTTTCCGCCGCTGGTTACGTGCGTGAGGTTCTTGAACGCGACCTCGCGTCCTCACTCGAAGCGCAATCGTTGGGTGTTCCGTTCAAGACGGGGCGGGGCATGTTCGCCAAATACGGGCAGGCTCCATCTGCCGAGGAAATCGAGGCCAACCGCGCCGATATGTTCCGCAACTTTGGCGAAGACTATAGCCGGGACATAAACGGGCACCTCGGAAGCGTGAATGTAAAGCACTGAATCT
Source organism: Terriglobales bacterium (assembly GCA_036511435.1). Lineage (GTDB taxonomy): Bacteria > Acidobacteriota > Terriglobia > Terriglobales > Acidobacteriaceae > Bog-257. Next base: position 16,436 of record DATCCF010000207.1, on the reverse strand, counting down.
CTTTCTTGCGGGGCTTTATATTTCCCAGGGATTGAAGATATCGACGCCAAGACCCGCGAAGTCCTTTAGGTTGCGCGTGACGAGCGTGAGGCCATGTTCCATGGCGGTTGCGGCTATCATGCCGTCCGCCGTGTTGAGGGGCGTTCCTCTTAACTGGCATTGACCATCCATTACGCCCCACCGATCAGCGACGGCATGTGTGACGGGCAGGATGCGGTTACGAAACCATACCAGCAGGTCAGTGTGAAACCACGTCTCAAGATCGGAACGGCGGCGGCTTGGGGGAAGCACGATGAGTCCCTTGCGGATTTCACCAATCGTGACGGCGCTGAGAAACAGCGTCGTAACAGGTTGTGTTTTGAGCCACTGCACAACGCGAGGCTCGGGCCGGTCCCGGCTGAATTCTGACGGGACGTTGGTGTCGAGAAGATGGCCGTTCACAAGTCTACCGGTCGTCCGGTAGATGGGTTGCGACCGAAATCCAGATTAAGGCCTCGCAATGGCGCAAAGAGTTCCACAATGTCTTTTGCGGGCGGCGCGTCGGGTTGTGGCGTTGTCGCCGCCGTCGGGGGCGAAGACTGAAGTGCCTGGAAGACAACATCTTCAGCGTCCTTAAATCCACCTGTCTGGAGACGCTGATTGATAAGCGCCTCGACTTCGGGCTTGGTGATTTGAATGGTCATCGGAGCGACCTCCTTTATCATTATGCCCCAGACACCTTACACCGGGCGCACGAGGCATGCAAACGGATCAACCCGGATTGGCTATCTGCAGCGCGTTAGATTGCATGGGTGTCACCCTGGGCGGGCGACCGACTTTGCCGCGAGTCGAAAGCCTGCCCTGAGCAAAGCCGAAGGGGCCTCTATTCAGCGCAGACATGGGTGCAGAACTGCCCCACCCTAGCCAAAAGAGGGCTGGACTTGTCCTGAGCGAAGTCGAAGGAACGGGGCACCCATTGTAAGAATCTCGGTTAGAAGTTGCTTGGCTGGCCCACCCGCCAATGGCGCGAAAGCGCCAGAAGGAGTTGGAGCGATGAGCAAGAAACATATGGGTTCCAGCCTTGATGACTTCCTCAAGGAGGAGGGCATCTTCGAAGAGGCGCAAGCGCAGGCGGTCAAAGAGGTCGTCGCGTGGCAGCTCGCCGAGGCCATGAAGAAAAAGAAAATCTCAAAGAACAAGATGGCGGCGCTGCTCAAGACGAGCCGCACCCAGGTTGACCGTATCCTGGATCCGAAAAACGACATTACGCTCGGCAGCCTGCAACGGGCGGCTGCGATGGTCGGGCTGCGTGTAACGATCGAACTGGTGTAGGAGAGGGGGAACCGGGCGAGTCAAAAATCTGCCCTGAGCAAACCCGAAGGGGGCGAAGGAACGGGGCACCCCATGTAAGGTTCTCGGTTAGAAGTTGCTTGACCGGGCCACCCGCCGTAAACTTGACCAAAGCTATGTTTGAGGAATTTGACACATTGGATTTCCCGACATTAACAGCTATCCGTTCCTCCTCTACTGACTATTTAGCCGGGGCGTACGTATACGTCATTTTCTGGGCTGCGCCTGGCGGCCCAGAGATTCCGTTTTATGTGGGGCAAACAGAACAAAGCCTTCGGAACAGGATGTGGGACTACTGTTCGGCGCAATTCCAAGCCTCTACCGATTTCTGGGTTGGAGAAGCGATTAAATATCTCAGAGAAGAGAAGGGCTGCCGAATTACTCTTCGACACCGCACCACAACCGAGTCGCGTAAAGACGAGGAAGACCTAATCCGGGAGTTGCAGGTATCAGGTCCACGATTGTTGAACGGTCTTAAGCGGCACCGATACCAGACTGACGAACGGGAAGCGGAGCGCTGCTTTATCCATCGGTTCTGCGACCTGATCGTATCAACCGGCTGCGGGAGTAATACCGACAATCAATTATTTTCAAAGTAGCCCACTACCAGACACTTGAAACACGCAAGCCTCGCTGTTCTTGGGCACCGTCCTAATTTCCCTGCCACCGCGCTCACTGCAGTTCCTGCAACTCATTTCGGAGGTGGGCAATTCGGTCTCTGTTTTCTTGTTTGTGGTCTGATAGTGTCGTGGGTGTTGTTTTACCTCCCCTCGCATGAATTTCCCGGTCCAGCTTTTGGTTCTCCTTCTCCAGCATACAGAGCCGATGTTCCGCATTGAGGTTTATGACTCTCCCGCTTAGGCCGATTCGGAGTGCTGCAGTTGTGGCCGCATGCGACTCTGCACAAGCTTCTTCCACCGCCAGCTTAGCTTGAACAGAGGCGGGAATGTAGGAGAGATCGTCGTCGCAAACCTTAGTTGTGGCAGTGTCTAGGGCATCAATGGCAAGTTCCGCTTTTTCCTTGAAATCCGTGCTGACGTGATTTTCTCGATAAATAAAGAAGCTACCGATCCCGAAAATACCAATGATGACGACGACCAACAACAACCGTTTCATGACTTCCCTTTCGGTTTTAACTGGTAGAGGAGTGCCGGGTGCCCCACTCATTCGTGCCGTTCGCGAATGAGTGGGAGAAACTGACCATCATGCGCGGCTTCTCCAGTCTCTCGCTACCGCGCGTACTTGGAGATGAGTTAACTCTGGACCGCTACCTGCACCTCTTCGACCTTTGGCTTCGCGCCCTTCAGGTACTCGTTGATCGACTTCGCAGCCTTACGCCCCGCGCCCATGGCAAGGATCACGGTTGCGCCGCCGGTCACGATGTCGCCGCCCGCGAAGACGCCGGGCTTCGAGGTTGCGAGGTCGTCGTTCGCTGAGATATATCCCCGCTTGGTCACCGCCAGTCCCGGAGTGGTTGACTGGATTAGCGGGTTCGCCGAGGTGCCGGCCGCGATGATCGCGACTGAGCATGGCGTAACGAACTCCGTGCCCTTAATCGGCACCGGGCTGCGGCGTCCGGAATCATCCGGCTCGCCCAGTTCCTGGCGGATGCACTTCACGGCAGTGAGATTACCCTTCTCGTCGCCGAAGAACTCCACCGGATTCACCAGCATCTCGAAGTGAACGCCCTCGTCCTTGGCGTGGTGCACTTCTTCCACACGGGCTGGCATCTCCACCAGAGTGCGGCGGTAAAAGATACTGGCGGTCTTCGCGCCCAGGCGTAGCGCGCTGCGTACCGCGTCCATCGCCGTGTTGCCGCCGCCGACCACAATTACGTCGCGGTCTTTGCAGGGATAGAGCGGCTCGTCGTACTGGGGGAAAAGATAAGCCCGCATCAGGTTTACGCGGGTTAGGAATTCGTTGGCCGAATAGACACCGTTAAAGTTCTCTCCCGGAACCTTGAGGAAGCGGGGCAGACCAGCGCCGGTCGCCACGAAGATCGCGTCGAATCCCTCTTCTTGCATCAGTTCGTCAATCGTGACCGTTTTGCCGACCACAACATTCGTCTCGAACTCAACGCCGCGGCGGCGTAGCACCTCAATCTCGTGACGGACAATATCTTTCGGCAACCGAAACTCTGGAATGCCATATACCAGCACGCCGCCGAGTTCGTGCAGAGCTTCAAACACGTGCACCTGGTGTCCCATCTGGATGAGGTCGCCTGCGCACGCCAGGCTCGCGGGGCCGCTGCCGATGAGGCCCACCTTCTTACCCGTGGCAGGCGCGGACACGGGAGATCCGAACTGTCCAGTCTCGCGCTCCCAGTCGGCCACGAAGCGCTCCAGGTAGGCAATTCCGACCGGCTCGCCCTTCTTGCCCAGCACACAACCCGACTCGCACTGGTCTTCGACCGGACATACGCGTCCGGTGATCGCGGGCAGTGCGTTGTCTTCGCGTACCTTCGATGCCGCGCCCAGGTAATCACCGGCGAGGATGAGATCGATCACCGCCCGCACGTCCACCGACACCGGGCACTTCTCGACGCAGCCGGGCTTGGGACATTCAATGCAGCGCAGCGATTCCTGCCGTGCCTGCTCGGCAGGAAAGCCGAGGTTCACTTCACAGAAATTGTGGGCCCGCACCTGGGGGTCTTGCTCGGGCACTCGCTGCCGCGGCAGCTTGATGCGTTCCTTGTTGGGCAGCGGATTGTTGCTGGGGACTTTGTCAGTCATGGCTCACCTCGACCGGCTCTAACGCGCAGGCGTGCGCTCGATTGCTCTCGCGAAGCTTTTTAAGCTCTCCTTCCGGATCGGCCTGCAAGCGCTCGATGCTGGCACGCTCCTGCTCGCGATACATGTTGTTGCGCTGCATCAAGACCTCAAAGTTGACCTGGCTGGCATCGAAGTCGGGGCCATCCACGCAGGCGAATTGGCTGCTGTTGTTTACCAGCACGCGGCAGCCGCCGCACATTCCGGTACCGTCCACCATGATGGAATTCAAACTGACGATGGTCTTGATCTGCTTGGGGCCGGTTAGGTTGGCCACAGCGCGCATCATCGGCACCGGACCGATGGCCAGCACATAATTGACGCCTCCGGCGTCCACCAGTTCCTTCAGTTTGTTGGTGACCAGACCCTTCTGGCCATAGCTGCCGTCGTCGGTAACGACGTAGGTTTCGTCGCTGACGGCGCGGACCTCGTCTTCCAGCACTAGCAGGTCTTTGCTGCGCGCTCCGACGATGGAAATGACTTTGTTGCCTGCCCGCTTCAGTTCGCGAGCGGTAGGGTAGGCCATGGCAGTTCCTACGCTGCCGCTCACTACGACCGTGGTCCCAAACTTCTCGATTTCAGAGGGCTTGCCAAGCGGACCAACCACGTCGCGGATGAAGTCGCCAGCCTCCAGCATGCTGAGCAGCATGGTGGTCTTGCCGATGGCTTGCACCACGATGGTGACCGTGCCGGCCTGGGGGTCGGCATCGGCGATGGTCAGCGGGATTCGTTCCCCGTACTCATCCAGCCGCACAATGACAAACTGCCCCGGCCGCTGCTTGCGGGCGATACGGGGAGCCTCGATCACAAATAGCTTGATACCTCGCGCCAGGGGGCGCGCTTCTACAATGGCGAACACAGTAACCCTCCACTTTTGATTCTGCGGGGGTACGCACACTCAGTCTGTGGCATACGTCACAGACCCGGCGGACATAGCGCACATTAGCGGCAAGAGCGATGAAATCGGCCGTTCAAGCTACGACGAGTAGGTTTTACTTTCGCCGTCCGGGGCCCATCTTCGGTGTTTATTAGCATCATTCCCTGCCCCAAGAGGAATTGGCTCCAGCGTGAGACGCAGCACTCGTCCAACCTGCCGGCCGGTTACCAAGTAGAGCAGCGTATTCATTACAAATCTGTTAAATTGGCACACTGCTGGCATCGAGGCGAATCCAAACAGAAGCTGAGTTGTATTCAGGAGTCAAATCCATGGATGAGAGAACCGAAATGGGCCATCTGCTGAGAGTCTCGGTAGTGTCAGCCACTGTTTATCCGCTGGCAAGACGGAAATCGTTTCTGGTGCCGGTGATTGCCCTCATGTTGCTGGCGCCATCGTGGTCTGTCGCACATGCCCAAGGACACCCGTCCGACGCAACAGCGACAGAGCTGACTCCGGCGACCGAGGCGATCCTACCCGATGCACCCTCCGCCGCAAAAGAGACACCGTCGAGCTCGTTCGGGGCATCGTTGGAGACCGCGATCAAGCCGATTGGCGAGGACGAACTTCACATCGTCAAGTCGCCGTTTTCGGTAAGCGCCCTTAAATGGGATGCGCTCGCCATCGGGGCCACCGGAGTCCTGATCGCGAACGACGAAAGTGTGCTGCACCAAGTCCCCGCGAGCTGGCACAACACCAGCATCAACATCTCCAATGCCGGCGTGTACGGTCTGGGCGCGGCGGCTGGAGGCATCTTCGTCACCGGATTGATCACTCACAACGAGCACGCTACCGACACGGGGATACGCAGCGCGGAGGCAAGCGTCGACAGTGTCATCCTGTACGCCGCACTGAAAGCGGTCCTGGCGCGGCAACGGCCCTACACCGGCGCGGGCGAAGGGAAATTCTTCTCCGGCAATTGGACGAGCGGCTCCTTCCCCTCGGGACACGCAACCTTCGCCTGGACGCTCGCCTCTGTCATGGCCCACGAATACCCGAACTGGCCCATGCGTCTGCTGATGTACGGAGCGGCAACCGCGGTCAGCACAACCCGTGTGACCGGTGGAGTGCACTTCCCTGCCGATGTCTTTTCGGGGTCAGTAATCGGATATGGCGTGGGAACCTACGTGGCGCATAAGGACCGGCAAAAAGCTCCACCGCCACATTCGCAGAACAGGATCAGGCGCGCACAGAACGCCATCCTGGAACATGTGGCCATTGGGGCGCAGTGATGGCCCTTTTGAGAATACTGCCGACGCAGTCGCTTCATGCCTGCGAGAAAACAGGCGCCGGCTTTTGGAGGGCCGCCAACTTCACTTGATAGAAAACTTTACCGGAAAGTAACGGTTCCAAAGAGAAGCCGCGACAGAACGATGCCACCCAGCAAAGCCAGACTGATACTCAAGAGCGTACCTATCAGGAAGTACTCGGCAAACCTCGGTCCTTTGAGTTCCGGAAGACGGGCAATCGATTTGCCGGTGAGGATCAAGCCGATCATGGCCGGCGACTGCACCAGCACGGCAGTCAAAACCAGGAACCGTTCCAGCCATCCGATATACAGGCCGGCATTGCGAAGCTCCACCGCATTTTCTCCCTTGGTGTCGGGAAGCTGAAGGGTCAGCGAGCGGGTAAGATAACGGACCAGGTATCCACCGCCAAATAGCACTGCCACGTAGAGCACCGCTACCGTCAGCATGTGCAACTGTTCGGCCTCCGACCAGCCAATTGCAATCTTGACATCGCTCCAACGATATTTGGTGAAGGCCCAGGTGAGCGCAACGATTGTGGCCAGATGAAACGTCTGATCCAGCAAGAACAACCCGGTGGAATCACGAAATATCTTTCTGTCCACCAGCCGGTTCTTCAAGAAGTCCAACCCGACGTGAAACGCAATGTAAGCGACGATCAGCAGTTGCACGGGCCCAGACCACAGCGGCGTGCTGGTGAAGATCGCCAGAACCGCAATCAGCACGATGAAGTGAATGGCCCCGTGCTTGAAGTAGGGCAGCTTGCGATTTTTCTTGCCCAACGCGATGGAGTCGGTCTGAAGCGGGAAATCGGCCAGCAGATGAGCCAGCAGGATCGCCAGGAATGTGCGGAATGCGTTTTGCATAGCAGGATGCAAAAAGATGATTTTTGCACAAAAACGTGCAAATCAGAAATAACTGCGAATTATGGCTTCCACGGCCTGGCACGTCTCTTCCATTTGCCAATGATGCGCTCGACGTAAGTTTCTAGACACAGTCGACACGTTCACGCCCAATTTCTTCGCTGCCAGTTCCTGATTACCCGTACTGATCTGGGCCAGAATCGTCTCCCACTGCTTCGCGGATACATCCTGAAGCAAGGTGTCGTGCAGGCGATAGATGGTATTCGCGATCAGGTCGAACACTGCGTTGCCGGAAACGAAACCGGTGAGGGTGGGATCTTTCCCGGCCCTGTCGGCTTTGAGCCGGTCGGCCGCCAGCCGGGCCCGCTCGAAGGCCTCGCCGCCGGCGAACTGATTGACCGGCTTCTTGCGCGGTTCGCTCACCTTGCCAATGCCAATCGCAATCCAGAGATGCATGGGATAGAAGTTACGTCTAAGCTCGAGGACCACATGTGGGATCGCCTGGGGGCTGTACAGGACTGCCTGAAACTCGTCCCACGCGGTGACCGCATAGTCAGAAAGGACAAGCTTCTGGCGGACGTGCAATCTCGAGAGCGGACGCAACTTCGCATCCCGTTTCCGTCGAAAGCCCTCGATGCGACGGGAGTCGATGACATCCGCCGTGATGACGGCATACATTTTGTCTGAGACCACAAAAACCTCACTTGCACGTTTTCGTGCAAATTAGACATTATTGCACGAAAACGTGCAAGTAGAGTTTTGGGCAGGCCACAGCTTTGCAATAGAATCAATGGCCGCAAAGCCGAAACGGTTAACGGCCTAGACCACGAAGTACTTCGCCGCGGGATGATGCACGACGATGGCGGAGGTGCTCTGCTCTGGATCGAGCAGAAATCCGGTGGTCAAATGCACACCGATGTTTTCGTCCGGATGCAACAGTGCGAACAGCTTCGTCTGGTCTTCCAGATTGGGGCACGCGGGGTAACCAAATGAATACCGCGAGCCGCGATATTTTTGATGGAACAGATCGCGGATGTGCGGCGAGTCGTCGCCGGCGATTCCCAACTCCTGACGAATGAGCTTGTGCGATAGCTCAGCCAGCGCTTCGGCTGACTCCACGCTGAGCCCGTGCAGGTAGAGATACTTGGTGTACTCCCCGCCTTCGAACAGCTTCTGGGTCTCGCGCGAAGCTATCGCTCCTATGGTCACGCACGACATGGCGAGAACATCCATGCGCCCGCTGCTCTTCGCAAGCAGGAAGTCGGAGATGCACAAATGCCGCCCTTCGCGCTGGCGCGGGAAGGTGAAGCGTAGCGTCTCCGGCGGAACCGCATCGCCCTGCTTCCAGCCTTGCGGCAGGTTGTAAACGATGACGTCGTTGCCGTCGCCCTGCGCACCGAAGTGTCCGTACACAACTTTTGGCTCGAACCAGCCGGCCGCGATCACCTCTTCTTCCAGGTCTTTCAGGATAGGCCGATATTTTGTTTCGACTAGGCGGCCATAGTCCTCCTGCGAGGCGGTCTTCAACTGCCACTGATTTTTGAATAGCGCGGTCTCGTTGATGTATTGGAAGATTTCGCGCAAATCGAAGTCTTGCGGCTTCAATACGCGAATGCCCCAGAACGGCGGCTGCGGAATGTTCGCCGGCGCAATCTCGATGCTCGGTGCGGTAGGTGCGTCTCCATCGCCACTGGCGACTGCTGCCCGGACGAACTCTTTGATGACCTTGCCCTCCGCGATGCGCTTCTCGCGTGCGCCATTGGGCGACGCGAGGTCCTCCATGATGTGAAGCCCGGCAAAGGCGTCATCGGCATAGAAAATGCCACCGTTGTATTCGCGCCGCAGATCGTCTTCCACGTACTTGCGGGTCAGCGCGGCGCCGCCGCAGATCACCGGGAAGTCGAGCTTCTGGTGATGCAGGTCCTGCACCACATACTTCATCTCCAGCGTGGACTTCACCAGCAAGCCACTCAACCCGATGGCGTCGGCTTTTTCGGCCAGGGCCGCTTTGATGATGGTGTCCGACGGCTGCTTGATGCCGAGATTCACCACCCGATAGCCGTTGTTGGTGAGGATGATGTCCACCAGGTTTTTGCCAATGTCGTGGACGTCGCCCTTCACCGTGGCGAGCACGATGGTCGCTTTCTGGCTACCCTCTTTCTTCTCCATCTTGGGCTCGAGATAAGCGACGGCCGCCTTCATCACGCCTGCGGAGTCGAGCACGGATGGCAACTGCATCTTGCGCGCGCCGAAGAGGTCGCCCACGGTGCGCATTCCGTCGAGCAGCACATTGTTGATGAGCTCCAGCGGCGTATAGGTGACGAGCGCCTCTTCCAGCAATTCGACGAGTGACTTCTTGGTCGCGCCGTCGCCAATCGTCTTTTCGCCGTTAATAATCGACCACTTCAACTTATCTTCGATCGAGAGCGTGTCCACATGCGCGGTGGTGGTCTCTTCCTTGCCCTTGGTCCCGGCAAAGTGCGCCATGTAGACCTGAAGCGGGTCGCCGTTCGACTTATCGTAGTAAATCAGCTTGCGCGCCAGATCGACTTCCGCCTCGGGAATCTTGTACAGCGGATAAATCTTGCTGTAGTTCACGATGGCCATGTCGAGGCCGTGGTCCACGGCTTCATGCATGAAAACGCTGTTCAGGATTCGGCGCGAATAGGCATTCAGTCCGAACGAGATGTTGCTGACGCCGAGGATCGTCTTGACGTCGGGCAGCTCGGCCTTAATCGCCTTCACCGCTTTCAAGGTTTCGATGCCGGCAGTTCGATAATCATCCTGGCCGGTCGAGATGGGCAGTGTCAGCGCGTCGAAGATGAGATCGACTGGACGGATGCCATATTTGTTTACCGCCAGATCGAATATGCGCTTGGCGATCGCCAGCTTCTTCTCCGTCGTAAGCGCCATCCCATCTTCATCGATGGTCAAGGCGATGACGGCCGCGCCGTAACGCTTGGCCATCGGGAGAACTTTGGAGGTACGCTTCTCACCGTCCTCAAGGTTGATGGAATTGATGATCGCCTTGCCGGGAATGCGCTTCAGCGCCTCTTCCACGACATCGGCTTCGGTGGAATCGATGGTGATCGGCGCGGGCACACGGGTGGCAATCTTTTCGAGAATGTTGCTGATGTAGCCCTTCTCGTCTTCGCCAACGATGGCGCAGCACAGGTCGAGCATGTGCGAGCCTTCATTCACCAGCTTCTTGGCCAGAGTCAGGATCGCGTCATAGTTCTGCGTGCGAACCATGTTCTTGAAGTGCTCGACGCGAGTGGTGGTGTTCATCTCCTCGGCCACGATCAGCGGCTTGGGATCGAGATCGAGGGGCACCATCGAATAGGCGCTGGCTGCCGCTGCGGCGATCTTGACATCTCGCCTTGCAGGCTCAAGATTGGCGCAGGTTTCGACGACGGCCTTCAAGTGCTCGGGCGTAGTTCCGCAGCAGCCGCCGACAATGCGGACGCCATATTCGGTAATGAACTGCTTGTGGTACTCGGCCAGCTCCTGCGGCTGCAGCAGGTACACAGCGCGCCCCCCTTGGTTCTGCGGCAACCCAGCATTGGGCAGGACGGAAACATGCTTCGGCGAATTCGCGCCCAGGTAGCGGATCGCATCGTTCATCTCTTTCGGGCCGGTAGCGCAGTTCAGACCGATGGCGGCAACGTCGAACATCTCCAGCGTGGTCAGCGCCGCCCCGATCTCGGTGCCGAGCAGCATCGTGCCGGTAGCTTCCAGCGTCACCTGAACCTGGATGGGTACGTTCTTGCCCGTTTGCTGCAACGCGTCGAAAAGTCCAACCAGTCCGGCTTTCGCCTGAAGAATGTCCTGGCAAGTCTCCAGCAGGAGAACATCAACTCCGCCTTCAATGAGCGCAACCGCCTGTTCCGTGTAGGAGGCGGCCATGTCGTCGAAGCTGATGTGGCCGAGCGAAGGTAGTTTTGTCGTCGGACCGATGGATCCCGCAACAAAGCGCTTGCGGCCGTTGGATGAGAAACTGGCAGCCACTTCGCGCGCCAGCTTGGCAGCGGCGAAGTTAATCTCGTGTACTTTGTCCTGGAGGTCGTACTCCGCCAACACCACGCGTGTCGCGCCGAACGTGTCGGTCTCCACCACATCGCAGCCCACACTGTAGAAGGCAGCGTGGATGTCCTTAACGATGTCGGGCCGGCTCAACACCAACAGTTCGTTGCAGCCTTCCTTGCCCCAGTAGTCGTCTACCGAGGGGTTGCGGGCCTGGATGCTGGTGCCCATGGCGCCGTCATAGATGACAACGCGTTCCTGCACGGCTTGTAGAAAGTCGCTCATTAGTCCTTGTATTGCGGTCTTCCGGGAGACTATCGCTGCGGAGTGCACGTGCCGGGCGCGATCTGGCCAACTGGATCAACGTCGCTGGCAGCGGAACATAGGAAAGACTCGCGATGCTAGTTAAGTATCGCAGTTTCTTTTGCCGAGCGAAAGTTCCGCACAGCAAAGTGCAGGGTTCGCAGCCTGTTAGGGCTTTCCGCGCATTGAGAGGCTGCTGAAGAAGTCGTTGCCATGGAAAGAAGCAGCAGATTCCTCAGGACTTACACACCGGCGACAGTGTGACAACAATCAATTTCGGCCCTGGGGGGGCGTATCCTACCCAGGCATCCGAAATGATGTTTGGCTGAGTGCGGTAGTGCAAACGGTGGTCACCTGCCACCGCTATGGGTTGTTTGAGGTTCCAACCCGCAGGGCGCGGCATCCCATCATCTATGATTCCAAGGGAAAGGATTCTAACGTGAAACACAGGAAGCTGGGAAAGTCGGAGCTGCAAGTTTCGGTGGTAGGGCTGGGGTGCAACAACTTCGGATTTGTCGCGAACATGGATGTGGAGGCATCGCGCAAAGTCGTCGACAAAGCGATCGACGCCGGCATCAACTTTTTCGACACCTCCGACAGCTATGGCAGCTCGGAAGAAATCTTAGGCGAGGTTCTGGGTGAGCGCCGCAAGAAGATCGTGCTGGCGACCAAGTTCGGGTCTCAGTTGGATCAAGAAGGCAGGAAAAAGGGCGCCTCTCGAGCCTATATTTTTTCGGCCATCGAATCGAGCCTGCAGCGGCTGAGGACGGATTGGATCGATCTTTACCAGCTCTACCGTCCCGACCCCAACACGCCGATGGAAGAGACTCTGCGGGCGCTGGACGACCTCGTCCTGCAAGGCAAGGTCCGTCACATTGGTTGCTCCAACTTGTCTGCCGCACAACTTGTCGAAGCGCACAGCATTGCCGAAGACAACAAGCTGACGAGGTTTGTCTCCAGCCAGGATGAGTACAGTCTTCTGGTGCGCGATATCGAACGCGAGCTGCTGCCTGTGGTGGAGAAATACGGCATGGCGGAGCTTCCCTACTTCCCACTGGCGAGTGGGTTGCTGACCGGCAAGTACAGGAAGGGACAGGCGGCGCCGAAGGGTTCTCGACTCGCGGAAAAACAAGGACTGGCGGACCGGTACCTGAATGAGACCAATCTCGAGAAAGTCGAGCGACTGGAGCAATTCGCGAAAGAGCATGGGCACACGGTGCTGGAGCTGGCGTTTAGCTGGCTGCTGGCGCGTCCTGCGGTGGCCAACGTGATTGCCGGAGCCACCAAGCCGGAGCAGGTGGAAAAGAACGCGCAATCCGCCAACTGGGACCTAAGTAGGGCAGGAATATAGGTGATAACTCACAGGGCGAGGGATAAGGTTTAAGCAGCCGTGACAGGTTGCGCGGGTCAGGAAGCGCGTTTCCGTTTGGCCCGCTTCCGTTCGCCGGCCTGCCGCTGCCGCGCTTCCTCTTTCAGTAGATCGGCCTTCGACACGCGCAGAACCCGGTTAAGCGCGTTGCTCAGCCGTTTCGCTGGCGTGTCACCGGGAACGTTCGGCGCCGCTGGCAATGGTCTCATGCGGGCATTATAACTGCTAAGATTGGAAGGAGAAAAGGAAAAGCCCACGATGCCAGTCGTGGACTCTCAGACGTTGCGCGCCTAAGCGAATCTTCGCACAGGCAGGCCCAGGATGCAAGATGAGACTAGTCGCCCGTCAATCTCTGAATTAGCAAGTCGATGTTCCGAATCATATTGTCAGTTATTTGCTGATCTGGGCGAGGACCTTGACCGTAGAATGCGTGCTGCTCTAGGGCCTGCTTCATCTCCGGCCTTTCCCGCACCGCATCAGCGAGAGCAATCATCCAGCCGTGTTGTCGATGAAGATAGACCGCCAACTCCCGCAACATCCGGAGATTTAAAAGCAGAACGTCCTTCGTCTCAAGATCATTCATAGCGCGGCGATTATACAACCAGTCCGGTTTTTCTTCAGAAGTATGCACTTTTACGGTAGCGGGCTAATTGTGTGTTGCTGCTATCCGGGGTTTTCTATCTGAACAATTCGAGTGCTTGGGCAAACAACATCCCGAACAAGAACAATGAAGCGACCGCAACAAGGAACGTGAACCTCTTAGTCCAGGTTCCGCGAAATTCAAACCTTGCAAGCGCACGCAACCAGCCCCACATGATTAAGCTGCTTGCCAGGAGTACGAGTGTTTGCAGTATCGAAATCAGTCGCATAGGAAATGCAAAAAGCTAATTCATTTTGTCAAGCGATGCACGAATCGCTGCTTGCCCTGCACGATCTTCAGCGGCGATCTGCTTTTCGGCGACGATACGCAATTGCTCGAATCTTGGGCCGAAGCCGGGAAGAAGCTCTTTCAGCGCAGCAATCAACGCTGTCTCGTTCAACGCAGATTCGTCTAGCGCGTCATATAGACCAAGTACAGCTTCGTGCAGGTCAATCAGTATCCGCTTCAGATCGTCGTCCATAGCATCGCTCCAAGTCGGCCGACCTCAACGCCCAAAAGGTTAGAACACCCAAGCGTACTGATGGGGTCGTGTCGTGTTCAGCTTTACCGTGATTTGCAGATACACGTCGTGCTTGCTTAGAGCCCTTGCTTCGGGCAGCCGCAAGAGTTGGCCTGTGTTCACGCGGACCTCCGAAATCAACTTATCGTCTTGCAAGAGACAGAAGAAAGGGTCTTCGCCGGCGTCGGGAACAGTTCCTCGCGGGAACTGATTACGTTCCTTAGCGATCCGCAGGGAGTCAAATAGAGTTATTAGCCTTCGGTCAATGTCACCGCCCTGCAAGACGTAATTTTTCTCTTCAACGCGTAAAAATAGAATGTCCAGGCTGCAACGAAGACAAAGGTCTGCCGTCACGAGCGGAATAAAATTAAACCCAAAACCGTTCCAAGTATTTCCCATTGCTCGTAGGCTAAGGCGAATGGCCTCATCGCGCGACGACGGCGAGGGAACGTCAAAGTTTCCTTTGTTCGCTTCGTCCGCGACAAAATCGGATGCCTTGGATACGGCCATCTCTCGAAGATTGGGGTGTGTATTCCAGAGTCGCTGCAATTGCCGATGAAAAACCTTCCGCATCGAATGCCCTTCGGCAACATGGTTCTCAGATCCGGCGCTGTGCAATGGCCCAGTGTAGAGCAGATGAAATTCCACGCGATTCTCCCGTGTGATTGGCTCTCCCGATCCCACCTCAACAAACTCGCAAACTTCGGCTGCTTGACTCTGGGCACACATCGGCGCATCCTCATTTCTGAGGGCAAGCGCGCGAATGCCTCACGGGTCACCCGAAGCGATCCGCCAAGACAACTCAAGGTGACAAGCGCAAGTTATGAAGGCGGAAGTCAACCCGACTTCCGCTTTCCTCGTTTCAAACGCAAAGGATTAGAAGACCGCCGTTTCTCCCACCTTGCCGGTCAATTGATCGAACGTGAGCCGCTTGCCGACAATACCATCTACCGCAATACCAAATCGTTCGCCATCGGTCAGCTTGCGGTTGTTGTAGCGATACGATTGCTCGTCGAGATAGCGAAAAAGATGGAAGGGTTCGACGCTGACATAGGTTCCATTGATGCCGCGCTTGAACAGGCTCCAGAAGTTTTCGAGTCCGTTGGTATGAACCAATCCATCGACGTACTGGACGGCGTGATCTACCACTTGGTGGGCGTAATCGCCAGCAAGACCATCGTAGGAAAGCAGAGCATCGGTATAGAGAGCGGAACCAGCTTCAACATGCTTTATGACTTCCGCTTGTAGGGAGCTTTTCTTGCGGTTCGGAACAACGATGGTGCGAACTTTTCCGCCACGCTGCAAGATACCCATGACTGCGGTTTTATCTTTGCCGCCGGTTCCGGTGATGCGCCGCTGCCGCACGCCGACGTGCATGTTGCGAGCCTTGCCGCCGATAAAGGTTTCATCCGCTTCGATGTGGCCGGAGAGCTTGTCAGTGGGAGACATGCCGAGAGCGCAGCGAATCCGGTGATCCATGAACCATGCGGTTTTCTGGGTCACGCCGCAAGCGCGGGCGATCTCGTAGCTGCTGATGCCGTTCTTGCAGTTCACAACCTGCCACATGGCGAGCAGCCACTTATCCAGGCCGAGCGGTGAATCCTCGAAGATGGTTCCTGTCTTGGAAGTGAACTGCCTCAGGGCGTGCCTGCTGCCGCACTGCCAGCGGTTATACTTCGGCTGAAATAGAATGTTCTTGCTCCCGCAGCGCGGGCAGGTAACGCCATCCAACCAGCGGTGCGCTACTAAGTATTCGCGGCAGTTGTCAGGGCTTGCGAAATAGAGGATTGCATCTTGCAGTGTATTTGGTTCCATGCTGAAATCTTAGTGCGGAGCCTGTGAGTTGTCAAGTAAATTCTTACCCTAAGTAGGGAGGACCTTGCTGTGATCGACCGCATCACCGGGAAGGCTTGAGAACGCTCCGCAACGCAATAAAAATGCGCCGAGCGATCCACTATCGTCTCGGCGCAAGCAGAAAAAGAATCTGAAACCCTGTTACATCAGTTTGCGACGGATGGAGCCGAGCACTCCAAGCACACCAGTGCCCAGCAGTAGCAGACTGGCTGGCTCAGGGGTCGTTCCTGTGGTGCCGCCGTTGCCACCCCACTGGTTGCCGTTGGAGTCAAGCAGGAAGAAGTCGACCGTGGACTGGTTTCCACCATCCAGAACATCGAAAACCGACGAGTAGTTACCGTCGATGGTCCAGGTTTCCGTCGTTCCGCATGCGCTGCAGAAAAATCCAGACGGTTGGAGGCCGAAGGCATCGGACCAGCCGAATGGGTTGTCGGGTTGGGTAGGGGAGAAGTTTGACTCGGGCAGGTTCGCTGTCAGTGAGTTGAAACCGAACCCTAGGATATTGGCCCCGTTTGTAACGGTCAACGAAGCGTCGATCGATCCGTCGGCTTGCAGGGTAAACGTAACAAATCCCTGGCTTGTAACT
>DATCCF010000206.1:0-4155 GCA_036511435.1 Terriglobales bacterium | reverse complement strand
CGGACGTCTCGCGCGCAGCTACTGCACAGTGGTTTCCCACACGTACGGCAGAATGCGACGGCGGGAGCATCGACATGATTGGCGCAGTTCATGCGGTTCTCCTGTTCAGCCGGGCCTGATTGGTCAATTCCTTGGTCAATTCGTTCATCAAATGTTCATTCCCAGCCGGAGACGCAGCCATCTCAGGCTGGCTTCCGTCGCGGCTGTAGTTCTGGTTATGGCGATCCTTGTCTTGCCGGTTATCGCTCTTGGGTTGGCTCTTGGGCGTCGGTTCTTCCTGCTGCTGCTTCTCCGGAGTCGCGACACGGCGCAAGTCGCGCACCCGCGATTCGATCTCATACACCAGGCGAATGTTGTCGTAATAACGAATCACGCGGGCCTGGGTCGAGGCGTACGTCTTGGCAATCCCCTTGGAGCTCAAGTCAAGCCGCCGCAGATCGCTGATATGGAAGCCAGCGATGCTGAGCAGCATGGTGATGGAGAAGAATGCCATGCCAAACGACATGGCGAAGCGCGGGGTGGCAACCGGAGCGAAGATCGGCGCCAGCCGGCGCTTAAGCTTATCGAGCCAGCCATCGCCAGGCGGCGGGACTACGGCGTGCTCCGACGGAAGCGCCCCTATGGTCTGCGTCAGAATGTTGTGCACCAGATGGCGCGGCGGCTCGACCTCATCCAGCCCCTTCAGCCAGTGCATTCCCGCCGTGGCCTCTTCGACCATCGCGCGACATGCCGGGCAGGACTGCTGGTGCGCTTCGAACGCGGCCAGCGTAGAGCCGTGCAGAGCGCCATCGATCGCTTCGGCCAACAGGCCTTCGCACTCGACGCATTGCATCCCGGATTGATTCTCGCTGGGCATCAACTCACCTGTCTGTAATTACGTTGTAACAGCCTCGCAAGTTCCGTTCGCCCCCGATTTATGCGACTTTTCACAGTTCCTTCAGGGACCTTAAGGACTATGGCAATGTCTTTGTAGTCCATATCCTGGAGATCACGCAGGATAACCGCCTCCCGTAGCTCTGGCGACAGCTTCCGCAGGGCTTCGTGGACCAGTTTCTGCGTCTCCTGGCTCCGCACCCGGGCTTCGGGACCGGCAGAGGGGTCTTGCAGCCTCTCTGCCAGGGTCAGGCCATCGTCCTGGTTGCCCGGCGTGGCCTCCAGTGAGTCAGTAACCCGGTCATACTTTCCTTTGCGAAAGTGGTCCACCAGCAGATTTCGAGTGACCGTCGTGACCCAGGTCATAAACGCTGCGCGCGTGGTGTCGAACGTACTGAGCGTGCGATACATTTTGATGAATACTTCCTGGGTCAGGTCAGCCGCATCGTCGGGCGATCCCGAAAAGCGATAGCAGATGTTATAGATCCGGCGATGATACTGCTGAACGATGTCCTGCCAAGCCGCAGCGTCGCCAGCAACACAGCGACGGACGAGGGCATTGACGGCTTGGATATCGTCCAATCAGCGCTCCCGAGGGGCGTGACTCCTGGCCCAATCCCACTCACTGCTAAAGACTTATACGAAAAAGCACGACCAGAAGTTCAATCGAACCAGGCAGACTCCGCGCGACTCTGGTATTTGCCAGCAACTCGGGACGTGCGGATGGTTTTCGCCTGCATTGTAGCAGGGGCTGGAAGGTTCGAGGTGCGGCGGACCCGCGAGATTCGAGGCCGGCAAACCGCCAGCCTCAACGCTTGCGCTGGTTTTAGAGCGATTCCAGAGTGGCTGTGGCTCGGGTAGTGCGGGCCTTCAGGCTGGTCTTTTCTCAGACCCGACAGTGATGGGCTGGGGCGGTAGCGTCTGCCTCGAACCTCAGAACTGAGCCGCCCTGCGGTTGGTAATCCGCCATGAATTTTGCACGGAAAAGTCGCACTTAACACATTGACGTGTGTCGTAAATCACAGCCAGCGACGTGGCACAACTGCTATGAAGTAGCTGAAGTTATTCCCGCCGTCGCGTCCGGCGGGTTGATGGCCATGGAAGGATGCAGTGTTTTGCCGTAGTCGTGTACGGCTGATTGTAGTGGCCTGATCGATCGGAGAGACCCTCGACGCAATCTGTGGCAGGCAAACACTCGACGAGCGCCTGAAGAATTCCCTACGTTGTACGGCAGGATTACGGACTTCGGAAGCGGCGCCATCGCTTTTGTGCGGGTGTGGCCGGATGCCGCTCATCGTTATCTTCATCTTCGCGCTCTTGGCTGGGGCACTGCTTTGGTTGCTCCGACGCAAGCGTAGTGGCGATCGGGAATTAGTGCGCCTACGCCAGGAATTGGCGGTCGAATTGGCACGCTCGCGCGACGCAGAGAGCCAGCAACAGCTCCTGTTCTCCGCCAATCCCTACCCCATGTGGGTTTATGACTGCGCGACCTTGCGCTTTGTCTCCGTGAACGATGCCGCCGTGCGGACCTATGGGTTTTCCCGGGAGGAATTCCTGGGAATGACTATCTTGGATATCCGTCCTCCTGAGAAGACGCCGACGCTACCGGATTGTGTCAACCAGATCCATCTCGGGTTTAACAGCGCGGGAATCTGGCGGCACCGGCGGAAGGACGGCAGTCTTCTATTCGCCGAGAGCCGAGCGTTTCGATTCGAGCAAGGCGGCCATCCCTACGAATTGGTGCTAGCCAACAATGTCACCGAGCGCAACTTGATGGAGGAGGCGCTGAGGCAATCACAGGCCTCGCTGCAGTCACTGGTGGACAGGGCGCCTTTCGGTATCTGCCGGACTTTGCTCAACGAGGATCGTTTTGAATCCCTGAATCCAGCGATGCTGAAGATCCTGGGCGGATACAGTCTCGACGAAGCCATGGGCCTGAAACTCTCAACCGGGCTTTATTCGGACCCTAAGGACCGTGGCCGGCTGATCGAGGTACTTAGGCGAAGTACAAGAATTCATGGTCATGAACTCAGCCTGGTCCGGCGTGATGGAAGCACGGTGCCGGTGCGAATCTCAGGTTCGCTGGCTCGCGACGCTCATACCAAGGCGGAGTACTTCGCCGGTTACGTCGAAGACATGACCCAGCAGAGCGCGCTGGAGCAGCAGGTCCGCCAGGTGCAGAAGCTGGAGGCGGTAGGCCGGCTGGCAGGAGGCGTAGCTCACGATTTCAACAATATTTTGGTCGTGATCAAGCTCTCTACAGAATTGATGCTCGCTCAAACCACGCCCGATAATCCGCTCAGCAAGCTGCTGTTGCAAGTTTCCCACGCGGCCGACCGTGCCGCCGCACTAACCCGGCAGATGCTGGCACTCGGCCGGCAGCAGATTATGCAGGTCCGCGTCATTAATGTGAACTCAGTGGTAAGCGAGACTTCGGACATGTTGCGCCGGATCATCGGAGAAGACATTCGACTGGTGACAAAACTGTGTGACACGCTGGAGAATTCCCGCTTGGATCCCGGCCAAGTGGGGCAGGTGATCCTCAACTTGGCTGTGAACGCGCGTGATGCCATGCCCGAAGGCGGCATCCTCCATCTTGAAACCTGCAACGTCGAATTAGACAATGCCTACACCCAGGAGCATCCGCCCGTTCAACCCGGTCGCTACGTGATGTTAGCGGTCAGCGACACGGGAACCGGCATCGATAAGTCGATTCTGCCGCGCATTTTCGACCCTTTCTTCACCACCAAAGAAGTAGGCAAAGGCACCGGTCTAGTCTAGGGCTGTCAATCGTGTACGGAATTGTGAAACAGAGCGGAGGGTACATCTGGGTTTACAGCGAACCGGGCCATGGCACAACCTTCAAGCTCTACTTCCCCGCGATTACAGCGGCGTTGGAAAATCCCTTGGCGCGCGACCAGACGCACTCTGAGCCAAGCGGGCAAACCATACTGATCGTCGAAGACGAAGCCACGATTCGCGGCAACGTGCGCGAGTGTTTGCAGCAGTTAGGCTACCAGGTCGTCGAAGCTGAGAGTGGGGAGGCCGCGCTGCAGGTTTGCGACGATCTTCGCGGCAAGATCGACCTTGTTCTCACCGATCTGGTAATGCCGGGCATGGGAGGCTATGAACTGGCGGGCGAGCTAGAGCAGTTTAAGAATTACTGTAGTCGAGCGAGCACGGGTAGAGCGGCGCTTCAGCGCCGCGTTCCCGCTGATCCTTCACCTCCGAGCCGGCTTCAGCCGGCGGCACCTAGACTACACAAATAACTAAACCGCTCTA
>DATCCF010000205.1:0-6682 GCA_036511435.1 Terriglobales bacterium | reverse complement strand
CCGCACAAAGTATGAGGCCGGGTTCGGTCTGCCGCCATTTGAAGATCGCGGGTCGGGTTCCCATTTCGCAATTCTTTCACGTCACCAGCCAGCAACCTCGAAAGTTGCAACACATCCACCGGAGTTATTGTTCACGGCTATATCGAATCCGCATTCGCAGTCCTGAATATTCGATGACCCAACCAAATGCCCATCTGCTTGCGGATACAACAATGCTGGAGCCGCAGTAAATCAATCTCTGAAAGTGAAAGGAGGGCGGCCAAGTTGGCGCCCTCCTTGTTAAATACGAGGTTAATGGAACGATTTCGCTAGGGCTCGGGAACCGCGGCAAATTCCACGTTCTGGACGTGGACGCCTCCAACCGAAACGCGACCATCGGTCCAGGTTACGAAGGCACGCGCACCTAACGCCGTGTTGTAGTCGTAGTCACCCGCATAGCAGCTCTGCACGCCGGAATCCTGCTGGTCGGGCTCGTCAATCAAGCCAGTGCTGAGGGCCAAATTGGCTCCCCAAGTGGCGCCGTTGTCAGCCGACTGAACCGCATAGCGCTCGTAACTGCATCCCGGATCGGTTACCGCGTTGCACGCCGAGGTGGCGCTGCGGCGATCATACCAGGAAACTGTCACCTTGGCTTGCGGCAGCGGGATCGCCGGGTTGTAGTTGACGGACACGGAAGGCATCCACTGGGTTTTGAACTGGCCGCCTGTGTCGTCGTTGAGTTTGATAGGCGAGGACCAAGTCAGGCCGTTATCGGTGGAACGCACGTAGTAGATGTCCCCGTTGTCACCGCTGGCTTGCCCTTTGCCAGCGTAAGCATAGTGGACCACTCCGTCCGGACCAACTGCCGGCTCTCCCCAGCCCATGTGCCGCCAGATGGGATTCACTTTTGCGAAGTAGGTATTGGAGGCGCAGACCCCATCACCAACCGCGTTGAAGCGCGCACCCATCGTGGCTGACGTCCAGGTCGCCCCCCCATCCAGGGATCGATACATGACGTTCTGGCGGGTACTCAATCCCCCGCTACCCTCATCCATGGCGCCCACAAACACGGGGCTCCTGTAACCGACGTTCGGCGGAGGTTTGCCTGGCAATGTGCCCGTGATTTGTACGTCGCGAATGAAGCCAGAGGAGAGTTGTGACGGAGCGCTCCAAGTAGTGCCGTCGTCCGAGTGGGTCACAAACAGGGCCCCTCCACCCACATTGAAGTTATTGAAGGAAATGTACATGCGGCCGTACGCCGCGCTGAACGGGGCGTTGTCCACCCACATGGACTCTCGGTCATCGCCGCCGCTGTTATGGGCGCATGCCCCGGTCGTCCAGGTCTGGCCGTCGGGAGACTTCCACAAGCCTACGCCCTGACCACCGCAGCCGGTGGCCAAGTCGCCCGCGAACCACATATTTAATTTCGAATTGAAAACGACGATGGGATCTCCGAAGTTTTCGCCGTGG
Source organism: Terriglobales bacterium (assembly GCA_036511435.1). GTDB lineage: Bacteria > Acidobacteriota > Terriglobia > Terriglobales > Acidobacteriaceae > Bog-257. Next base: position 5,233 of record DATCCF010000205.1, on the reverse strand, counting down.
CCGCTGGCAAACGGTGGTGGCAGAATTTCGGTGAAGGTGGAGCCGCTATCGGTGGAGTAGGACACACCCGAATAGTTGTTACCATTGTGGTCGTTGTAATTGACGACGACGGTGTGATCTCCCGCCTTGGGGCTAGCGAACACCATGCTTTCGCTCTTCGTGCAACTGCTACCTGAAGTGCAGGTCCGGTTGCTGACCAGGATGTTGGGCGGAGCAGGCTCATCGCCGGTGACGGCGTCGCCCGAGCCGGTAGGATGGCCGCCTTGTACTACGCCGCACTCAATCAGGGTCAGGCCGGCTCGCATGTTGTCTTGCTGTAACAGGCGAAGGGCGGCTATCTGCGAGCAGGCGATACCCGTTGACGTCATTTGGGCTTGGGCCTGCGGTTGGAGGACACACGCTACCATCATGATGATGGGAAGCGCAACGTATAAGAGTGTTCTAGTTCTGTCGTTCGTCTTCATGTTTCTCCTTGCTTTTTGCTGGTTTGGTCGGGGCTGAAGCTTGGGGCGGCGTGCCGGCAACCGGTTTCGGAGCGGCCGTCGCGAAGTATTCCTGGTCCATCCAGATACCACTTTTCATTTTCAAATCATTCAACTCGGTTTGCAGTTTCTGGCCTTGCAGTTTCTTTTCGATTAACGGCGATACCTCCTTTAGATCCCGCCGGCTGCGCTTCACTAGTTGCAGCAGAACCAGGGCATCGGGAGTGTCGTCCAGCACTACCCATTCACCCTCCTTGATAGTGAACGCCGGCTTGGCCATTTTTTCCGGCAACTCTCCACGTTGAAAGCTCAGAGGTTCCGCGTCCAGCACGACATCGTTGGGGTCGTGTATCAGTTTCTTGGGGTCACTTCCGGAGGCGTAAGCCTGACGAATTGCGTCAGCCAGCGCATGGGCGTCCGCTGAACTCATGCCCCGCCCACCTGCCGAGCCTGCGCCCTTCTTCCAAATGAAGATTCTCCGCACTAGCACCACGTCGTAGTCGTCCAAATGGGCGGAGTAATACGCGCCGATCTCTTCCGCAGTGGGCTTGGCCTGGGCCTTCAGGCTGGCGAACTCGGCGTTGGACAGTATCTGAGTGCGATCAATCGCCAGTTGGCGGATAACCTCGGGCGAGGAGTCCAGCCGATGGGCGACGGCCTGTTGGGAAAGCATGAGCAGCGACGCATAGTTCTCGCCGATGGCTTGACGGCCCAAATCGGCAGGTCCTTGTTGCGCCTCTAAAATACTGATTAGGGACTCGAACTCTGCCTGGGTAACCTGCACATTGCCGACCTTGAGTATCACCCGTTCGCTGGGGAGCAAAACGCTCTTAGCCGACAGCGGTGTTGAATTAGTGGATGAGGTTGAAGAGTTTGCAGCGGCAGGCTGTTGCGCCAGACCCGCGGCAGCCAGAAGGCAGGGCAGTAGAAGGCAAAGCGCTATTTGTGCTCGAATCCGGGTCATTTACACAGCATACCTGACAAAACCGCGAGGTGTTTGACCTCGGCACTCTGGAGTGGCGATCCTTTGTGCGAGTCCTCACCTACCGAGAAGTCGCCAGTTCTCCCGGATGTACACAAACCACCGCAAACCATAGGAGCACTTGAGGTTCCAACAAAACGGAACTGGGACTTCCCGATCTAACAGTAAGAAACTATTGCCCATAGTAGATGCTGGCGAAGGGAACCGCCCAGGGTGAACAAGAGAGGCGAATGCAAAAATTTGCGCACAAGTGGAATTTCGCAGCCAACACCTGAGTGCAAGCCGTGTCGTTTGAAAGCTCATTGTCTTCATGTTGCGACACTATTGACTTCAGGCTGTGACACTATTGACTTCAGGCTGTGACACGAATGCAGTTCCAGAGTGGCTTGTAGCGTGGGTAGTGCGGGCCTTTAGAGAGTGTGTGATAACCCCTGTCGTCCCTACGGGACTCCGGGCCCGGTTCTCGTGTTGCTGGCTTCAGAGACCGATCGGGCACTTGGCGAAATCCCGTTCCTCTGCAACAATCACGATTCAACCGAACCTCAGGCCGATGTCCCTTTCTCTTCCGGAATTCGTTACCCGCTGGAAAGCCAGTGCGCTGTCGGAGCGCGCCGCTGACGACCCCACATCGCCGATTTGTGTGAAGTCGTCTGCCATCCTCATCCTGCTGCTGCGAGCCTCACTGGGAGCAGACCTGATTCAGTGCGAAAAGGTGGAGAGTGCCGATTTTCCGATTTGCTCAATAATGAATGTCCACCAGGTGACGGTGCTAGACTTGATCTGGTTCCTGGCATGAGCAGAGGCTCAGGGCAATTCTGAAGCGTATCGGAACCGAGATTATCGCGTGACAAAACGTCCGATTGCAGTCGATCTGTTCGCTGGTGCCGGAGGTATGAGCCTCGGATTCGAGTGGGCGGGATTCGACGTCCTTGCGGCAGTTGAATACGATCCGATCCACTGCGCTACTCACCATTTCAACTTCCCGAAAGCCACTTCGATTTGTCGGAGCGTTTCCGATATCGACGGCAGCTATCTGCGCAAGCATTCGCGCATCGGCGACTCGGAAGTCGCAGTCGTATTCGGCGGCGCTCCATGCCAAGGATTCAGTCTAATTGGGAAGCGTTCATTGGAGGATTCTCGCAACCGATTGGTCTTCGATTTTGTTCGTCTCGTGACTGACTTGCAGCCCACCTATTTCGTTTTCGAAAATGTGAAGGGCTTGACAGTGGGAACTCACAAGCGATTCTTGGACGAATTAATCGAGGAGTTTCACCGCAGAGGCTACGAGGTGCGTCTGCCGTATAAGGTGCTAAATGCGGCGAGCTATGGCGTTCCACAGAAGCGGGAGCGCCTGTTTCTAATGGGAGCGCGGAAGGGCTCACCGCTTCCCGCTTACCCCCCCTCGACTCACGAATTTGGAAGGGCGACCGATTTGGACTTGGCCAACTACTCAGAAACCCCTACAGTTTGGGACGCTATCGGCGATTTGCCAAACGCAGACGAGTACGAAGAATTGCTGGTACGAGACTGGATATTGACCCGATTCGCGAAACCGAGCCCCTACGCAAAGGCCCTGCGACAGAAGCCGAAAGGCGAGGGGAAGGAGTTGCTTAGCTCTAGCTTGCGAACGATTCATACTAAAGATTCCATTCGTCGGTTCGAAAGGACTGAGCATGGGCGGGTGGAGCCGATCAGCCGATTCTTCAAGCTAGACCCGAACGGCCTATGCAATACGCTCCGCGCCGGTACGGGCAGCGAGAGAGGCGCGTTCACTTCGCCACGTCCGATTCATCCCTATGTGCCGAGATGCATCACTGTCAGGGAAGCTGCACGCATACACTCCTACCCAGATCGATTCCGTTTTCACGTCACCAAGTGGCACGGATTTCGGCAGGTGGGAAACTCCGTGCCTCCGCTGCTCGCTCGGGCTGTAGCGATGAGTGTGGGACGCGCGCTTGGAATCGAGACCCCCCGAACCAACGGTGCGCTAATGGATGGAGAGCAGCGCGATATCTCACTCTTGGAGTTCAATATGTCCGAGGCAGCACAGTGGTTCGGTGTGCCTCGCGATGTGATTCCTGCGCGGCAACGGACAGCGGACAGGGCCCATGCCTAAGAAGTTACGACAGCCAAAAGCAAAGAGCGATAGCAGATATCGGCGCATCCTCGCCGGAGTTTTTGACGATCACTACCACAAGGATGACCAGTCTTTCGAGTTCAATCGAACCGAGATTGAGTCGGTAGCCAAGGGGTTGCGTATAAAGCTGCCCATGAACATTGGCGATGCGATCTACTCGCTCAGATATCGAGCCGATCTTCCTGCTAGCATCGCTGCCACGGCTCCTTCTGGAAGTCAGTGGATAATCGAGCCTGCGGGGCGTGGCCGCTATCGGTTCCGGCTGTTCAAGGGTGACTCTCGCATTCTGCCTCGTCCAGATGCCGTCACAATTAAAATTCCCGACGCTACTCCCGAGATTATTCGTGCGAATGGGCAGAGCGACGAGCAAGCCTTACTCGCACGTGTTCGCTATAACAGGCTTGTGGATATCTTTCTCGGCGTTACCGCGTACTCGTTACAAAACCATTTCAGAACCACCGTGGCGGGTATGGGACAGGTGGAATTAGATGAAGTGTACTTAGGGCTGAATCGTCAAGGTCAGCAATTTGTCATTCCTGTGCAAGCGAAGGGCGGAACGGATCAGCTGTCGGTTGTCCAGTCCAGTCAAGACATCGCCTGCTGTCGTGAGAAATTCCCGAACCTGACGTGTCGCCCATTGTCCGCTCAATTCCTTGAAGACAACGTGATTGTGCTGTTCGAGTTGGTTGAGGACGACGGCATTATCAGAGTGGCCGAAGAGCGACACTACAAACTGGTGCCCGCCGATGAAATCAGCCCCGGCGATCTTGCCAACTACGCCGCGAGAACTGTGTAGATGGATCGTGTAACGCCAGCAGTCCGCTCTAAGATCATGGCCGCTGTTAAGACTCGTAATTCGACGACCGAATTGCGAATGGCCGCCGTGCTGCGGTCGAATTCGTTGAAAGGTTATCGCAAGCACTGGCCAGTGACAGGAACCCCCGATTTCGCTTGGCCGGGGCTAAAACTCGCCTTGTTTGTCGATGGCTGCTTCTGGCACGGATGTCCCTACTGTAAACGCTACTCGCGTAGCAATCTAGGGTACTGGCAGGAGAAGGTACGCAATAACCGAGACCGAGACAAGCGAGTCTCTCGCGAGTTACGACGGCAGGGATGGGCTGTGCTAAGGGTCTGGGAGTGCCGTATCGAATCAACGGCAACGGCTAACCGGCTCGCCGTAGCGATAGAGAAACGGCGACAGCTTGCGTAGTATGTCACCGTGGTGCACAACGCCCAGTCCGCACGGATGGCGGACGTCCACCGCAAGCTGGACGAAGCAGTCCTCGCGGCGTACGGCTGGCCCGCAACGCTGACCGATTCTGAAATCTTGGAACGGCTCCTGGCGCTGAATCACGAGAGAGCGGCGATTCCTGCCTAAACCGGAAAAAATCAAAAAAGCAGATCGCTCGCGGGCCGAAGAGGGTGTGTGAGAACGTCTGTCGTCCCTACGGGACTCGGATCTATTTCCCACTCCACCCAGCACTCCGCCTGCGGCTGCGTGCTGGGCTAGAGCGGTTTAGTTATTTGTGTAGTCTAGGTGCCGCCGGCTGAAGCCGGCTCGGAGGTGAAGGATCAGCGGGAACGCGGCGCTGAAGCGCCGCTCTACCCGTGCTCGCTCGACTACAGTAATTC
>DATCCF010000204.1:0-12645 GCA_036511435.1 Terriglobales bacterium | reverse complement strand
CGTCGTCCCCTGTATTGCGCTGCTTTGTGTGCTGGCTGGCTGTTCGTCAGGCAACAGAAGCGGGAGCAGCAATGAATCGCATCCGCCGGCCAAACCTGCCGCGAAACAAGCCCAGTACGAAAGCGGACGCACAGCCTTCCGGAAGCTGTACCTGTCCGCCCGCCTGTGGGCACCCGACGTGAAACCGTTCCGTTTGCAGTCGCAGTTTACAGCCGACGCTCCCACCAACGAAGGCAAGAGCGGCCTGTGGCGCGCCTCGTTTGCCTCTCCGGCTAAGCGCATGATGAAACTGTTTGTCTGGTCAGGTTTGGTGGGACCCGACACTCCGGAATCAGGCGTCAGCTTTTCCGCCGAAGACACTTGGAATCCAAGGAACACGTCAACCCCGGTATTCGATCTTGGATTTCTCAAGGTGGACAGCGATACTGCTTACTCAGTGGCGCAGAAGCACGGCGGCGAGAAGCTCACGAAAAAGGAACCCAAGCAACCGGTCTTCTTTGTTCTCGACTGGGACGCCTCGAAGAACCAACTGCTATGGCACGTGATTTATGGAAGTAGCCCAGACGAAGCCAAGTTGCGAATTGCCGTGGATGCCACCAGCGGCGAATTTGTGCGGGTCGAAAAATAAGGGCGAACTCTCAGCCGGTGTATCCGCAGGATGTCAACAGCGCCACACACGATTCTGAATGCGGGGCCCCCACCAGACTATCGTCTATTTGCCGGCGGACTTTGCTGGCTTCCATCCTGCCCAGATCGGAATGCCTTTAGCGTCGCGCAGCGTGGCCGTATTATTTCCGTCGGTAATTTCACGGGCCAGTATCTCTTCTTCCGGCGCATCCGGAGCTTTCGCGCCCACCACTACCACCTGGTCCCCTTTATTGAACGAGGTGTCAATTTCTTTGAGGAACTCACCGGGAGCGACGTGCACGAGCACCGTCTTGGTCTCGGTTTTCACCACCAGGTGGACACCTTCGAATTCGCCCGGTACTTCACGAACTTCTTCGATGACGCCTTCTATCTTCACCTCATTGGCCGTGTCATACTTGGGACCCGTCTTGCTCGCGCGCTGCCCCCAGGCCGCGAATGAGATCGATGCCACGACGGCAGCGAGGAACAGGGCTTTCGCCCACAATCTGGAGTTCATAGTCTGTACCTCCTTCCGGCCACAAAGAACTCCTTTATCTCCACGGGAGGTGCGAATCGGGGCGCAGAACTCTTCCCCTCGGGTCCCACCGCATCTTGCGAAAACGGTTGTGGCGTTCTTGCGACGCCATATTGCGCCAAAAGCTCCTTGCTCTGCAACCCTTAAACGTAGCTCCCGCCTTCACAGGAAGCAGTGAGCCGGGTCACAAAAGAGGGTGACTCTGGCATGAGTTCCTCGACCGATTTCAGCGCCGCAAGCTACCTTCGAGCTTTGCATTGTTTGTACCGCCGATCTCCAAATGCGAGTTCCTTGCCAACCGGCACTCGAATTCCGTTTGCGGTTTAGCGCTTTAGTGACATAATCGGGGTAACTCCTCCCCTCGGATTTTCTATGCCGCCACCTCCATCTGCTCGCAGATTTCTGTCCCGGCTCCAGGCTCCCGGGCTCGGGTGCGAAGACAGCCGCGTGGAGCGGGTGCTGGCGTTTTCACGTTTGTTTTTGGCGCTAACGTCGCTGATCGCCTGGCAGATCCACCCGGTTGCGACCGGCCCGTATTACCACTTCGGACGATTTGTCCTGATGGGCTACCTCGCCCACAGTCTGGTGCTGCTGGCACTGCTGCGGATACATCGGATGCCGACTCGGGGCTTCGTCCTCTGGGCCCAGGTAAGCGACGTTGCCTGGCCCACACTCTTGTGCCTGTTCGCCGATGCACCCAATAGTATCTTCTTCATTTTCTTTCTCTTCGCGATGCTGGCCGCTGCCTTCCGATGGGGATTCGTGGAGACCATGGCCACCGCCATGATCAGTGCAGGGCTGTTGCTGTTTCAGGCGGCAGTGGTGGCGCACGGGCCGGCAGTGCTGCAGCGGATGTTCACCAGCATGGAAGCGCCCCGGATCATTATGCGTTGCGGTTTTCTGTTGATGACGGGATTCCTGCTCGGCTTTCTCGCCGAAGGGGAGAAGGAAATGCGAGCCGAGATCGATCTGACCAATCGACTCTTATCGCAGGCCCGGGTTGGCGGCCGGTTCGCTGCGGCTTTGCACGACGCGCTCATTGAACTGGGGCGCGTCTTTGACAGTCAGCAGGTGTACGAAATAGTCTCCCAGAGCAGCACGGGGCGAGTCTTTAAGTGGGTGAGCAGCACCTCTGCGGAGCAGTTCGCCGAGGCGCGAGAGATCGCTCCCGCGCAGCAGGCCTCTGAGATCATGCGCGGTTATCCTCACACTTTCTACATGCAGAGCACGGGTCAGAAACCGAGCTCCAGGATCGCCGCCCTGGACGAGGAAGGACGGCGGCTCGAACCTTCCCAGCTCCAACACCTCCCGATGCCTGTTCCTGGAGCCCATTCGGTTCTGGTGGTCAGCCATGAGATGGGACGGGATTGGACTGGCCGGTTTGTGGTGGTAAACGCTTACGTCGGTCGCCGGCGTGAACGTGAACTTCGTTTTGCTCAGAACGTCATGCGCCAGGTTGGCCCCGTGCTGTATTCTGTCTATCTTTTTCGCCGTTTTCGTTCTCGTGCCGGGGCGGTTGAGCGGGCCCGGGTGGCGCGCGAGTTGCACGACACGGTGATCCAGTCGCTGATCAGTATCGAGATGCAAATCGACGTGTTGCGCCGTCACGGCACCAATGATTCTCAACTCACCTTGGAGTTGCAACGGATCCAGGATTTGCTGCGCCAGGAGGTCTTGAACCTCCGCGAACTGATCCAGACCATGCGGCCACCGGATGTCGGGCCCCATCAATTCCTTGACTTTATTGCCCAACTCGTAGAACGTTTTTCCAGAGACACGGGTATTGCAGCCCAGTTTGTATCCGAATTGCAGGAAGTCACCCTCCCCGCCGCCACCTGCCGCGAGCTGGCAAGGGTAGTGCAAGAGGGTCTGGTCAATATTCGGAAACACAGCGGTGCGCAGTCGGCAATGGTGCGCTTCGGCTCGCAAAACGGTTCGTGGAAGCTGGTAATTGACGATGACGGCAAGGGCTTTCCTTTTGCCGGCCGCTTCACCTTGTCCGAGCTCGACGACTTCCGCCGCGGACCGACGGTCATCAAGGAACGAGTCCGGGCAGTGGACGGAGACATGGTGATTGAATCGAATCCGGGCCATGGATCCAAGCTCGAAATCACCGTTCCACAGAAAGGAAACGAGTCCTATGGATAAGAAAGATCCGTCGGTGCGCATTGTCATCGCCGACGACCATACCATCTTCCGCGATGGCTTGCGCCGCTTGCTGGAGGCCGAACCGGAATTGGAAGTTGTGGGCGAGGCGGCTGACGGCGCCGATGCCGTCACTCAAACTCGCCAACTGACTCCCGACATTCTTCTGCTGGACTTGGCGATGCCGCGGGTGCCGGGGATGGATGCGTTGCGCGAGCTCTCGACCATCGAGGAGGGGCTCAAGACCAAGATCATCGTGCTCACGGCGGCCGTGGAGCGCATCCAGATCGTGCAGGCGCTACAGATGGGGGCGCGCGGCGTGGTCATGAAGGAAGCCGCTACCCAATTGCTGATGAAGGCCATCCGCACCGTAATGGCGGGGCAGTACTGGATCGGACGCGAAGGCGTCGGCGACATTGTGGACTTCATGCGGACCAATCCGTCGGGCGAGAAAGCGCCGCGAAACTTTGGCCTGACCAAGCGCGAAATGGACATCCTTACCACCATCGTTGCCGGGCTCAGTAATAAGGAGATTGCGCGCAAGTTTGCCCTCAGCGAAGACACGGTGAAACATCACCTCACCAACATCTTTGACAAGGTCGGGGTTGCCAGCCGTCTGGAGCTGGCGCTATTCGCGATCAATAATCACCTCACGGACCGGCAGAATTAGGTCCGTGATCGCGCAGGCTCCCTGGCCGGAGCCTGCGACACACACACCTCGAGTACAGCATCTAACAACAGTACGTCTAACATTAGGTAGTTTGGCCCGAAGCAAGCTACAAGCTACATCGATTTCAGGATTAGTGTGTCTGGCAGGGCGGGTAGTGCGGTGCTTCACCTGGATTATTCATGAGGATCTCACGCTTTGAAGGGGCACGGCTTCAGCCGTGCCGTAAGCTACTGTCATTATGGTGGCTTTAGACACTGAGGGACTTCGGGCTTGAAACCAAGTGCGACTTCCCTCAGGGGCTGAAGAGGGTGTGTGAGAACGTCTGTCGTCCCTACGGGACTCGGGTCTATTTCACCCTTTTACCCAGCACTCCGCCTGCGGCTGCGTACTGGGCTAAACTGAACCGCGCCTACGGCGCTGGATTTTTGTGCAATCGTTCCACCGTGCCAACTCAAAACGAGTTCTCACATATGCTCTGAAGCCCAACTCTCCAGGCACACGTAACGGCACGGCTGAAAGCCGTGCCCCTTCAAAGTTTGCTGTCTTCAGCTACCGAAAACAGATGAATAATCGGCCTTCCAGTCCGGCTCTACCCGGCTCCACCAATTCGGAAAACGCCATAGAAGAGAGGGTTTCGTCTCTTCTCGCTTTCCGGTAGCTGGAACTGCATCGTCCGCCTCAGGTTCGGTCTTCACTATCGAGGTTGCGGTTTTCGGCCGGCGGACAGCGACAACTCGGACCGAACGGTGTTTATCTTTTTGAGCACGGGCTTTAGGATTAAGAACGACCTTTAGGAGCGATAGCGATCATGAGGACCAAGGCATCTTTGTATGCCATTTTGATATTGGCTGTGGCGCTCGGGGTTTTGGCCGGGTGCTCCCGGAAACCAACCCGAAGCGACGCCCAGATTGCGATTGAGATACAAAGCAAGCTCTACGGCGATTCGGCCATCCAGAGTCGTGAGATCGAGGTCCAGGCCGCTAACGGCGTGGTCACGCTCACCGGCGACGTCAGCAATGATACCGAACGCGCCGCAGCGGCCAGCGATGCAGCCGCAATTGAGGGCGTAAAGACTGTCGTCAATAACCTCCAGGTGCAGGAAGCGCGCGCTACGCGACCTTCACGGCGAATGGCGCCTAAGCCGTCCCCCGCAAAGCCGAGCAAGCTGTATATGTCTGAAACCGAATCAAACGCTGCCCGCCATCGCACCACGGGCGGAAACGAAGCGGAGAACGCGGGGGCCGGGGTCCTCGAGGCCGATGACAGCACATCTCCTGCACCTCCCGTACAACAAATGCCGCCGTCTCCTCCGCAGCCACCAGCTCCTCCGCAGATGGTCACGATACCGGCTGGAACGCAGCTCACGGTGCGGCTCGATAATCCACTCGATTCCGAGCGAAACCAGGTCGGCGATAGCTTCCATGGTTCGCTCAGCAACCCCATTGTGCTTGGCGGCGAAACGGTGATTCCGTCCGGCGCTGAAATCGTAGGCCGAGTGGCTGATGTAAAGAGCGCCGGTCGCTTCGCCGGCAATTCCGTCCTCACACTGGAATTGACCTCGTTATCGGTGAACGGCAGGACTTACAATATTCAGACGAATCAGTGGACCCGCGCCGGAAATGGCGAGGGCAAGAACACCGCGACCAAGGTGGGTGTCGGTACTGCCGCCGGCGCCATTCTCGGCGGTATCTTTGGCGGTGGCAAAGGCGCCGCGATTGGTGCGGCAGCCGGGGCGGGTGCTGGAACCGGAGCTGCAGCCTCCAAGAAAGGACAGCAGATCCAGTTGCCAGCTGAGGCGGTGCTGAACTTCCAGACGATCAACGCATTGACGGTGACGCCGCAAGGCGGCAATGACCGTAATTCGGGACGCACACCCCTCTCGTAAACCATTGCTCGCGACGATTCGCAGGCGCAGTCACCACCCGGCTGCGCCTTTTTTGCGTCTAGCTTTGTACACAGCGTTCCGTGGCTGCGATATCCTCACTAGAGTTGCCAATGCCTAAAATTACCGCGCTGCTGCACACCCACAACGATGCGCTTCGCCTCGGCCGCGCGTTGGATTCGCTTCGTCCTTGTGACGAGGTGCTGGTGATTGACGATTGCTCGGAAGACGATACTTCGCGGGTCGCGCGGGAGCATGAAGCGACTCTCAAGACTGCGATTCCCGGCGTCACGCTTGGCGCCTATGCCGCGGACGCGTCGCATGATTGGGTTCTCTGCCTTCATCCTAGCGAGACGCTCTCCGACGATCTGGAAGCAGCTCTATTCGACTGGAAAAACGAGGAGCCCGCTGAGAACATAGCAGGCTATAGGGCGTCGATTCGCGAACAGAAAGACAACGAGTGGCAAACCTGTCCGCCCGAAACCCGGCTGATCAATCGCAAGCTGGTGAACTGGATAGGTGAGATGCCGCCGGATGAGCCATGCGAAAACAAATTGAGCGGCGACGTGCTGCGCTTTCATCAGCCGTAGGAGAGGGCCTCCACAACCCGCTTTGGACCTAGCTTTCGAATGCGCGCTGTTCGTCGTCGGGCTGGTATTCGGCAGTTTTTTGAATGTCTGCATAAGCCGCATTCCACGCGACCAATCCGTCATCAGCCCCAGGTCTCACTGCCCTGCCTGTGGCGCTTTCCTTCGATGGCACGACAATGTTCCTTTCTTGAGCTGGCTGCTGCTCCGCCGCCGTTGCCGCGATTGCGGAAGCCGAATTTCATTGCGTTATCCCACCGTCGAGTTGTTGACCGCCGTATTGTTCACAGCGTGCTACGTGTCATTCGGGCCGACCTTGATGACGGCAAAGTTCTGCATCTTTTGTTTCCTGCTGGTTGGACTGATTTTCATGGACGCTGAAAGCGGCCTGCTGCCGCGGGAATTCACCTATCCTGGAATCGTGCTAGGGCTGGCGCTCTCCTGGCTCGCTCCGACCGACAGCACGGGAACGCAATTCTTTCTGCGCGCTTACGGCGCGCCGCTTCCGACTCCTGTACAGCTCGGGCTACTCGATTCCGCCACCGCCGCTGTGGTTGGGGCTGGCTTCTTCTACCTCGCGTGGGCGCTGTACTACCTGCTTCGCAAACGTCACGGAATGGGATTCGGCGATATTGCGCTCATGGCCATGGCGGGAGCGTTTCTGGGGCTTAAGCTCACGCTCTTTGTGATTTTCTCTGCACCGTTGGCTGGCGTGGTTTATGCTGCTGTCCTGTTCGCGCGGCGCTCCCGCAACACGCCTGCCATGGGCGAAGGGCTGGATGGGCAGGCACGGTCTTCTGCCCGGGAGAGCTTTTTCATGCAGGAACTCCCCTTCGGCGTATTTCTCGGCACGTGCTCTCTCGCCGCCGTCTTTTTCGGCGAGTCCATATGGCGCTGGTATCTGAGCTTTTTCTAGAATGGTCTCTGTGATTCTATGGCGGTTCCAGAGTTGATGTGGCCCCGGATAGAGCCGGCCTTCAGGCCGTGTGTGAGAACTCGTTCTGAGTTGCCACGGTGGAACGATTGCTCAAAATCCAGCGCCGTAGGCGCGGCTCAGTTTAGCCCAGCACGGAGCCGCAGGCGGAGTGCTGGGTAAAGTGGGAAATAGATCTGAGTCCCTTCAGGGACGGCACAGTTCTCACACGCCCTCTTCAGGCCGGCGTCGAGGAGGATATGCTGTAGGCTTGCGCCGCCGCGGTCATTTTTGATGACCGCGGCGACGCAAGGCTCTTTTGTTCACGGCGAACGCGGCGCTAAGGCGCCGCTCTACCTTTGTCCGCAGGATACAGTGACGTTAAAATCGTTCTGAGCCCCGCGCTGCTCCTGCGCATCAGTCAGGCGCGGCCAGAACTGGCCTGCCGCAGTCGTTTCGCGATTTGCTTCAGGTGATGCTTGGCATGGGTACGATGGACGCGGCGCCAGTCTTTGGTGTTCAACGGGCCGAGGATTGGATGGTCGAGTATCTTGCACGCGCTTCCGAATCGTTTCTCCGCATCCGCTAACGTCGCATCCATGGCGACCAGGGCGTCATTGAATTCACGCAAAGACTCAACTCCGACACCATTCTTAGGAGTGGTCTGTTTCGGCGCCCTCCGGCCTGACGGAAGGAATCCCAATCGGGCCACAGAGAAAGTAGCAAGTCTATCCCTCAATCTGGGCTGGCCCCCAAGAGGCTTTCCCGTTTGTAGGGCCGTCTGCGTTCCCTTGGTAGTGGCCGTGTAACTCAGCAGAAGGTGTTCCAGGATCTGGGCGCAACTCCACTTTCCTGGCGGAGCATAACGCCAGGCGTCCCCCGACATTGCGCCCGCGACGCGCTCCACTTCCCGGCGGATCTGTTCAAGCTCCGGAGACACAACACCATCCCACAGAAACGAGACGTAAGCTGAGGGTCACCGATGATGGCATTAGTAGTACCACAATTGCTGATTTTGCTCTAGCGACTTTTCGCCAATTCGGCACATTTGGGACAACCCGCACTTGAGTAGTGGGAAATGCTGGCAGCATGATTCACTCCCCCAGCCACTGACGAAACTCCTTAACAAACAGAAGCACGTATCCGTATTTCTGCCACCAGACTTATATGGCCAGGTAGACTGAGGCTACGAGGGTGATTGGCTGCGCGTCGGCTCAGTTTGCCTCAGCGACGCCAGCATGGGCAGTCTGGCCGCGCCGTAGAGGCCGGCATCACTACCCATCAGGGCACGCGTGACAATAGTATGCTTCTTCCCTGCCATCGTGCCGTCGGGAGCCGTGACCTTGTAGATGAACGAGCGAACTCTTAGCTCTTCCAGCATTGTCGGCGCGAAAGCGTCCCACGCACTGGCGACTCCACCGCCGATGACGTACATCGGCAGATTCAGCGCGTTGACCATGCCGCCGATCCCAATACCCAATGAGCGCCCCACTTTTTGGTAGATACGTTGCGCCGAGACGTCGCCTTGAATTGCCAACTGGTAGATGACCCGCGAATTGAACTCGACATTGCCGCGTGAAGCCCGGGCCAGATCGTCCGCTTGTCCGCTTGCGATCAACTCATGCGCCATGCGCACGATGGCCGTAGCCGAGGCGTACTGCTCAAGGCAGCCATGGCTTCCACAACCGCACGGATGCCCTTCGGGTTCAACGCAGAAGTGGCCCAGTTCTCCTGCCATGCCGTTCATGCCATGCCAGAGACGTCCATTCAGCACCAACCCGCCTCCTACGCCGGTGCCGAGCGTGTACATGGCCATATGGTCGGTATCGCGGCCCGCGCCCAGCCATTTTTCTCCCATGGCGGCGGAGTTGGCGTCGTTCTCCAGAATCACGGGTACCCCGAGCCTGCGCTGGATGTCATCTCGCACCGGGAAGTTCGCCCAGCCTGGAAGGTTGGGAGATTCCATGATGGTGCCAGTATCCATGTCGATAAAGCCGGGCACCCCAATGCCGATTCCCGCCAGTTGTCCGGAGTCGCGGAACTTCATATTTACCGACTGAATTGCATCGCACATTTCGCCGATCACCGAGTCGCGACCGCGGCCTACCTCGGTTCCGGTGGTCAGCTTCTCCAGAAGTTTGCCTTCCGTATCGACCGCGGCGATGCGCAGGTTGGTTCCTCCCAGATCAACTCCGATGGAATAAACGCTCATAGTCAGCCTTTCATGAGGGCCTCGCGCTTTGAAGGGGCACGCCTTCAGCCGTGCCGTAAGCTGCTGTCTTTATGATGGCTTTAGCCACTGAGGGACTTCGGTGTTTGAGACGAAGTGCGAGTTCCCTCAGGGGCTAACGGGGGGGGGGTGGGAACTGTGCCGTCCCTACGGGACTCGAATCTATTTCCCACTTTACCCAGCACTCCGCCTCCGGCTCCGTGCTGGGCTAAACTGAGCCGCGCCTACGGCGCTGGATTCTCCGCCAGCAAGTTCCATTAGCAAATACCAAGTTTGGTTCTCACACACGCTCTCAAGCCCACTCTAATGCACACTTAACGGTACGGGTAAAAGCCGTGCCCCTTCAAGGCTTGCTGCTTCTGTTGCGGAAACAGACGAATACTATAGCTGAAGTGCCGCTCCACCCTACTCGCAACACTAGGCCAACTCTGAAACGGCTTTACTTCTGACAGCGCGAACAGTAATGACTGCTCCGTCCTGCGATGATAACCCGCTTGATGGGTGTGCCGCATACCAGGCATGGCTTGCTCTCTCTTCCGTAAACGCGATGTCGCAGTTGAAAGAAACCCTCCTGGCCTTCCGCATCGACATAATCGTTTACGGACGATCCGCCCAGCTTGATGGCTTCGCGCAGAACCGCTTTTAGTGCGATGTGCAGTCTTTGCAACTCGGCGCGCGTGAGCGACGCTGCTCGCCGACGTGGCCGAATCCCAGCCCGGAACAGCGACTCGTCAGCATAAATGTTCCCGACCCCGCTTAATAGCTTCTGGTTCAGCAATGCACTCTTGATAGGAGTTTTGCGGCCACGAAAGAGAGCCATGAACGGCCCGATTTGCGACTGCAGTGGCTCATCGCCGGGCGCGGCAAATCCGGCGGCGCTCGTAGATTCGATTCGCACAACGGCCAAGCGGCCGAACCGCCGAGGATCGACGAACCGCAGTTCCCTTCCCGAGACCAGCTTCAGCACCGCATGGGTGTGCTTGGCGATCGGGATTTCTGGGGTGGCGATTAGCAGACGGCCGGTCATGCCGAGGTGCACAATCCATTGCCCGTCGATGGCAGCCGCTTTCCTGGACCTGTTTCGTCGGGAACGCTGCAAATCGAAAACGATGTGCTTGCCCACGCGCCGTACTTGCACGATTCGCTGGTGCTCCAGGACGGAAGCGATCTCCGCGGCAGGCGACTTCAGCGGTTCAGGTTTTTCTCCCAGCCACACCGAGTCGATCACGTCTCCAGCGATCCGCTGGTTGAGTCCTCGGGCAACGGTTTCGACTTCCGGAAGTTCGGGCATAAACTGCTAGTGTACGGCGGCAACGTCCTATTGAGTGAGACCCATGAAGTTTGGTAGTGGGCTAATTGTGTGTTGATCGTCCGCAGAAGGCCATGACGCCATACAGGAATCCGAGGGCGACGAGAAACCAAGACCAGGCGGGAGCCTTGCGATGTTTCTTCTTTTCGTCCTGAATCAGTTCCACAAAGGCTTGTCGCCATTCGCGCAGTTCGCTTGATAGACCCAATATTGAAAAAGGCCCAATGTCTGTTGGGCCTCCTTTGGCTTGCCGCTACGACCTGTGTTGCGTTGTCACGCGATGTCTTACCGAATCCATTGTAACTCGGAGGCGGCATTGATTAACCAAGAAGGCCGACAGAGTAAGAAATCCGGCGAGAACGCGTCTCGAAAAGATAGGGAATCAAGCTATCCACAGTTTGATAACGAGACTCTGTTCCCCACGCAACCGCGTGACTCTGCTGACATACTGCCCGACTTTCCGCTTGCATCAACGTGCGCAGCACCTCCTTGCGTGTCGAGTCTTTGGAGGCGCATAAGATGGTCGTGCATGGAAGTCCGCAGTTGTCTCGCTCGCATTGCGTGGATATTAGGACAATCTGCTCTCCCAGTGATGGACTTGGGGCCACTTTGTCAACGCGTTCAACCCGGAATGTGGTCGGGGAACACGAATACACTGCGTTGCATGTCGGGCATAGAAAGGCTAGAGGAGGAGTGGCCTTGGGTTTCCAGGCTCGACGTTCACCTCTTCCTAACGGGATTCCACCTGGGAGCTGGAACGAATGAGTCGTATGCTCTGGACAGGTTGCTATACACACGTCAGTCTGCATATGGAAACTCCTCTACGCCGCCCGCAGTAATTCCGTGATGTTCCACACGTGATCGGTCAATCCTGCTTCCATTGCCGGAGTGACGCGAAGTGTTGTGTGGACGCGGCAGAAGTTATAGAAGGCCACGTAGAGGGCAACCGCGTCTTTCAGATTCCTTACGGTTTTACTGAAAGCGTTCGTCAATCGGGTAAACCGGCGCAAATGCATCCGCAGACTCAAATTCGACCGCTCAACATAGCTGGTGGAGATGTGTCGGGGATCGGGCCGTCCGTCGCGAATCCTGGATATAACCTCCGTGATTCTTGGTGGGGAGTACCTCGCTTCGGCGTTGTCATGCTGCCCGAAGTCGCCGTACAGCTTAATGAGCTGGGCGAAGTCCGTTTGACCGGCAAACACGTCCTCGACTCCGCGACGGTAGAACACAAAGCCGTCAGTCGTAAGCTGGAATCTGGCATCAGCAATCCGGCTTTGCAGGTCTTCGAGAAACCGATACGTGGTTTCAGCGGTTCGCTTCCCAATGGCGTAAGACGCGATCAGCTTGGTATCTGTGTCAATGGCGATAAACACCCACTGGTCGCCAAGATCAGGCGAGTCGCCGATGCGGACTTGGCGCTGCTTTTTTCCGACGAAGCACCAAATTTCGTCGGCCTGGACATATCGCACATGGACATTACGCACGGCAGAATCGAGCAGGGCTGTCGCTCTTACTGCGCCACTGTTCATCAGCGAAAGAATCGTGTTCTTATGCAACCCTGTCAGCCGCGAGATGGCCCGAATGCTCATACCCTCCAGCATCATTGCAAGAGCTTTCGCAGCAGTCTCGGGGTCGGTGTAATGGGTTCCGAGCTTGGGTTCGTACTCGGAGAACGTAGCTTTGCAGGCAGTGCAGCGATACCGCTGGATGTGGCGCTTGCCGTAGGTTCCGAATTTGCGGGCCG
>DATCCF010000203.1:0-23641 GCA_036511435.1 Terriglobales bacterium | reverse complement strand
ATGTGCAGCCAGTACGGCCGCCGCGGACGAGGAGCGACGATATAGACCGGTGAACGGGCAGGAACTTCGAACGTGTAAGAGATCGGAGGCGTGGGATCAGACATCGTGTACTTGGATGATAGACGAACCGCACGGAAAACGAGCGGCCGGCACGCACCTCCGGTCGAAGCAGCAAGCACACACGCTCAACGCCGCGGCATTCGGCCCCGCCGGGAACCTGGCCGAAGTGGCTACTCGATCGATTGCAGTTCCTTGCCAGGTTTAAAGCGAACCGCTTTGCCGGGCGGAATGTTCACCTCGGCGCCAGTGCGCGGGTTACGTCCAATGCCGGTCTTGCGCGGCCGCACGGTGAAGACGCCGAAGCCGCGCAACTCGATGCGATCGCCGCGCGCCAGCGCCTTCTTCATGCTCTCAAACACGGTTTCAACCGCGGTTTCGGCCTTGGTTTTGGTGACACCGGTTTTAGTGACAACTTCGTTGATCAGATCCAATTTGATCACAAGTGCCTCCGCAATATCCGCTCGCAGGGAGGAGCAGTCCAGACTACAGGAACTTATGCGATTCTAAACGACCCGCACCGTTTCTGGTAAGTCTTCGGTTGGCTTCGAGTTACAAGCCGATGCGCGAATCCTAGTGAAGCCCGGCCCCATTGTCAACCGTAGCCGCATTCCGTAAGATGACTTCTTCGCTTTCACTGCTCGCGGGGAATCGCCGTGCTCGGGAAGAGCGGACCTTCAGAGCTTGCCCTGAGCGCAGCCAAAGGGTCCGCGTCCCAGTTGTTTTTATATTCAGAGGCTTTAGAGTGTGTGTGAGAACCAAACTTGGTATTTGCCAGTGGAATTTGCCGGCGGAAAATCCAGCGCCGTAGGCGCGGCTCAGTTTAGCCCAGCACGGAGCCGTTAGGCGGAGTGCTGGGTAAAGTGGGAAATAGATCCGAGTCCCGTAGGGACGGCACAGGTCTCACACATCCGCTTTAGCCTGCAAGGAGCCCCATGTCCATCAAGAGTGACCGTTGGATCCGCAAAATGGCCACGGAACACGATATGATCAACCCCTTTTCGGAGAAGCAAGTCCGCGAAGGCGTCGTCTCCTACGGTCTCTCTTCTTACGGCTACGACCTGCGCGTGGCCGACGAATTCAAGATCTTCACCAACGTCAACAGCACGGTGGTCGATCCCAAGAAATTCGACGCGCGCTCGCTGGTCAGCTTGGAATCCGACGTCTGCATTGTGCCGCCGAACTCTTTCGCCCTGGCGCGCTCGGTGGAGTACTTCAAAATTCCCCGCGACGTGCTGAGCATCTGCGTCGGCAAGTCCACCTATGCGCGCTGCGGCATCATCGTCAACGTAACGCCGTTCGAGCCGGAGTGGGAAGGCTTTGTTACCCTGGAGATCTCCAACACCACGCCTTTGCCCGCGCGCATCTACGCCAACGAAGGCCTGTGCCAGATCCTCTTCTTCCAATCGGACGAGCAGTGCGAAACCAGCTACAAGGACAAGAAGGGCAAGTACCAGGGCCAGAAGGGAATTGTTTTGCCTAAACTGTGAAGGGCAGGGGCTAGGTGTCAGGGAGAAGGGGGAGGGGCTAGTGACTAGTTGCTAGTCGTCAGCATTCAGCCACTCAGCATTCAGCCACTCAGCCTTGTGACCTTCGTCACCGAGGTCGGTTGCATTTCCCGGTTCACATTCGGCTGGAGATTTCGTATCTTGAAGGAGACGGTTCGATTTGGAGGCGCTCTCATGGTGCATGTCCTGGTCCGCCACAAGGTGACGGATTACAACCGCTGGAAGCAAGCGTTCGATTCTCACCTCAACACCCGCAAGCATGCTGGCGAAACCGCGTTCCGCATTTTTCATATCGTTGACGATCCCCGCGAAGTAGTCCTGTTCTTCGATTGGGAGAGCGTCGAGCAGGCGCGCAGGTTCATGAACTCCGATGACCTGCGCAAGGCGATGCAGCAAGCCGGAGTCGAAGGCCCCCCCGACGTGCAGTACATCGAGGACGTCCGTACGGTTCATCGCAGCTCGGCCGACTAGCGCAGTTTCACCTTGGGTGTATAGGGTGGAGCAGCGCTTCACTTGGATTATTCATCTGTTTTCGGTAGCTGAAGACAGCAAACTTTGAAGGGGCACGCTTTCAGTTGTGCCCCTTCAAAGCGCGGCAGCCTCTGAACGCGTGCTCCACCCGTCGCCAATACATCAAAGGCGAGAAGCTTTGGCGCGGCAGCGGTCCCAGTTTCCAAAAATATTTTCGCAGGGGTCTTGACACCAGGCGGAAGTTTGGTCTCCAAATTATCGTCTGGGCCGCGGCTGCGGCCGCCGCCTGGAGGTTTGGCGCGGCCGATCTGCGATTGTTTCGAAAGCCGCTAGGCACAAGGGATCCGCGAGATCCGGCACTCTGTCAAGAAATTTTCCACAGATTTTTTCTTGCGCGCCGCAAGTATTTTTCCTCAGCCGTTGACAAACCAGACGGGAAATTTAGAATACCCGACGACTCCCCGATTCGATTTGCAACCGCCGTGACAGATTCAGCTCAAACTTCCGACGTTCTTTTGCGCACCGACTTTTCTGGCCTCGATCTCTATGCCAGCGGAAAAGTTCGCGACCTTTACGAGGTTGGCAACGAACATCTGCTCTTCGTGGCCACCGATCGCATCTCGGCATTCGATTACGTTCTGGCCACCGGCATACCGCAGAAGGGACAAGTGCTGACCCAGCTCTCGCTCTTCTGGTTCGAGTTCCTGAAGAGCATCGTTGCCAACCACCTCGTCACCTCCGACGTTCGCAAATACCCGCCGGAGCTGCAGAAATATGCCAGCCAGTTGCATGGCCGCTCGATGCTGGTGGTGCGGGCCGACATGATTGCCATCGAGTGCGTGGTGCGCGGCTATCTTTCCGGCTCGGGCTGGAAGGAGTACAAGGCTGGCGGTTCGGTCTGCGGCATCAAGCTGCCTGCGGGATTGCGCGAATCGGACAAGTTGCCGGAGCCGATTTTCACCCCCGCTATCAAGGCCAGCAGCGGTCACGACGAAAACATCTCGTTCGATCGCATGGTGACGTTGGCGGGCCGCGAACTCAGCGAACAGTTGCGCGAGTTGAGCGTGAAGGTCTACCAGACGGCGGCGGATTACGCGGAGACGCGCGGCATCATTATCGCCGATAGCAAGTTTGAATTCGGCCGCACCGCCAGCGGACTGGTGCTCGCCGATGAGGTGCTCACCCCAGATTCGTCGCGCTTCTGGCCCAAGGACAAGTATCGGCCCGGTGGTCCGCAGGATTCGTACGACAAACAGTACGTGCGCGATTATCTGGAAGCTATCAAGTGGAATAAGCAGCCGCCGGCCCCGGCATTGCCCCCGGAGGTGGCGGCAAGAACGAGTGAGAAGTATGTGGAAGCTTATACCCAATTGACCGGGCATCCGCTGCCGGCCTAGGGAAAGCCGAATGATGGGCGTCTCTATTCTCGACTGGGTGATTCTGCTCATCATCGTGCTGTCGGTGTTACAGGCGATCGCGCAGGGGTTCTTTTACGAATTCTTTTCGCTGGCGGGCGTGATCGCCGGATATTTGCTGGCTGCATGGGAGTACCCGCGGGCGGCAGTTTGGTACGCTCGCTACGTGAACTCCCCGTGGGCGGCGGATATCGCTGGGTTCTTTACCATATTTGTTGTTGTCGTGTTGCTGGCGGGAGTGCTGGGGCGGATTGCGCGCTGGGCCGTCCACGGTGTGGGGCTGCGCTGGTTCGATCGCCTGCTGGGCGCGGTGTTCGGATTTCTCCGTGGAGCGGTGGTCTGCACGGTGATTGTGCTGGCGCTGGCCGCTTTCGCGCCGCAGTGGGGATGGTTGCAGCAGTCGCGGATTGCGCCTTTCATGCTGGTCGGCGGCCGCGCTTTAATCTGGGCGGCGCCGGCGGAATTGCGGCAGCGCTTTCGCCAAGGCTGGGAGCTGTTACGGACCGTTCCCCAACACGTATCCATGCAACGCGGCGACAGTGATCGTCACCTGTGAAGATGTGGTCCATTGGGACCTTACCGAGGCAAAAGAGAGAGGCGTTGTGAAAGATCAACTGGAAGCTCTGATCCTGCAGATGTACAAAAACGGCATAACTTATTCCGAAGGCGTGTGTGAATTCAAGAAGCGATTCATTCTCACCGTGCTGCAGGACTGCAAGGGAAACCAGTGCAAAGCCGCACGCCAACTGGGTATGCACCGTAACACCCTTAGCCGTACCATCGCCGAACTCAAGCTCGATGCGAAGGGCCTGCGCCACGGTACGCGCCGGCCGCCGCGCAGCGCTCATGCGGTCTCGATGGACAGGACAGCCGCGCGTTAACTTAAGCGCCGCTCCTGGTTGCGCGCTGCTCGCAACGGCAATTCTGGTTCGGTGGCAGAAGCCGGCCCCACTGGCATCCAAAGCCGTTCTAAAATGTTCCCTGGCTTCGTCCGCCCGAGACCCAAAGAACCTGTGCTTTCGGCAGCCGCGTTAGCGGCCGTGATAACGCATTTACCTTTTCCCGATCTTTACAGTAGCCTGTAAAGCTGTTGCCGTTCGTAACGCGTTCGACGCGTTCGCGCCGCCTGCAAAGGAGAGACGAACATGCCATTACCGGAATTCAAGCAACTGGTTGACGAAGCGAAATCGCAGATCAGCGAAATCGGCCCCGATGAGCTCAGACGCATGCAGCAATCGGGCGAAGACTTCACCCTGGTGGACGTGCGCGAGCGCGACGAACAGGGGAAGGGAATCATTCCCGGGGCCATCAGCCTGCCGCGCGGCATTCTCGAAGTGAACATCGACAAGATCACGACCGACAAGGACCGCAAGTTGGTCTTGTATTGCGGCGGAGGCAGCCGTTCGGCGCTCGCCGCCCTCAACCTCAAGAAGATGGGCTTTCGCAATGTGTTCTCGCTAGCCGGCGGCTATCGCGACTGGCGCGAAGGGGATACATACTAAGGGAGGCTCTGATTAAGACTGGCTCTTTGAAGGGGACGGCCTTCAGGCCGTCCGCAAATGCCTAATATGAGTCGGGGCTTTAGCCCCTGAGGGAGGTCCAACGGACTCAATCAGACCTTCCCTAGCGGCTCGTCGTCGGCTCCGCTAATTGAGGTGACCATGAACCTGCAAGGAAATCGCATTACGTGGCTGGGCCACGCCACCTTCCGCATTGAAACCCAAGATGGCGCCACCGTGTATCTGGATCCCTGGGTCATGGGCAATCCGGCATGTCCGGAGACCGAGAAGCAGGTGAAAAAGGCCGACGTACTCGTCTGCACCCACGGGCACATGGATCACATCGGCGACGCAGTGCAGATTGCTAAACAGCATAATCCCATCGTGGTCGGGATCTTTGAGCTCTGTACATGGGTGGGGAAGAAGGGCGCCCAGCAGATCGCTCCCATGAACAAGGGCGGGACGCAGACGGTCGCCGGAATCAAGATTACGATGACCCAGGCGGTGCACTCCTGTGGCATTCAGGACGACGATGGCAGCGTCGTGTACGGTGGCGAGGCGTGCGGTTACGTGCTCGAGTTGCCCGGCGGAGTGAAGCTCTATCATGCCGGCGACACTGCTGTGTTCGGCGACATGCAGATCATCCACGATCTCTACTCGCCCGAAATCGCGATGCTGCCCATCGGCGACCACTTCACCATGAGCCCACGCGAGGCAGCCTACGCCTGCAAGCTACTGCAGCCCAAAACTGTTATTCCGATGCACTTCGGCACGTTCCCGATGTTGAGCGGACGCCCTGACGATCTGAAGAAATTGCTGGCTCCCGGTGGGCCAGAGGTGGTCGAAATGAAACCCGGGCAGACCTTGAGCTGAGGAGAGAATAGCCTTGATGGCAAACATCACCGATGAACGCGTGGAAAACTATCTCTACGCCATGCTTCCCGAGCGCGAGCCGGTCTTGCAGGAAATGGAACGGCAGGCGAAGGCGCGCGACATCCCTATCGTGGGACCGGCGGTCGGCCGGCTGTTCTATCAATATGCGCGGCTCATCAACGCGAAGACGGTCTTCGAGTTGGGTTCAGCGATCGGCTATTCCACCATCTGGTGGGCCAAGGCGGTCGGTCAAGGTGGCAAGGTCCACTACACCGATGGCAGCCGCAAAAACGCCGACGAAGCGCGGCGCTACTTCGACCGGGCGGGCGTCGCGGATCGCATCCAGGTCCACGTTGGCGATGCGCTCGAAATTCTGTCGGAGCGCAAAGAGGAGTTCGACATCGTATTCAACGACGTGGATAAGCATGACTATCCCCGTGTGTTCAACATGGCGGCGGCGCGCGTGCGAAGGGGCGGGCTCTTCATCACCGACAATGCTTTGTGGAGCGGCAAAGTGGCGTATGCAGCGGGCAATCCGGTCTTGGCAAACAGCGCGGACCCTGACAAGCACGCCAAGGGTGTAGTGGAGTTCAACCGAGCGCTCTACTCGTCGAAGGATTGGTTCACCACGATCGTCCCGTTGCGCGACGGCGTCGCGGTGGCGCTGCGGCTTTAGAGCGTGTGTGAGAACTCGTTTTGAGTCGGCGCGCCGGAACGATCGCGCAACGTCCAGCCCCGCAGGGGCGGAATAATATTAGCCCAGGGCGTGAGCCCTGGGTAAGGTGCAAAATAGATCCGAGTCCCTTCAGGGACGGCACAGCTCTCACACATCCTCGTTTAGCCCTTTATGCCTGACGCGCCACACTGCGACATTCTCGCCATTGCCGCGCACCGCGACGACGTCGAGCAGACCTGCGGAGGGACGCTGCTCAAGATGGCGGAGCGCGGGCACCGCACCGCTATCCTTGACCTGACGCAGGGCGAGATGGGCACTCGCGGCACCGTAGAGGACCGCGCGTGTGAGGCTGACGAGGCTGCGCGCATCCTGAAAGTCAGTTGGCGGCGGGCGCTCGACATCCCGGACGGCCGTGTCGAGAACACCTTCGGCAACCGCCTGAAGGTTGCGAGCGTCATTCGTGAACTGCGCCCGCGCGTGCTCATTCTTCCTTATTGGCAGGCGCGTCATCCCGACCACGCCACCGCGTCGGTGCTCGGCTATGAAGCTGCATTCCTTGCAGGATTGGCGAAACTCGGCCACACCGAAGCGACGGCGGATATTCCTCCCGACAGCTTACAGGCGCTCGCCTCTCTTTCGCCCCATCGCCCTTTCAAGGTCGTCTATGCCAGCCTCTATGCCGACGTTCGCCCGTCGTTCGTGGTGGACATCTCCGAGCAGTTTGAGACGCGCTTCGCCGCCCTGATAGCCTACCGCTCGCAGTATGAGGACCAGTCGGCAGGCAGCGGACTCTTTCCGCGCCAAGCGGAGATCCGCGAGCGACTGGCCTCCATGGCCGCGTTCTATGGCCTGCTCGCTGGCGTCCAGTACGCCGAGCCATTCGTGCAGAAGGAAGTTGGGCTGGTGGCCGATCTGGTCGCTATCCCAGTCCAATCGCTCTAGGCGACGGGGGTATTTAATAGGGTAGAAGGGTGTATCAAATGGCTCTCAACATCAAGAATCAAGATACTCACAGGCTCGTGAAAGAGCTGGCAAGCGTGACAGGCGAAAGCATGACTGAGGCGGTAACGGAGGCGGTTCGTGAGCGGCTTGATCGGCTGCGCCGTCAACAGGGTGTTGGACTGGCTGCCCGTCTACTGCAAATCGGGAGGAATTGCGCGCCGCGCCTTAAGGAACATGCCCCATCCGGTGACCACGGAGACCTGCTATACGACGATCAGGGGCTCCCGCGATGATTCTCGACCCGTCATTGCCCCCTTTACGTTATGGTTGAAATGTAAAGCAATGGCGGAAGTAACTCTTTCAGCGAAGAACCAGATCGTGATCCCACGCGAAGCACGCGCAGCCTTGCGTCTGAAGCCCGGCGACAAGATCCTCTTGGTAGTCCGTGGCGAACGGGTCCTTATCCTGAAGAAGCCCAAGTCCTATCATGTGGCCATCCGAGGCTTGGCTTGCGCCGCCTATCCCGAGGGTCACCTGCAAAAGGAACGCCGGAGTTGGGATCGTAATGTGATATCATGATATCATTCTGTCGAGTAGAGGTGGGCATGGCCCAGTTTGTGGTTCGCAGTATCGAGAATGCGGTGAAGCAACGGTTGCAACGGCGCGCCGCGCGACATGGCCGTAGCATGGAGGAAGAGGTGCGAGAGATTCTGCGCAGCGCCGTCAACCAGGAAGAGGACCCGTTTGGCGGACTAGGGACGGAAATCGCCGCTTTGTTTGCCAAGGCCGGCTTGGTTTCAGATATTCCTGAGCTGCGAGGCCGCGCTATCAAGCCCGCCACATTTGAGTAATGATCATTCTGGATACGAACGTGCTTTCGGCACTGATGCGCCAAACGCCAGACGCGCATGTCGTCGCATGGCTCGATGAGCAACCTCGAACGTCCATTTGGACAACTTCCATCAGCATCCTTGAAATCCGCTTCGGTCTTCAGATCATGCCCGCCGGGAAGCGCCGGACTTTGCTGATTCAGGGGTTCGAGACCCTTCTCGACAAGATCGGCCAACGGGTTGCGGCTTTTGATGCTGCTGCCGCGCAGGAGGCGGCGGACCTGATGGCTTCGCGGCACAAGAAGGGGCGTCCCGTCGACCTGCGCGACACCATGATCGCAGGTATCGTGCTCGCGCACCGGGCCGCGCTGGCTACGCGCAATACGGTGCATTTTGACGACCTTGCGGTCTCCGTCATTAATCCGTGGAGTGCGTGAAGGCTAGCGCCGTTTCGCTATCGCGCCGCACCTGCTCAAGGGTAAAGGGAAGTTCCAAGCCGTGGGTCTTGAGAAATAGGTCTATCTGATGGCGCGAGCGAAATCCGAGGACACGGCGGGCTTGGGCCGTCGAAAGTTGCCCGATCGGACTCCTTCGAGAACCAGCGCCTCGAGGGCAGCGCGGGAGAGTGAGTGGGCATCCCGGCCCAGATATTGGGCGAGTTCTTCGGGCAAATCCAACGTGACCCGCATCGCGTCCTCTCGTTCATTATCGAGCTTTCCAGCGTTACTGTACAGCTTGGGTGACGTCGACAGCTTGGCGACATCGCTAGAACAGTTCCAGAGTGGCTGTAGCCGTGCCCCTTCAAAGCGTGAGATCCTCATGAATAATCCAGATTCAGACCGGCGTTAAGGGCGTCCTCCCAACCATCTTCTTCCTGTCTTAGGACGCAGGCCCGGAGGCCCGCTCTATCCGCACAAGCCGGATATACCAACTCTGGAACCGCCCCAGTGCGCCGCCCCATCACTAGAACCAGTGTGATGCAGAGTTAAACTACTTGCATCAATATGTTCATGTAAGCATAATATTGCTATGAGAACGACAGTCACGCTGGATGATGACGTAGCTACGATTGCTGCCCAATATGCGGAAAGCCGCGACCTTTCGCTGAGCAAGGCCATTGCGGAGTTGATCGTGCGAGGCACCCGGCGGTCCGCACGTATTAAGTATGTGGACGGTCTGCCGGTCTTCGATCTCCCTAAGTTGAAGCAGCCAATCACCGCCGAGCGGGTGAAGGCGTTGGAAGCGGATGAGCCGTGAGCCCATTCCTCCTCGACGTGAACGTTCTGATTGCGTTGCTGCACAAGGATCATGTGTCCTACAAAATCGTTAGGCACTGGTTTCAGCGAAGCGGCGCCAAGGATTGGGTCACTTGCCCGTTGACGGAGGCAAGTTTCGTCAGGATTGTGTCCAACCCGAAGTTCTCTGACCCTTCTCTCGACATCAGCGAGGCGCTGGAGATGCTTCACATCGTTAGCAAACTGCCGGGCCACCGTTTCTGGGCGATGGACGTGGGTTTTGTCGACGCAGTGGAGCCGTTCGCCGAAAGGCTCTTTGGCCATCAGCAGGTCACCGACGCCTATTTGTTGGGGATGGCGGTGAAGAAGAAGGGAAAGCTGGTGACGCTAGATCGCGCTATCAAAGCTCTGGCCGGAAGCGAATTCCGCGATCACGTTTTGCTTTTGGAATAACAGCAGTTCAGGCCATGCCACCCGCCGCTCACTTCTTCCTCTCTACCAAGAACTTCGCAATCTCTCGCATTGTTGCGGCGCGATCACTGAATTGGTCAAGCGCCGCATCGGCGGCGGCGACCAGTTCGTCGGCCTTCTTCCGCGAAGCATCCAGACCGAACAGCGCGGGATAGGTCGCTTTGTCGTGCGCGGTGTCCTTGCCTGCGGTCTTGCCTAACTGTTCCGAGGTCTGGGTTACGTCCAGAACATCGTCCACAATCTGAAAGGCCAGCCCAATGTTTTGACCGAAGTCGCGCAGGCTCTGGATCTGGGATGCATCCGCTCCTGCGTAGATGCCGCCGGTGACGACGCTCGCGGTCAGCAGCGCACCGGTCTTGGAGCGATGAATGTACTCCAGCGTCTGCGCGTCGGGATGGTGATGCTCGGCTTCGAGGTCCATCACTTGGCCGCCGATCATGCCGCCGATGGTGCCCGTGGCGTGTGCGATTTCGGCAATGATGGCGACCCGGGCCTCTGCCGGACACTGCAACTTAGCCAGCACTTCGTAGGCATAGCTCTGCAGCGCGTCGCCCGCCAGGATGGCCGTGGCCTCGCCGAATGCCTTGTGGCACGTGGGACGCCCGCGGCGGAGGTCGTCATTGTCGAGCGCGGGAAGGTCGTCGTGAATTAGCGAGTAGGTGTGGAGCATTTCCAACGCCGCACCCAACTCCTCGACGCCGGGCGGAATGCAGCCTTCGATCATCTGGGCGGCTTCCATGCACAGGATCGGCCGCAGGCGTTTGCCTCCGGCAAACACGCTGTGCCGCATGGCTTGATGAATGGATGCGGGGTGCTGCGACGCTGGCGGGAGCAGCCTCTCCAGCGCTTCGTCGGCAACGACTCGACCTTGTTCCAGCGTGTCCTTGAGCATGAATAGGGCAGTATAACAATCGCAACTACTTCGCCACCCGCTCCGCAATCCACTGCGCGCACTCGCGTGTGCCCAGCGAACCTCCTACATCCGCAGTCGTCTTTCGCTCGCGGACGGCTTCCACCACCGCGTTCTCGATCTTCTGCGCTTCGGCTTTCAGGCCCAGGTGCGCCAGCATCATGGCAGCGGTCAGAATCGAGCCCATGGGGTTGGCGATGTTCTTTCCTGCGATTAGGGGCGCCGAGCCATGCACCGGCTCGAACATCGAGGTGCGGCCGGGATGGATGTTGCCGCTGGCGGCCATGCCGAGCCCGCCTTGCAGCGCGGCAGCGAGGTCGGTGACGATATCGCCGAACATGTTGTTGGTAACGATCACGTCGAGCGAGCGTGGATCGCGCACCATTTGCAGGCAGAGCGCGTCCACGTACATGTGCTGCGTCTGGATGTCCGAATACTCGTTTGCAACTTCCTTGAAGACGCGCTGCCACAGGCCGCCGGCGTAAGTCATCACGTTTGACTTGTCGGACATCATCACTTTCTTGCGGCCGTTGGCGCGCGCGTAGTCGAAGGCGAAGCGAATGATGCGCTCCACGCCCTTGCGCGTGTTGATGTCCTCTTGCGTCGCGACTTCATCGGGCGTGCCGAACTTGAAGGCGCCGCCCATGTCCATGTAGACGCCTTCGGTGTTCTCGCGGATTACCGTGAAGTTGATGTCGTCAGGCGAGGCGTTTTTCAGTGGACACAGCGAGGCATCGAGCAAGCGCACCGGACGCACATTGGCGTAAAGGTCCATCTTGAACCGCATGCCCAGCAGAATTTCTTTGGCGTGGATATTGCTGGGCACACGCGGATCGCCCAACGCACCGACGAAGATGGCGTCGAAGTCGCGGGCCAGCAACTGAAAGCCGTCTGGCGGAACCGTCGTGCCGTCGAGCAGGTAGCGGTCGGCGCCCCAGTCGAAGAGGGTGAACTCGACCGCCGCTCCGCTGGCACGAACTACTTCGAGAGCGTTGGGAATAACTTCTTTGCCGATGCCGTCACCCGCAACCACGGCGATGCGCTTGTTGGTAGTCACGGGAAAATAGTAGCACTCAGCAGTCAGCATTCAGCACTCAGCATTCAGCCATCAGTGACGGTATGTGAGATCTGTGCCGTCCCTGGGGATCGACTTGGCCAACACGGTCTACGCGCTGGACTCGACAACCATCGACCTGTGCATGACGCTGTTTCCGTGGGCGCACTACAAGCGCACCCAGCATGCTGGTCTCGCATCCGGTCGACAAAACTACCGCGGTGCAGTGCGACGGTCACAGACCTCTTGCCCGCTGGGTCTTATAATTCCAGATGAGCTGTTTTAGAAGGATAAAATCATGCTGCTACACGGAATCTTTCCTCCCATTACCACGCCGTTCTACCCCGACGGCAAAATCTATTTCCGCAAGTTGGAACAAAACGTCGAACACTACTCGCGTACGCCGGTGGGGGGCATCGTCGTGCTCGGCTCAACCGGCGAGGCGATCCTGCTCAGCGACGAAGAGCGCCGCGAAGTGTTGAAGTGTGCCCGCGAATCCGCTGCGAACGAGAAAGTGTTGATCGCCGGCACCGGAATCGAATCCGCCATCGAAACCCTGCGCCTGACTGAGTACGCCGCCGAGCTGGGCTACGATATCGCGATGGTGCGCACGCCGCATTACTACAAAGGGCAGATGACGCCAGCCAACATGCTGGCCTTCTATCGCTTCGTAGCTGACCGTTCGCCGCTTCCAGTAATCATCTATAACTTCCCGCAGGCCACCGGATACGACATCCCTGCTGAAGTAGTAGTTGAACTGGCTGAACACCCGAATCTGATCGGCATCAAAGAGTCGTCGGGTTCGATTGAGAAGGTGCAAAAGATGGCCGAAGGGACGCGACACATCAGGCGTAGCGCCACCGTAACGGAAACTTTTGCTGCTGTGACCGGCCGAATGCAGAACGCAGCCAATGCTGCTTCGGCAAGCGCCGAGGGAGGAGCCCTGGTGACTGTGGGCGCTCTAGCCGGAACGGCAGCGCCGAAGCCATCGTCCTCCTCGGTGACTGTCGTCGGCGGACTGAAGACTCGACAGAAGGAGGTTGGCTTCCAGGTGCTGGTAGGCGCGGCCCAGAAGTTGCATCCTTCGCTCGATGCCGGCGCCGTGGGTGCGATCCTCGCATTTGCCGATTGCTCTCCGACTGCCTGCTACGAGATTTACGTGGCGTGGAAAGAGGGCGACGCGGCTCTGGCCCGCGAGAAGCAGGAGCGCATCGCCAAAGCCGCCGAAAGAATCGTGGGCGGTTTGAGCATCCCCGGCGTGAAGTACGCCATGGATTACAACGGGTGCTTCGGCGGCATCCCGCGTCTGCCGCTGCTACCGCTCACGGCCGACAAGAAGGCTGAAGTGGAGCAGTTGCTGGAGAACATACGAAACTGAGCTGAAACTACTTCACAAGAATACAAAGCCGCGTAGTCTCCGGGAGCCGCGCGCTCCCACCGAGGGTCCATGCATGGATAGCGCACTCTTGATCCACCGCTTGCACTTCGCCTTCACCGTGACCTATCACTACCTGTTTCCGCAGTTGACGATGGGACTGGCGCCGTTGATCGTGATCTTGAAAACCCTGGCGCTCAAGACCAAAGACGAGCGTTACGACCGGGCCGCCCGCTTCTGGGCCAAGATTTTCGGCATCAATTTCATAATCGGCGTGGTGACCGGAATTCCCATGGAATTCCAGTTTGGCACCAACTGGTCGCAGTTTTCACGCTACGCGGGTGGCGTGATCGGACAGACGCTGGCCATGGAAGGCCTATTCGCCTTTTTCCTGGAGTCCACGTTCCTGGGTCTATTTCTCTATGGCGAGAAGCGGCTGACCAAAACCCAGCATTGGTTCACCGCGCTCATGGTCTTCGTCGGTTCGTGGCTATCGGGTTACTTCATTGTGGCAACCGATGCCTGGATGCAGCACCCAGTGGGCTACCAGCGTGTGGCTGACGGCTCCCTGCAACTGAGCAGCTTCTGGCAACTTGTGCTGAATCCCTGGGCCTTTTGGCAGTATGCGCACAACATGGTCGGCGCGGTCATCACCGGGGCGTTCGCGATGTCGGCGGTCGGCGCGTTCTATTTGCTCAGCGGGAAACATTTGGAGCAGGGGCGCATCTTCGTGCGCGCCGGTGTGATTGCGGCGCTGATCGCGAGCGTCTTACAACTTTTCCCTACGGGCGACGCCCAGGGACGCCTGGTGGCGTTCAACCAGCCGGTTACGCTCGCCGCGATGGAAGCCTTATGGGAGACGCAGCCCGGAGCGCCGCTGGTAATTCTCGGACAGCCCGACGTCCCGGCGCAGAAAATCGACAACCCGATCGTCATTCCCAAGATGCTGAGCTTTCTGACCTGGCGGCGATGGAATGCGCAGGTAAAAGGTCTCAACGCGGTGCCCAAGCAAGATTGGCCCGACAGCATTCCCCTGCTCTACTATTCCTATCACGTCATGGTGGGGCTGGGGACAATCTTCGTCGCCGTGGCCGCCATCGCAGCCATCCTGCTCTGGCGAAACCGGCTCTACCGGGCGCGCTGGATGCTGTGGGTGCTGCTGTTGTTGTTTCCGCTGCCTTACATCGCGAACACGGCTGGTTGGATGACCGCCGAACTTGGCCGGCAGCCGTGGCTGGTCTACGGTTTGCTGCGCACCGTGGATGGTTATTCCAAGATGGTGTCCGCGGGTAATGCGTGGTTCAGCTTCCTCGGGTTTCTGGGGATGTACACGGTGCTTTCGATATTGTTCCTCTTCCTGGTGCGCCGCGAAATCGAGCATGGGCCCGATCCCGATCCTGGGCCTTCGGTGCAAAAACCCAGTGTAGTTGCGGTAGGTCCCATGGAGGTGCGATAGCCATGCCAACCCTATGGTTCATGATCGTTGCGGTAATGGTCGCCGCTTACGTGCTCTTGGACGGCTTCGATATCGGAGCCGGCGCGGTCCACCTCTTCATCGCAAAAAATGACACGGAGCGCCGCATGGTGCTGCGCGCGATCGGCCCGGTGTGGGACGGCAACGAAGTGTGGCTGCTGGCCGCCGGCGGAACCCTCTACTTTGCCTTTCCCCTGTTGTACGCGTCCAGCTTCAGCGGGTTTTACCTGCCGCTGATGATGGTGCTGTGGCTGCTGATGCTGCGTGGGATCGGCATCGAGTTTCGCGCCCATATTCGGGACGCGGTGTGGCAGGGCTTCTTCGACGTCATCTTTGGAATATCGAGCGTCCTGCTGGCCATCTTCTTCGGAGCCGCTCTGGGCAACGTGGTGCGCGGGGTTCCCTTGCAAGCCGATGGCTATTTCTTCGAGCCCCTGTGGACGAATTGGCGCGTCGGCGCACAGAACGGCATCCTCGACTGGTACACCGTTATCTGCGGCGTGGTCGCGCTGGTGACGCTCATCGTTCACGGGTCGCTTTATCTTGCCATCAAGACCGAAGGCGAATTGAACTCGCGGGCCCGCAAGGTTGCCAACGGGTTCTGGCCGGTGCAGGTGCTGCTCACGGTTGCCAGCCTGATCGCCACCGTGTACGTGGTGCCGCACGTGCTGAACAATTACAGCAAGTGGCCCATTGGGTACCTGGTGCCAGCCTTGGTGATCGGCAGTCTCATCTATCTGTACTATGCGCATTCGAAGCGAAACGACAAAGGCGCATTTCTGGCGTCGTGTACCTACATCGTAGGCATGCTGGTGGGAGCGGCGTTCGCACTCTATCCCAACGTGCTGCCTGCAAGCACGGACTCTAACTACAGCCTGACGATTTACAACGCTGCCGCCGGCGCGCACGGGTTGGGTGTCGGCTTCGTGTGGTGGACGATAGGGATGGTCCTCGTGCTCGGATATTTCATCTTTGTGTATCGAATGTTCCGGGGCAAGGTAAAGCTGGACGAGGGCAGCGAGCACGGATACTGAATCCGCCGAAAGTTAAGGATGAAAAAGGCTCCGGGCGTGATCCGGAGCCTTTTTCATTTGGAAGCGCGGACCGTCAGTTCAGATTCAGTGACTTCCACTCGCCGTTGCTGCCGATAGCAAGCTGGATTGGCCGTGGCGGCCCCAGCGGCGGTACCGTGACCTCAGCCCATAGTTCTTGACCGCTCTTCAACGGAAATGGACTCTTCGCAGTATCGGGGACAAAGAAGTCGATGCCCGGTGAAAGCGGCGCGCGATCGCAGGCTTGATCGCTTTTCAGCCAAATAGTCTGCGTCTCACTGCGGGGCAGGACCTTTCGGGCGTCTTCCACCACCAGCTTTCCATCTCTCGCGGTGGTACGCACTCGCCACTGCCAGAAAACCCTTTCCGGTTGCTGGCCGCTTCCGTTCGACGTATACGCGGGCCACTTGGAAGTTGATTCATCGTCGTGCGCCAGCGAGCAAGAATCCACCAATGGCGATAGCGCAAGGTAGCGTCCCCGCATCGGCAGGTTGGGATCGTATTGTGCCACCCGCACCCACACTCGCGGCCGGGTCGCCCGCTCATAGAGGTACTTGGCCGCAATTGAGGAAACCAGAAGGCACTGGATCGCGACCAGAGCGATTGCTCGTGCGCGGTAATTCATACCGCCTCCTCGATGTGGCGCACCAGCCGCCGGCGCGTCTTCTCCAGTACCCAGCCCCCACCCAGGAAGAGCAGGCCCAGCAGCATCAGGCTGAAAGACCGTCCCAGCTTGCCCATCACGTTGGAAAAATAGAACCACAGTACTGCGAGGGCAAAGCACACAACGCCGTAATTGATGAGCGCGCGACTACGCCGTTGCACGCCCCACCAGGCAAAGAAGGCGGCGACCAGTGCAACCAGAACATGAGCGGCCAAAATCGGCGTCGGATAGATCCCCTGCGAATGCTCAGTTGGTTCCTGGCGGTAGAGGTGAGGCAGAATGATGGCCATCAAGAGGACCACCGTCACCGGCAGGATCGAGGGGCGGTTGAATCTCCAGGCCACCAGCAAGGGCAGGACAGCGATGCAGAGCCACACGAATATGAGCAGCTCCAGGGGCATTCGACCCGCTTTCTCCCATTGGAACCACAGCGAGCTGTAATTAGTCAGCAACGCCGTGCCCACGACCAGAGCAATCGCCCCTGCCGCGAACAACACACCGAACACCAGTTTCTTCTTTTCTGCGAGGAATGCCGTCAGGTACACCGCCGCAAACACCGTTATCATGCGGACGACCACAACTCGGAGCCGCGATAGCCATCGGTGCGGGCCGACCATTCACAGATAATCCACGCGGGAAGCAGGAGCAAGCTCATCGTCTGCTGCACCTGGTCGCCTAGCAGTGCCCACCCAGCGAGTGCGCACAAAGCCCATAGCAGGACGCCCGCGGGCCAGTGCTCCTGGACGTTGAAGATTTGTCCGACGAGCGCAACTGCTGCTCCGGCTGCAATCGTTCCAACGCCATGCAGAGCAATCGCAAGCCGATCGAAGCGCGGCCGGGCCAGCAAACCACCGACGTGCAGCACAACCAGCATTCCCATCACGACAATAAATCGTGCTGCGGGCGACAGCTCATCCCAATGCGCCGCAACGAACAGCGTGACACCCGAGGCCAGAAGGATTGCGCCAAATATCAGCGCAAGCAGAACTTGCCAGCGAAGGCCGGCCGGCCGCTCGCGCGACGCTTCAAAGAGACGGATACGCTCGGCTGTCGGTTGGTCAAGGACACCGGCACGAGTCCAGCGCTCCAGTGCTTCATCAATTGCTTGCATGTTTATGCGAGAAAAGTATCGAACAGGCCT
Source organism: Terriglobales bacterium (assembly GCA_036511435.1). Taxonomy (GTDB): domain Bacteria; phylum Acidobacteriota; class Terriglobia; order Terriglobales; family Acidobacteriaceae; genus Bog-257. Next base: position 5,994 of record DATCCF010000203.1, on the reverse strand, counting down.
GTGAATAGCAACAGAATTCGCCGCTACGAGCACATCCACATCCCGGACTGGGACAGCGGAATGCAAATAGGCTGGTATCGTGACGGCAATTAGGCGCTGACGGCGGCTGCGCTGACCACAGGCAACGTGGCCTGTTGCCAGGCGTCGAAGCCGCCGATCACGTTGATGACGTTGTAGCCGGCCCGTTGCAGTAGGCTGCACGCGATCATGCTGCGATAGCCGCTCTTGCAGTGGACCGCGATGCGGGCGGTCTGCTCAAGGTGCGGCAGGGCGGCCTTGAAGCGGTCCAGCGGATACCAGTCGGCGCCGTCGATATGGCCGGCTTGCCACTCGCCTTCTCTGCGGACGTCCAGCGCTTGCAGCCTACCGCTTTGCAGCCGCGTGCTGAGTTCCTGCACCGTGACCTGTTGCAATTGCGCGAGTGGGAATCCCGCGCTTTTCCATCCCTCGATACCGCCTTCTAAATAACCCGGCAAGTCCTCAATCCCCACGCGTGCCAGACGCACGCGTGCCTCGCTCACCTGCTCTGGGGTTTCGCCGATGAGTACCAAGCGTGCCGCGGTACCAAGAACGGCTCCAGCCCAGGAAGCAAACTGACCGGAGAGCGCAATGTTGATGGAGCCAGGGACATGGGCCGCGGCGAACTGCTCTGCCGGCCTGACGTCAAGCGCGATCACACCGCGCTCGATCATGCTCTTGAGTTCGGTCGCGGGGATCGGAGTCAGCTCCGGTAGATCGGCGAGTGGCGTCGCTCCAGCGCGGTTGATGGCGGCGTCCTCAAGAAAATATTCCGGACGCGCTGGGAGGTTGGTCGTCAACCGGCGGATAAACTCGTCCCGGCTTTTGATCTGCAGGGCGTAATTGGTGAGCCGCTCGGTGCCGATGGTGGAGGAGCGCTCGGCGCGCATGTTGCGCCCGCACAGCAACCCAGCGCCGTGCGCAGGATAAACCTGCGCCTCGTCCGGCAAGGTAAGAAGTTTGTTGTGCAGAGAATCGTAGAGTAAGCCCGCGAGTTGCTGCGGCGTGTGCGTAGTCGACAGGTCGGGCCTTCCCACGTCGCCGATGAACAGCGTGTCTCCGGTGAGCGTGGCCCAAGGCGCCGGCGAATTCTCTGCGTCGGTGAGAACCAGACAGATGCTCTCCGGCGTGTGTCCCGGCGTTTCGAGGACGTCGATGCGCAACTTGCCGACGCGTAATTCGAAGCCATCGCCGACAGCGACATGGGGAAACGTTGCGGCCGCCGCTTTTCCCATGTAGATGGTCGCGCCTGTGCGTGCAGCCAGCTCATTGTGTCCGGAGACAAAGTCCGCATGCAGATGGGTCTCGAAGATGTGGCGAACCTGAAGCTGTTGCCTGTGCGCCGCGTCCAGGTAGATTTCAATGTCACGCTGCGGATCGACGACAACGGCTTCGCCTTCCGATCCGAAGAGATACGAAGCATGCGCCAGACAACCCAGGTAGAACTGTTCGAAGTACATAATCCTCCCCCTCTGCGGGGAACATGATACAGCCCAGGTGGCGATTCAGCTAGAACCAGTTCCAGACTTGTGCATCTGGTCGGTGGAGCACCTTCACAGGGTGCGGAAAAATGCGATGTTTGGGTAGTGCGGCGCTTCAGCCTGGATTATTTATTAGGGTCTCACGCTTTGAAGGGGCACGGCTTCAGCCGTGCCGTTACGTGGGCGTGGAAAGTTGGGCTTCAGCCCCTGAGGGAATTCGCACTTCGTCGCGAACACCGAAGTCCCTCAGTGGCTAAAGCCATCATAAAGACAGCAGCTTACGGCACGGCTGAAGCCGTGCCCCTTCAAAGCGTGAGATGCTCATGAATAATTCAGGTAAAGCTGTGCTCCACCCGGATACACGAATTCAGAATCTGCTCTAGACTTTGAGCGTGTATTTACGTAGCCCTAACGCGCGTAGGTTTCCGCCAACTGCTTTAGCCGTGCGCTCATGGCCGGCGTCAGATCTCCCTGACGAAAGCGCCAGCGCCAGTTTCCGGACGAGGTGCCCGGCAGGTTCATTCTTCCCTCGCTGCCGACGCCCAGAACATCCTGCAACGGAAACAGTGCGGTGTCGGCGACCGATGCCAACAAGGTGCGAATCATCGCCCAATTGATCTCGTGGCCATCGGTGTTCAGGTAGCGCCGCGCGTACTCCAACTCTTCCGCCACGTCCGCGGAGGTGCGAATACTCCCGGCTCCCGCCGTGCTCGTCCACCAGCCAACTACTGTGTCGTTGTCATGAGTGCCCGTGTAGGCCACCCGGTGTCGCGGGTAGTTGTGGGGCTTGAAATCCGGAGCTTGCGGATCCTTGCCGAAGGCAAACTGCAGAATCGCCATACCCGGAAATTCGAACCGCGTACGCAGCGCTTCCACCTCGGGCGTGATCACGCCCAGATTTTCGGTGACGATGGGTAGCCTGCCAAACGAGTTCTCTAGTGCCTCGAAGAGTGCAGCTCCCGGCCCTTTGACCCACGCTCCGTTGATTGCCGTTACCTCGCCTGCCGGAATTTCGTAGTACGCCTCAAAGCCGCGGAAGTGGTCGAGGCGAATCATGTCGAGCATTTCCAGAGAACGGCGCAGGCGGGCGATCCACCAGGCATATCCGGTCCTCGAATGGGCTTCCCAACTGTAGATCGGGTTGCCCCATAGTTGGCCGGTGGCGCTGAAGTAGTCAGGCGGTACACCGGAGACGACTCTTGGCCGGCCTGACTCGTCCAGTTCGAACAAGTCGCGGTTGGCCCACACGTCGGCGCTATCGAGAGCGACATAGATGGGAACGTCGCCCATGATACGAATGTCGTTGCGTGCGCAATGCGCTTTCAAGTCGTTCCACTGCCGCTCGAATTCGAACTGGATGAACTTATGGCATTCGATCTCGTCGCGCAGTTGGTTGCGTGCGCGCTGGATGGCATCCGGCTTGTGCAGCGCCAGATCGGGATTCCAGAGTGTCCATGCAACATTATCGTGAGCTTCCTTGAGCGCCATGAACAGGGCAAATTCGTCGAGCCAGCCGGAGTGCCTGTCGCAGAAAGCCGCGAATTCTTCGCGCTCGGCCGGCGAACTGCGCTGGAACGACCGGAAAGCATGTTGCAGCAAGGGGAGCTTCCATGCGATTGCGGCGCCAAAATCCAGTTGGCCAGCGGGGAATTCCGGGCGCGAGTCCAACTGACGAGGATCGAGGTAACCACGCTCCACTAGCGTGTCGAGGCTGATCAAGAGAGGATTGCCGGCGAAGGCTGAGAAACACTGGTAGGGAGAGTCTCCGTATCCCGTGGGCCCCAGCGGCAGGACCTGCCAGATTCGCTGGCCGGCATCGCGGAGAAAATCGGCGAAGCGATGCGCTTCGCGTCCCAGTTCGCCGATGCCGTAAGCTCCGGGAAGAGAAGTTGGGTGTAACAGGATGCCACTGGATCGTGGAAAGCTCATGCCATGATGTTAGATCGTAATTAGCGGTGCGGTGTTGGTCGAAGCACGATCGCACAACTCAACGGAAAAACAGGCCCCTCGACTCGCCCGCGGCGGGCTGGCACGAGACGACAGAAGTAAGAAAGACCGCGAGATCAAAACGGAATGTCTTCGTCCGTGATCTCCGCGCCGGCTGGCGCCTGCGACGGTTCCGGCTCGGGAGTGCGCTGGTCAAAGCCGCCGGACTTTCCGGCTCCCGAACGGCCACCGCCTTCGCCGCCCGCATCGCGTCCTCCGAGCAGCACCAAATCGTTGATGATGATCTCGGTCTTATACTTTTTCTGCCCAGTCTCCTTGTCGTCCCAAGAGTCACTGTGCAGGCGGCCTTCGATGTAAACCTTGCCGCCCTTCTTCAGGTATTCGGCGGCAATCTCAGCCGTACGCTGAAAGGCGACCAGGTTGTGCCACTCGGTGCGATCCTGCCAGTTGCCGTCCTTGTCCTTTACTTTATCGGTGGTGGCCAGCGTGAAGTGCGCTACCGCCATACCGGTTTGGGTGTACTTTACTTCGGGATCCTTGCCCAGATTACCGAGCAAGATAACTTTATTGACGCCTCTAGCCATGAGAGCTGCTCCTGTGCTTCGCTAATGGGGGTAATCAAAGGCCAACTATAGCAGAAGCGGCCGGCGTGGGAGCGGGATGTTTCATCCTCGGGCAGGGCTCCAGCGCCGCTGGCTGCAATGTGCTGGGACCCGCCCATCACGACCTCGCTGAACGGGGTAGCCCAGCGTAACCCGCAAACTTGCGTGCCGGGTCAAACGGGAGTCAAGCCGCCCGTTCTACTTTGCCCGGCTCCCGTTTCTGGTTCTTTGCCCGGCGCCATTCTTCTTCGCCGCCAGTTCGGCCTGTTTCTTCTTGCGGGCTGTGGCACGCGCCTTTTTCTTCAATTCCTCGGGAGAGTACATGCTCCCGCGGCAACTTTTGCTGCCACAGAAACAGGGCGCCTCGTCGTCGCCATCATAGAGACAATAGTCGTAGGTAAGTTCTTCGCCGGCGGCAATGTCGCGAATCGCGGCGATGTAGACTCTGTCGCCCTCTTCGTCGGTCTCGCAGTTGGGATCGCAGGAATGGTTCACAAACATCGCCATCCCGTGACCGTCAATCACCACCTCGCCATCGCCAACGCCGAACAGATAGGTGAACGGACGGCCTTCATAGCGGATGTCGCCTTCGGCCTTGGTAATGCGCTCTCCCGTATATTCCAGCACGCGAGCGCTCTTGGGGATGTCTTCCAGGGTGAAACATCCAGCAGCGTGAATGTCAGAGGAACGAATGATGAGGCGCGGCAAGAAGCAATGCTCCCGGTGAATTTGGTTTGCAGTATAACTCAACTGCCGGTTGCGCATGAGCGGTGCGTGGCGCACACCCCTGCAACACCCGCGTGGCTTCGTTCAGTCATCGGTAGATAAAAGCTGTCGTCCGGAGCAAGGACGCGTCCGCCACGGCGGGCCGCGTCGAAGGACCTCTATAGTGCGAACAAATCACGTTGCTAACTATTCACTAATTGTTGCTATAGTTGCTATTTTTCCGCCATCGCCGCCACCAGCGAATGGAAGATCTTCGCCCCGTCGGTCATGCCGAGCTCCGGTTCGCTAGCGCGCTCCGGATGGGGCATCATTCCCAGCACGTTGCGCCCTTCATTGCAGATGCCGGCGATGTTCTCCAGCGATCCATTGGGATTGGATTCAGAAGTGACTTCGCCGCTGGGGGTGGTGTAGCGAAAGATGATGCGATCCTGGTCTTTCAATTGGGCCAGAGTGGGCTCGTCGCAGAAGTAGTTGCCTTCCATGTGGCCGACCGGAATCTCCAAGACGTCGCCTTGTGTCAACTGCTGCGTGTAGGGCGTGTTGGTGCTCTCGACACGAATGTGTACCGGCTTGCAAACGTATTTCAATCCAGCATTGCGCAGCAACGCTCCGGGTAACAATCCGGCTTCACACAGGATCTGAAATCCATTGCAGATGCCGAGTAACAGCCCACCATCGGCGGCGAATTTGCGCACAGATTCCATGACCGGGGAAAACTTGGCGATGGCGCCGGTGCGGAGGTAGTCCCCATAGGCGAATCCACCGGGCACGATGATGGCGTCGCAACCTTGCAGGTCTGGCGAGTCGTGCCAGAGGAAGGTCACGGGCTGCCTGGCCACTTCCGAAATGGCCCAATAAGCATCGTGGTCGCAATTGGAACCCGGAAAGATGATGACGCCGAATTTCATCGCGGCAAACACTCCGAGGAAGGGTAAATTGTGAGTGTAGCATGGGTGCGAGACCGTCCCGCTGGGGCGAGCATCTACCTGTCATGCAATTTTCCCGGCACATCAACATCACCGGAGGCGCGTTGCGCCGGTGGTTCATCGCGCAATGCTATGACTCGCTGGCGGTGGGCGTGCTGTGGTGGTTTGGACTCGATTACCTGCATGTGCCGTGGGCGCCGTTCTGGGCGATTCTTGCGGCCGGTCTGCAGTTCATTCCGCACTTCGGGCCGGTGCTGGCATTCATGGGGCCAGCACTGGTGGCATTGTTCGCCG
>DATCCF010000202.1:0-13076 GCA_036511435.1 Terriglobales bacterium | reverse complement strand
TTAGCAGTTGCAGGTTGGGCAGCTTCACGTTACCGCGCTGCCGGGGAAGACTGGAGGCAATATGCTGGTACTGCGCTTCGGTGATCTCCATGCATCGCAGCATATCACAGAATTACGAATTAGTGTTAACAGGCCCTAGAGAGGGATTTCGACTGCGAGCCTGGACTCCTGCACGGACAAGCAATCTCCCTTGTGTCAAAGCCGACTCTTACTGAAGCGCCAGATTACTTCCGTGTTTACAGGCCTGTTGTCGGCGGTAAATATATGGTGTGTGCCCTTCCTTACCAGCTCAACGGAGCAGCTAACACGCGCTATGTGTCACCTCCCGTAGCCGACTACATCGCTATGTATATCCTCAGTGATAGTGTCCGTTATCAGCAGGAGCTTTGGGGAACCGTCGTTCAAGGTGAAGAGACAGGCGTGATGGGCCTAGTTGAGATTCTAATTGCTGTGAGCAAGCGCCGCTTCCCAAATCTAATTTTGAATAGCATGTATGGTGAATCTTTTGAGTATGGTTCACTGGCGCGCTTGATGTAAGTCTCGGGGCAGCAACCGAATATGTGCGATGGGCGTGCGGCCCAGGCAAGGACCGTGAGGGTGTCCCACCCAAACTTCCTTTGCTTCGGTGGGGAGTTTGTTGCGGCCGGCTCACCCAAGCTCCAGCCCCTCTGCAACTACTCTCAGTACGAATGAGCATTGAAAAGCCCGCCACAGGCAGCGGGCTTCCATTGCAAAAGGTTCACCTAGAACGTGAACGCCACTCCGCCACGGACGCTGCGAGCCGACTGCATCAGGTACACGGTCTTACCGTCTGGCCCGATGACCGGCACGTAGCCTTGTGCCAGCAAGTTGCGGAGGTCCACCAGCGCTTCCATGTTACCTGGCATGAAGTGCATGCGTGGCAACGGTTGGCGCACGAAGACGTTGAAGAAAGCGTCGGTTTGTCCCGCCGAGGCATTGAAAAGATCGACCGACGTCAGGGTATTGTCGCCGCTCGTCCAGCGATAGGAAGCGATCCAGCGCGCTTTGGAGCGCGGGATGGAACCATTTAGCCTGAGGGCGGCCGAGTGCCGCCAGCCATGTTGAAGACTGCTGCGTACCACACTCCAATCCACGTTGGGCTGCTCCAGCTCGAGAACGCCTCCGTAGGCGTAATCCAGGGTCGCGGTAACCCCGTCAGAGAGCCGGCGCTGAAACACCAGGCGAACGCCCTGGCCTTCAAGGGCGCCACCATTGAAGCTGAAAGTCCCGGAATAGACGTCCGGCAGAATGTCGTCTGTGGGGGAGGCAATGTCGCCAACCCCGAGCAAAGCGGGGTCCTTGATGCGATCTCTAAAGTAGGCGATCTGGAGTTTGTTGCCCCCGGCCCGTTGTGACAGCGAAATCTCGTGATGATGCGCGTTCTCCAGCAGGGGCTGGCCATCGACCATGGTCATGCGGGGACCAGTTTCGCTAAGGTCTGCGGGCGCCGAATCGAAGCCCTTGCTGGCACGAGTATTGGGTTCGCTGGTGGCGTAGCGGTACTCGAGGATGGTATTGGACGTGAGGTGCCAATCGACGACCGCCGAAGGACGAAAGGCATTCGCTCCGTGGCCCAGGAATTGAATGTTCTGCGCCTCGCCGCCAAATTGAAAGTCGAGAAGGTCGCCAATCGAGAAGCCGTCGGAATACGACATCGCCACCGCTTCCAGAGCTCCGCGATACGGCGCCGCATCGGGCGTGGCGAAGCGGCGGACAATCAAGGCTATGGTCGGAGTCCAGCCCTCATTGCCCGGCCGGCTATACGATGCACGAACGACGCCGTCCGGCGTGCCCATTGCATATCCAAGATTTCCTTCCAGGCCGATGGTCGAGGTATGAAACAACGAATGCTCGACCCTGAAAGCCGTGCCCAGATCCGACGCGCTGCCGTATCCTTGGCTGGAACCGCCCGCCATAAATGCCAGCGAGCCGGTCGTCGATCGATCCTGTGCGGCAGTTTCGACAATGACGGGCGATCCGTCGTCGAAGCGCAGGATAGGCCGATTCGAATTGGAGCGCAGCGTCCACTTCCAACTATCGTCCTCGTTGTTGCCCTGTTTGAGCGTGGGGAGCATACGAACCGCTTCAAACAAGGTGTTCAAAGTGATGTTCAGGACCTTGCTGGCGCCAGCGGCGAGGGCTACATCCTCCCGCAACGCGGGAAGGAAGGAAGGGGCGGACACGCGCAAGTCATAGCTGCCCGGCAGCAGCCCACTCAGGGTGAAGAAACCCTTGGCATCGGTGTACACGACGTGGCTCTGCCCAGCCGTGCCGAGCAGCTCGACCGTAGCGCCCATTTGCGCAACACCGGCAGAGTTCCTGACGTATCCGGTTATCGAACCTGGAGTGGCCCCAGCCGCCGTAACGCACAGTGCGATCACCACCGCAAACCATCCGAGTATTCGCGTCATCACTCAAACCTCCCGTCAGAGGTTCCCGGGATCACAAATACTGCGGCCGGATTTTCCCGTCCGCGGGCCCGCACTTCCGGCCGCCTACTCAACCGCAAACCGCACTGATGGAGCGATCTGCTGCTTGGAAACGTTGTCGTCAACCTTTACCGTCAGCTTATAGATGCCCGGCGGAAAGGTGTTCAAAGCCAAGCTCTTTTCCAGCGTGATCTGGTCCCCTACGTTGCCCATGGTGTCCGTGGACTCCGAAGAGTGCAGCACCGACTGGTTGCTGGCCATATTCACGATTTCGTATTCAATCCTGGCGGACGACTTCTTGGTCTTCTCGTCTGCCTGAAGATTATAGACCTGCATCCAGAGATTCATGCGCTGATCGTGCTTAAAACTGGCCGGCTTTCCGTCGGGCGCGTCCAAATGCGGGTACGCGAGCTTGGTCTCCCCGATGACGAAGCTACCCGAGCCCACACTCTTGGTCGCCACTTTGTCCAAATGGTCAGCCAGGATCATGGACGACGACGCCAGTTTGTCTTCATTGAATTCCGGAACCAGGACGCCGTGGCTCCATGTCCCCACGCGGTCACCATTCACGTCCTTGACCACCACGTCAAAACGGTAGCGGCCCGGGCGCAGCGGAATCGCCTTCCAGTACAGGGAGGAATGCTCCATAGTTTTTTCCAGCAGTTCCGCCGGTACATCCACCTGCACCGTATCCTCGAACGTCTGCGCGACCTTCCCGGTCATGCCGGTTACGCGCCCGAAGATGTTTACGGTTCCGCGCTGGATGCCATCCTTGCTGGCAAAGGTAATGTCCTTGTTCTTGATCTGCAGAGTCACCGGAACCAGCACCGTGTCGCCAGTCACTTTCACGAAATCGGTGCGGATTTCAAACGGCATCAAGTTAACGTTGATCTTATGGCTGACGACTTCCTCGAGGTCCTTGAACTTGACCTTTGGCGGCGTGTTGATCTTGGAGAGCAGTTCAAGTTTGGTGAACTCATTGTTGCTCATCAGACCTGCCTCGGGACCGGGGTTGGCGCCACCAGAGCCACTATTGGCAATGCGTTGCCCCTTGTTTGCCAAGCCCATTTGCTCGTAAAGGGTCTGGCCACCGTTCGGAGTGTGCAACAAGGCGTCCTTCTCGTTGGGATCGATGGTCAGATGATAGTCGCCGCACATGCAGGGATCGACAAACTCGAGGTTGACCTCCTGGCCAACTCCCTCGAGGTAGCGGTAGCGCCAATCCTCAAAGGGATAGGTGGAAGTCTCGCCACCGCCTTCTTCCATCGGACGGCTGTAGCTGCCACCCGAGGGATGAGAGTCGATCTGGTCGGGTGGACCCCACACAATGTAAATGCGCCCGCGGTCGGTTCTCGACCCTGGGATTCCCGCCGCAAAATGTTCGTTGGCGTAGGCGATGCGGCGGTAGTGCTCTTCCTTGAATTCGTTCTCCGGCGTGTCAGGAGTCGGATCGCGGCGCAACCAGAACTGTTCGATAAACTGGTCACGCTCCTCGTCGTTAGAAAGCTGTTTGAAGGCGGACATTTCCTCCGGAGTCATGATGTAACGCACGTCTTCGTTGAGCCACTTCTTGTAGGTGGAGCTCAACTCCTGCTTTAGGGCCTTGGAACTGGCCTTCTTCTGCTTCTCGGTCTGAGGGCGCTTCAACGGATCAACCTGCTGGTTGCCGGTCTGCCCCGGCGCGGAAGCATCCGTGCCTTTCGCTGCCTGGTCTGGGGGAATACCGGACTTATCGCCAGTGGAAGGAGTCGAGCTTTGGGCCACCGCTAAACCGGTGGCTACAGTGCCGGCCAAAAGCAACGAAAAGAACAGGCGGAAAACACGCAACTTCATGTGTACCAACGAACTCCTGGAGAAACACTTTGGGTTTTTAAATTGTATGTTCTTGGACGGAGGAAAGCAAGACTGGTTGCCGGCGGGAGATCCGCGACTCGAACTGACATGGAGGCGCTCCAGTGTCACCAACCCTCGCTACCGGCAAAAGTCGCACCCAATGTGACGAACGCCAGCGTGTCTCTGTTCGGCGATCCGGCGGGGACTTGCAGAACAAAATCCCTCCCCACTAACTTGCCATGCAGGAGTCACCAGCTTAGCGGCTATAATCAAAAAATTGGGAGAGTTTCGGAGACTGGCTGCCGCGCGAGCTGCTACGCCCCGATGCGCCATTGACGGGCAAGCCCAGAAACTCCGAAAGTCTTTGCTCTCCAAAGGAACCTTGGGCCGTCTGACTTCGTACTATGTGGGCGGACGTGCGCCCAATTAGCGGTTTCCCACTCGAGGGTTGATGAAGAACTGGAAAAAGCTCGCTCTGATTGCTGGTGGCGTGATCGTGTTGCTCGCCATTGTTGGTTTTACCGTCGAGCAGAGTCGCAAGGGCGTGGTGACGGTGCAGACCGGGAAAGTTGTCCGGGAAGATTTGGCGGCGGTGGTGACCGCCTCGGGTGAAATTAAGCCGAAGGTGCAGGTAAACATTGGCTCCAACGCGATGGCCAAGATCACGCACTTGTATGTCAAGGAAGGCGATCGGGTCAAGAAGGGACAAATGCTGGCGACGCTGGACAACGTTCAGTCCGCGGCTGACGTTTCCGCCAATGACTCGGCCCTGCACGTCTCTCGCACCGACGCAGTTGCCGCGCAGGCGGCCGTCAACACTGCGGCAGCCGACCTGAATTCGGCCGAGGCCGAGTTTGAACACGCCAAGCTTGATTACGAGCGAAATAAGGCTTTGTACGACTCCCAATTGATCGCCAAGGCTGACTTCGACACTAAAAAGGCTGCGTTTGCGACGGCCACGGCGCAGTTGGGAATGTCTAAGGCTAAACTCGCGCAGGCCAAGGCCAACCAGGATTCGGCGCAGGGCCATATCAGTCAGAACGCCGCCAATCTCCGCCGGGTTACCGACGTGCTCAGCAAGACGGAATATCCAGCGCCGTTCGACGGCGTCATCACGAATGTTCCCATGCGCGAAGGCGAAACGGTCGTCCCCGGCATCCAGAACTCACCGGGCAGCACGTTGATGACGATTGCTGACATGTCGGTGATTACCGCCGAGGTGAAGGTCGACGAAACCGACATTGTAAATGTGCAATTGGGACAGGCGGCGGAGGTCACGATCGACGCCATTCCGAAACAGAAGTTCAAAGGCACGGTCACCGAGATCGGAAGAAACGCCGTACTCCGTTCCACGGGTGTCTCAACCGCGCAGACCACGTCCAGCAGCCAGGAAGCCAAGGATTTCAAGGTGGTTGTGGCCCTGCAGGATCCTCCCGCCAACCTCCTGCCCGGATTGTCAGCGACGGCCCGCATCACCACAGCTACGCGCGGCAAAGCGCTGGCCATTCCGATCCAGGCATTGACCATTCGCCAACGCGCCGACCTGGCGACGGACAGCAAGGGCAAACCCCTCCCCCCGCAGGCTGCAACCCCGGCTGGGCAAGATCCCAAAGAAGAGTTGCAGGGCGTGTTTGTTCTCAAGAACAAAAAGGACGCCGTGTTCGTAACTGTAGTTACGGGTATTAGTGGAACTACAGACATCGAAGTGACCAACGGACTAAAAGAGGGGGACGAGATCGTCACCGGAAGTTACAAGGTGCTGCGGACCCTGCGAAATGGCACCACTGTGAAGGTTGACAACTCGACGGCCAGCAAGAAGGAAGAATCCTAACGAGCGATTAGGAGGAACGGGCCGCAGGCAGAAAGAGCGTGTGTAAGAACGAAACTTGGTATTTGCCAGTGGAATTTACTAGCGGAAAATCCAGCGCCATAGGCGCGGAATAGTTTAGCCCAGCACGGAGCCGCAGGCGGAGTGCTGGGTAAGTGGGAAATAGATCCGAGTCCGTTCAGGGACGGCACAGTCTCACACACCCTCAGGAAGGCTGACAGTCCGCATCCATGAGCAACCCGAACCAGTTACCCAGCGAGGAGAAGAGGATGGCAACCCAATTGGCGAGCCTGGCAGAATCACAGACCTCGGTTACGCCCGAGCAGTGCATCATCTGTACCGAGGACCTTTGGAAGACCTACGACATGGGATCGGAACAGCAGGTCCACGCTCTGCGCGGAGTCAATGTCCGCATTCAACCCAATGAGTATGTGGCTATCATGGGTCCCTCGGGCTCCGGCAAGTCAACCTTGATGAACCTCGTCGGTTGCCTGGATACGCCCAGCAAGGGTAACTATTGGCTGAATGGGCAGTTGGTTAGCGAACTCGACGACGACGAACTGGCGCGCATTCGGAACAAGGAAATCGGCTTCGTTTTCCAGACCTTCAACCTGCTGGCCCGCGCAACTTCGCTGCACAATGTCGAACTCCCGCTGATCTACGCCGGCGTGCCGGCCGAAGAGCGCATCGAACGCGCCCGCAAGACCCTGGCTTCGGTGGGCATGGAAGAGAGAATGAACCACAAGCCCAACGAATTGTCGGGTGGACAGCGGCAGCGCGTGGCCATTGCTCGCGCCTTGGTCAACAATCCGTCCATCATTCTGGCGGACGAGCCCACCGGCAATCTGGACTCGCAAACGGGCGTGGAAATTATGGCGCTCTTCGATCGTCTGCATGACCAAGGCAATACCATCGTCCTGGTCACCCACGAGCACGATATCGCCGAGTACGCCCATCGCGTCATACATATTCGCGACGGCCAGGTCTTCAGCGATCAGAAAACGGCGCGAGCCTAGATTCTTCGATTCAGAATCACGCGCCCGGCACCATCGCCGGGCGCTTCGTTTTGCGCCCGAGCCGGTGTAGGCTGCAATGTGGTCTCATAACAATCTTGATAAGAGGGTCGAATGCCGTTGTTGTTGTTTCGTCGTTTTGTACTGTCTATGGTTTTCTTACTTGCAGTGGGCAGTGCGGCCCGGGCGCAGTTTCCCCTGCCCTTGAACCATGTTGAGCAAGACACCAGGGCTGAGCAAATCCGTGAGCTGGTTTCCAAATATTGCCGGCTGGATTATGAGGGAGCGCGACTGGGCCCTCAGACGTGGACGAAATTCCAGCCCCTGGTGTGGTGGAAGACGAATCCCGACTACACGCAGATGGACGTCATTTCACGCTATACCGTCGAAACCGCGCCGGTGTTGACTCACGGCAAGTACACTGTCACGGTCCATTATCGGCTCCTCGGACGATTCGAGACGGCCATTGGTTATTCGCGAGACGCTGCGAATTCCACCCGGGACGTGGAGTACACCGTTACTGCGGTCAACGACGAATGGCGCATTAACGACGCCGAACCAAATTTTCCCCATCCCTCGCGAGCCGCCATGTTGAAGTGGCTCAATGACAAGATCGACACGACCCCAGAGCCATCAGCAAGAAGTATCTACCAGGAAACACTGCGCGAGTTACAAGCACAGTCTGGCTTGCCGTTCGCGAAATAGCTTTCGCAGCTGGCCTCGTGCTCTAAGTCAGGAAGGGCAAACTGACCCACTGCCCCTTCACTCGTAATCTGGAACCCGAGCGTGCTCCAAGGGTTGCAGTTATGCATTCCTTCGGGGCGAAGTGTGAATGACCATTCGCGGGCACGGGAGAAATCACTGCGCAAAAGCAAAGCCCTGTCGCCGACGACAGGGCTCTCAAAATTCGCTGCGCCGCGCAATTAGACGCTGAAGGAAGATCCGCAGCCGCAGGTGCTCTTCACGTTCGGATTGTCGAACTTGAAGCCCGCACCTTCCAGGGTCTCGATGTAATCGACGTTCACGCCCTTCAGATACATCAGCGAGGTCGCGTCAACGTAAACTTTCAGGCCTTCGAAGTCGAAGGTCTTGTCCATCATGCCGGCGCCATTCTCGAACGACATCGAGTAGGAGAACCCAGAGCATCCGCCTCCGACGACCCCTACGCGCAGTCCCGCCGGAACAGGGTTCTGTTGCGCCATGATCTCTTTCACCTTGGCGATCGCCGTGGCGGTGAGATTGAGTGGCTTCGTTTCGACAGTGGGTATGGTGGTGGTGTTCGGTGCGGTCGTTGTGGTGGCCATGATCTCTCCTCTTGAACTAGCGGGATTATAGCAAACTACTGGAGATTTGCGATCAGCTGCCTATAAGCGAGGCGCTGGCGCAAAAGTGCCCGTATTTTGGATGCAGCGGAACCGTTCTCCGTCGCAGGAGTTTACGAGCCGTCAGCCCTGTGCCCCTTCCATGGACCCGAATAAAAAAGGGCTGCCCCTGCCGGGATTGCAGCCCTAGTACCGATGCTTCGCTCAGTGCCCTGCCTATCGCCCCCACAAGGAGAGTGGTCTCGATTCTGTGACATTGTCAGCGATTTCTCGTAGAGTCAAGACCACTGATGGGAGACCGTAACGGGCACTTTCAGGGGCATTAGCCGTTCGCCGCCACATAATACTGTCCGAGTTTCTTCAGAAAAAATCGTGGGTACGTCACCGCCTCAGCATTGTTGTTTGCCTTTGAACCTCTGGCCGGAACTCCCCGACGGGCGTTGAGGAACCGACTTAGGCCAGTTACTGAGTTGCGAATAATTGCCCTTGCCCTGTCCAAACCGGAGATATAATGTACTTCAGTGAGGGCTCCCGCCCGTTAGGCGTTGCAATCGCCTTGGGTGCGGGACCGGTTCGTTTTGAGCCGAGGTGGCTGATGTCAATGATGACGATGTTGCTGATCGCATGGGGTGTTCTGACGGTGGCGCTGATACTGCTCCTCATCTACCGCAGCACCCTAACCTTGCACGAGGACGATCAACTCTTCTTAGACGATGCCAGTGCCAACCTCCGGATGGAACAGGAGGAGTTGCAGCTTCGCATGAAGAGAGTGACCCCGTACGTGCGCGTCCTGGGCGCGGCGTCGGGACTGTTGATCTTGTTCATCGCGGGCATGGCCGTGTGGCAACAGATGAACAAGGTGTACTGAGTCCTTCGTGCTGAACGCCGGTTCACACGGCAAAATTGGCCGGGCAATTCGGTCCCGCGAGTAAATCTCAGGGGGACGAGAATATGCTTGGGCCTAAGAAACTAGAGTCAAACAACGCGCAGCGCCCAGTTGCGCGTTTGTCTTTAGTTTTGTCTTTGTGGCGGTCGAGTGGCAACGTACCCGCAGGCGCCACATTGTGACGGTACCCTTTTCTCGCGACGCTCGCGAGGAATCCAGGGCGCAACGAACATTCTCGTTCTGCTAAAATTGACCCATCGTTCATCGGGGTGGCAACGAACTGGGAAAGGGCTTCTGACGGCGTTTGCCGCCGCTCTCCGCAGCTTGAATTAGCGGCCGATCAGGCCTACAACGCAGCCAGCAAACGCTCACGGAACGCCATGCGGCTGGGGCTTAAGAGCGTGTGTGAGAACTCGCTCTGGGTTGCCACGGTGGAACGATCGCTCAAAATCCAGCCCCGCAGGGGCGGAATTGCTTCTAGCCCAGGGCGTACCGGGGTCCCCAACGAGCGCCGCTTTTGCGCTTGTTGGGGTGGTTGAGGGACGGCACAGTTCTCACACACCCCTTAAGGCGGTCAGCTCTGCCAGCGTCAAGTTCTGAAAGAAGAAGCGATTCGCTATTCTTCGCATCTCTAAATAATTGGAGATTGAGTCTTCGCAACGTCGAAGTTGAATGCTTGCGTTTGGAACGCAGCAATCAGTTCGCAGATCGCAGAGGTCAACGTGGCAACGCAGGAAGTCGACAATCGAGTACTGGAGTTTCCGTTGCAGCCGGAAGCTGATTCCGAAGAAGAAGTCGCGGAGTGGTTGGAAGCCTTCGACCAGGTGGTGGAGAACGAAGGCACAACCCGCGGATGCGAACTTCTGGAAGCGCTGATCGAGCGGGCGCGCGAGTCGGGAGTCGAGATTCCGGTGCAGCTAAACACGCCCTACGTCAACACCATTCCGGTCAGCGAGGAAGTTCCGTATCCCGGCGATCGCTTGTTGGAGCGGCGCTTGAAGAGCTTGACTCGCTGGAACGCGATGGCGATGGTGCATCGGCAAAACAAGAAGGACCCGGGAATCGGCGGTCATATCTCGACGTACTCTTCGCTGGCGACGTTGCTCGAGGTTGGATTCAATCACTTCTTTCGCGCCCGCTACGGAGATCAACCGGGCGACTTCCTTTATTTCCAGGGTCATGCCTCACCGGGAGTGTACGCGCGCGCCTACCTGCTGGGACGAATCACTGAGGAGCACGTGCAAAATTTTCGCCATGAGCTGCGTGGCCTTCCGGCGCTGTCGTCGTACCCGCATCCCTGGCTGATGCCCGACTTCTGGAGGTTCCCCACGGTTTCGATGGGGCTGGGGCCGCTCAACTCCATTTACCAGGCGCGCTTCATGCGTTACCTGGAGAACCGCAACCTCATCCCCAAGACCCCGCGCAAGGTATGGGCGTTCGTCGGCGATGGCGAGACCGATGAGCCGGAGTCCATGGGCTCGCTCACTTTGGCCTCGCGCGAGAAGCTCGACAATTTGATCTTCGTCATCAACTGCAACCTGCAACGTCTCGACGGTCCGGTGCGCGGCAACGGCAAAATCATCCAGGAATTGGAAGCGGCTTTCCGGGGCGCAGGCTGGAACGTCATCAAGGTGATATGGGGCTGCGATTGGGACCGCCTGTTCGCGCGCGACAAGTCCGGCCTGCTGGTAAAGCGCCTGGGCGAGGTTGTGGATGGCGAGTACCAGACCTACAAGGTGAAAGGCGGCGAGTATATTCGGCGCGAATTCTTCGGCAAGTATCCTGAGCTGCTGGAGATGGTCTCGGACATGAGCGACGAGGAGTTGCACCGTCTGACCCGCGGTGGCCACGATCCGCAGAAGGTTTACAACGCTTACAAGCGCGCGGTTGAGCATGAGGGCGCGCCCACGGTGATTCTGGCGCACACCGTGAAGGGCTATGGCCTCGGTTCGGCGGAGGCGCGCAACGCAACCCATCAAGAGAAGAAGCTTGCCGACCAGGCGTTGACCGCGTTCCGCTCGCGCTTTGCCATCCCCATTCCTGAGGAGGCGGCAAGAGAAGGGCGCTTGTATTGTCCGCCCGACGACAGTCCGGAGATCGTTTACGCGCGCAAGTGCCGCGAGGAACTTGGTGGATTCGTGCTAACAAGGGAGGTTCCTCCACCGAGCTTTCAGGCTCCGGCACTCACTGAATTCGCCGACTCACTAGCTGGGTCGAAGGGCCGCGCCGTCTCCACCACGATGGGCTTCGTCAGCATGTTGCGACAGCTCATGAAAGATAAGGAGATCGGCAAGCTGATTGTCCCGATCATTCCCGACGAGGGCCGTACCTTCGGCATGGAATCCATCATTCGCCAGGTGGGTATCTACGCCAGCCAGGGACAGCTTTACAAGCCGCACGACCAGGACATGCTGCTCTATTACCGCGAAGAGAAAAATGGGCAGATACTGGAGGAGGGAATCACCGAAGCGGGTTCCATGGCTTCGTTCACCGCAGCCGGAACGGCGTACACGAACTACAAAGTGCCGACCATTCCATTCTTTACCTATTACTCGATGTTCGGGTTCCAGCGCATCGGCGACATGGTCTGGGCATTCGCCGATTCCCGCGGCAAGGGATTCATGATGGGCGGCACGGCTGGAAGAACGACGCTTGCCGGTGAAGGCTTGCAGCATCAGGACGGCCACAGTCTGGTGCTCTCCAGTACCGTCCCTACCTGCCACAGCTACGATCCCGCTTACGTGTACGAGATTGCCGTAATCATTCAGGACGGCATACGCCGCATGTACCAGGAGCTCGAAGACCGCTTTTACTACATCACCCTGTACAACGAAGATTATGCGATGCCGGAAATGCCGCCGGGCTGCGAGGAGGGAATTCTGCGCGGCATCTACAAATACAAATCTGCGGCTGGCGGTAAAGCCGCGCTGCAATTGTTTGGCAGCGGGTCCATCCTGAATGAAGCGCTGCGCGCGCAAAACATTCTCGCTGAAAAGTACGGTGTGCAGGCCGACGTCTGGAGCGTAACCAGTTACAACGAACTGCGGCGTGATGGCCTGGCCATTGAGCGCTGGAACCGCCTTCATCCCGCCGAGCCGGAAAAGCGGCCGTACATCCTGACTGTCCTCGACCCAACTGAAGGGCCGATCGTCGCCGCCACCGACTTCATGAAGGTGGTGCCCGACCAACTGTCACCGTGGCTGGGCCGACGACTGGTAACGCTGGGCACCGACGGCTTCGGACGCAGCGATAACCGCGAGCACTTGCGGCGACACTTCGAAGTCAATGCCGAGTCGATTGTCGTGTCGGCGCTGTCGCGGCTGGCCCGCGACGGAAAGTTCGATGTGCAGCGTGCGCAGAAAGCGTTTGCGGAACTCGGCGTCGACAGCGAGAAGATCGACGCGGCGATTGCGTAAGAATCCCTTACTTGTCATCCCGACCGAGGACCTCAGTCCGAGCGGAGGCACCTGCTGTTGTATTTCGGACTAGGCGGCGGTCACGGCCAGATGGAATTAGCGACTCCGCCTGCTAGAATCGCGCACAATGGCCGACAACAAGCTATTTTACGGCGACAACCTCGACGTGCTGCGCCGCTACGTGCGCGATGAGTCGGTGGACCTCATCTATCTCGATCCCCCATTCAACAGCCGCCAGGATTACAACGTCCTCTTCGCCGAGAAGGACGGCACCCGCTCCTCCTCGCAGATCACGGCCTTCGAGGACACGTGGGAGTGGAACCTGGAC
>DATCCF010000201.1:0-7475 GCA_036511435.1 Terriglobales bacterium | reverse complement strand
AGAGCAGTTTAAGAATTACTGTAGTCGAGCGAGCACGGGTAGAGCGGCGCTTCAGCGCCGCGTTCCCGCTGATCCTTCACCTCCGAGCCGGCTTCAGCCGGCGGCACCTAGACTACACAAATAACTAAACCGCTCTAGCGCCGCAAACTTCATTCGATTTCTTTGCCACTGCGCAGAGCAGCACTCAAGCTCACCGTCTTGCCTGCCTCGGTGTCCACCCCGCTGAAATGGATGAGCTCTTCGGAGATCGACCGCAGCTTCAATTCGTCTTCCACTACGCGCCGGAACCAAACCAAGCCTTTGGGATCGTACACAGCAAGGGCATTACCGCTGCCGAGAACCACAAGGGTCTGTTCCGGAATCACCTCGGCGAACACCACGGGTGAAACCGGCAGCGGTTGCCAACGCCCAGGAAAATCGACTTGGACGGAATACCCCTCGCCGCCGGCGATCACGAACGCGATCAGCGGATCCGGCGAACTGATCACCATGCTAAGGCCGCTTTGGTCGCTGGTTCGACAGGCGAAGCTGCCGATCCACGGCACAGCAGACTGCGGCCGGAACTCAAGCAGCAGGCCTTCGCCACTTTCATCGGCGGCATGGGCAGGACGGTATCGAAACGGTGGCTGGCCGATGTCGGCGGGAGCTTCGTCCACACATGCAACATCGTAGCGGTGCGGTAAGTCCAGGCGCATCAACATAACAAAGTCCTGCCTGAGCAAGAGTATACGCTGCTAGTAGCACCCCTGATTCGTGCCTGCCGATAGACCTTTCCGCCTGTCTTTGCAATATTTTGTAAGAAGATGGTTGCAACTATTCTTGTGCATCTGTAACATCGGGCAGCTACATGCGAGTGTCTGCAAACAGTTACGCATCTCGTATCCATCGCTTCCGGCTGCCTCGGGTTTGTGTGCCGGTGGTGGGCTCCGATGCCGCCACCATGATTGAGCGAGCCGAGTCGGTGGTACGCGATAACCCCTTTCTTGAGTTAAGGTTAGACTACCTCTCACAACCTGCGGCAGCTCTTCCCAAGCTGAAGAACTTCCTGGGAATGCACCCCGAGGCGACGGCAATCGCCACTTGCCGGCGGGCCGTCAACGGGGGCAAGTTCAAGGGTTCGGTGGCCGCCGAATTGGCGGTCCTGCTGAAGGCGGCCGACGCTGGCTTCCCCTTGGTGGACATCGAGTTACAGAGCGCCAAGAGTTTGAAAGCCGACCAACTGCGCGGCCTTACCGACCGAGTCGGCTTGATCATCTCCTACCACGACTTTCGTGCCACCAAGAAGCTGGAAGAGCAGTTCGCCGAGATGAGCAAGTATCCCGCCGATTTCTACAAGGTGGTCTCGACGGCGACCAATCTCTACGACAATGTTGTGATGATGAAGTTCCTGGAGGCGAATTCCGCCAAGCACGAGATGGTGGGCTTGTGCATGGGGGAGCAGGGAATCATCAGCCGAGTGCTGGGAGTTCGGGCGGGCAGCATATTCACCTTCGGAGCGGCGAAGAGTGGCGAAGAGACCGCTCCCGGACAGGTGCCGTTCAATGAAGTGAGGGACATCTACCGTATCGACAACGTGGATGCGGCGACCCAGGTTTACGGAGTGGCGGGCGACCCGGTTGAGCATTCGCTCTCGCCCATCATGATGAACGCGGCGTTTCGCCGCGAAGCCGTGAACGCCGTTTATTTGTCGCTGCACGCCAAGAGCCTGAAAGATCTGATGGCCTGCGTCCGCGACATACCCATTCGCGGTCTCAGCATCACGATGCCGTACAAGCAGGCGATCGTGGATGCGCTGGAGAACTCCGACACGCTGACCCGTCAAATTGGCGCCTGCAACACCATAGTGCGCAGCCTCGACGGCAAACTGTACGGTTTCAATACCGATGTCGGCGGCATCGTGTCTCCGCTGGAGCAGCGTCTTCACCTGGCTGGCGCGCGCATCCTGGTAATTGGCGCGGGAGGGGTTGCGAGGGCGGCAGCTTTCGGATTGAAAGCCAAGGGGGCGGAAGTCTTCATCGTCAACCGCACTCCAGAAAAAGGACAGACGCTGGCGCGGCAAGCGAAAGCGAAATACCTAAAACGCGCCGATGTCGCGAAGAGTACGTTCGACGTGATCATCAACGCAACTCCCGTGGGGATGACCAACGGCAAGCAGTCTCCGCTGGAGGACAAAGAGCTGAACACGAAGTACGTATTCGATCTGGTTTACATCCCGGCCGAGACCAAGCTCATCAAGATGGCGCGCGCTAAGAACCTGCAAGTCATACCGGGCTTGGAGATGTTCGTCCAGCAGGGTGCTCGCCAATTTGAGATCTGGACCGGCAAACCTGCGCCCATGGCTGAAATGGCCTATGTGGTGACCAAAGCGCTGGAACGGCGTGCCGCACAAGAAGAAGCCGAAGAAGCGAAAGCCGCGACCAAGAGTACAGCCCGCAAGTCGGCTAAAGCCTCCCGCAAGTAGCTGCCGAACTCATTTCCGCTCCGGGAAGTTTCTAGCCGCGATTGGGCAGGTGACCAGAGAATTCGTTGATCGCACGAA
Source organism: Terriglobales bacterium (assembly GCA_036511435.1). GTDB lineage: Bacteria > Acidobacteriota > Terriglobia > Terriglobales > Acidobacteriaceae > Bog-257. The sequence continues at coordinate 4,936 of DATCCF010000201.1, read as the reverse complement.
AGTAAACCATCTGGGTGCCCCGTTCTAGCCTGGTTTTGGCTAGGGCGGGGCAGTCACGTCCTGATGTATCACCGGTCATTGCCGAGATTCTCAGAACTACTATCCTCATGGCATGGCTCGCGGGCGTGGAGCAGCTTCCGTCATTATGTGACGGGAGTAGAAGGCGTGGTGGAAATCGAGTCGGAATGGACCGGTCGAAAGCGCGAGCGTATGGGAATGCCGCTGCGGGTTCGCATTACCAAGCCGGCAACTGCCCCGCCCTAGCCAAAACCAGGCTAGAACGGGGCACCCCATGTTTGAACAGACTTCGTCAACAAGAGCTTTGGCCGGGCCACCCGCCGGCACGGCGCTCTATACGGAGTCGAGGATCCTAATATCATTATTACGGAAGCCGATTACGCTATTTTTCGCGAGCGACGGCGCATGCTGTTCGACCTCTTAAAGAAGGAATTCGCTACATCTACGATTCTTTACGTTGGCTATTCACATAATGATAACAACTGGAAGATTCTGCTCGCGGAGTTGGTCAGTGACTTCTCCCCTGCATCTCGACCGCTATCTTATCGAGTTGCACCCAGCACGCCAGCGCTGGATCTGGAAATACTGCATAGCAAGGGCATTGAGACGATCTCAACCGACCTTAGCGGCTTTGTCAAGGCCGCAGCCCTGGAGGTGCAGGATGTTTCAGTCAAGGTCGATTACTTGAAGGCGATTCAATCGGCAGGCGCGCTCGTCCCATCCTCTCTCAGCAGATCCGCTCCGATACCCGCACCGAGAAACAAGACGCACTCGCCCGATTCGAGGGCATGACGCAAATCGAGTGGTATAACCATGCTTGCTTTGACCTTTGGTTGAGTCAAACATCATATCAAAATGTGACACTATGACGTTCGTCATCGATGTGACCAGGAGGCCGAATCAATACTCCATCACCAACCAATCGGCATCTCCCGGAGCACCGAGTAAACCTTGAGGTTGGCTCCGGCCTGGTGCCCCAGGTTCGCGTCCGTCTTTTGGACGCTAACTTGGGCAGAGGAAGGTTCGGGCCCGCCCCCCCCGGACATACCATCTACACCCTTGCGGCTGCCGAGTGCAGTGACCCAGGTTAGCCCAAAAGAGGGGCGGACCTGGGTCACCAGGCTTTCCTAGGCGCTAAGCTCCATGACGACCGCGACGCGCCGGTAGTCCACCTTGGGAATGAGCCGCCGGTTCCGTCGCGACACCTTGACTAATCCGTAGTGCTCCATCGTCTTCAAGGTACGAGACAGATTGGGCTTCTTGCGTCCGGTCTGCTCTGCCAGTTCGGCCAGCGATTGCGGCGAATTCTTGCGAATGATCTCCAGCAGCTCGCGGTTTTTCGCGGAAAGAATCCGCGCCATGCTCTCCGTCGAGGTAAACCACACTTTGGGATCATGCGGCGTGGGCTTTAATTTTCCCTGAGCGATGGCCAAGGTCCGCTCTTTCATCTGCTGGAATGTGGCTATTCCCACTCGTAGCGTTGTCATGGTCTATCTCCCTCGCAACTTGAGCACTTCATCGACAGCTGCCCAGAAATCCGCGACCAGTTTTGCGGCGTTCTCGTATGGGTAAGGTTTGACGGTACCTATATCGATGCCGGTGATCGTAAGCACCGCCGACGCCTCGCTGGTACCGTTTTGCCCCCGGCACAGGGTGCGCGTTGTCAAAGCCGACCAGCCGTCGATTGTCGGAATCGTGCATGGTCAGCGAGTATTCGATCCCCTGAGGACGCTCCGGGCCCGGAGTCACCCGCCTTGCCACAAACTTCACCCAGTATCCGGCGGCCTCATCGATGACGTAGATGTCTCCGTCAAGATCGAGCAGGTTCTCGAGTGTATGGTTCTGCGCGGGCCGGTGCCGCAGCACGGCATCATGTTATCAGTTCATGATAACTAACGTAATGGTTCGACGGTGCCCCAGGCGATACAGTCTCCGAAAGACCAAGGCTGATTACGCACGGAAAGCTTTTTGGACGAGTGTGAACCTGGCTGCTCCGATCAGCCCAGAGTCATCGTTGAGGACGATCTTGACGGGTATTTCTTGCAGTAGAGTTTTCATCCGACCCTTGTCGAGGAAGGAGTCCATGAACTCCTCTTCTTTCATCTTCGACACCCCAGCCGGAGCTGAGCGCCCGGGATTTTCGCGCCGAAACCAAGCGCCATGCCTTCGTCTGGCTGGACCTGAATCACCAGACGATTGGTCTGGAGTTTGTGTACGGCCGTTTGCCGGAACAGTTGAAACGGAGCCCGCTTGAACTGAATGTTGATCTCGGTGTGCCGCTTGGCCATGCGTTTGCCCGTGCGCAAATAGAACGGGACGCCGGCCCATCGCCAGTTGTCGATGTTCAGCTTCATGGCGACGAAGGTTTCGGTTTTCGATTCCGGCGAGACCCCAGGCTCCGAGCGGTAGGCCTGCACCTTTTCCTTCGCGATCGCGCCCTCGCCATACTGTCCGCGGACCGCCTGGTGCAGAACATCTTCCGAGCTCAGTGGTTGGATCGCATTCAGGGCTTTTGCCTGCTCATCGCGTACCGCATCCGCGCTGAACGAGGCTGGCGGTTCCATGGCGGTCAGGCTGATCAACTGCATCATGTGGTTGGGAACCATGTCGCGCAGGGTGCCGGCGTTGTCAAAGTAGCCCCCGCGCATTTCGACACCCACGGTCTCGGCATTCGTAATCGCAACGTGATCGATGTAGCGCCGGTTCCAGATGGGCTCGAAGATCCCGTTGCCGAAGCGGAACACCATGATGTTCTGCACGGTTTCCTTGCCCAGATAATGGTCAATGCGATAAATCTGCTTTTCCGATAGCACGTCCTTGATGTTTTGATTGAGCGCCAGAGCAGAGTCGAGATCCTGGCCGTACGGCTTCTCGATGACGACTCTTCGCCAGTGACCGCCCTCCTGCTTCGCAAGACCCGATCGTCCGAGTTGCTGAACGATCTCGCAGAAAAACTTAGGCGAGGTGGCCATATAAATAGAGATAGTTCTGGCTGGTGCCGTGCTGCCGATCGATGGCGGCCAATGATTCTCCCAGCTTCGCGTAGGTGGCCTCGTCGCCAAAGTCTCCGCGCTGGTAGTGAAGGCATTGTTGGAAGCGGTCCCAGGCCTCCGTGCCGTGGTCCTCAGCCTCCAGGAAGCAGGTCACTCTCTTGCGGAATTCCTCCAGGCCGAGATCCTCGTGGGCCACACCCAAAACGGCGAATTCCTGCGGCAGGAGGCCGGGCTTTTTCCAGGTTGTAGAGGGCCGGAACCAGTTTGCGCATCGTAAGATCGCCGGTGGCCCCAAAACACCACCATCGCGCACGCACCTGCGGGTTTGCCCGCCTGTTCGAGTTCGTCGTCCACTTCGGTGACCGGAGACAGCGCCATTTCCACCTTATCCCCCGGTGGCCGCCTACAGTAAAACGCTTCGCAACCGCTGTCAAGCTGCCAACCGGGGTGCCCACTCGAGTCCAAGGTGAGAAAAATTGCATCGCAGGCAAGATGTTGGTTGCGGTTTCCGGGGTGCAAGGCTTAGGATAGAGAGGTTGGAGATGGTTCCAGGCCATCTCCGATTTCAGAAGTCAGACCCTTTAGTCCCACGTTCGCAAGTCGGCATTCCCTTATACACAGGGGTTGTGAACCTGTGTGCGAGCACTCCCAGGAGAGACTGAGATGGCGTGGTACGCGTACTGTATTACTGAGCAGCAGAGCCTTCAAGGTGGTATCCGGGCCCGGCGTCCGGTGGCGATTGAAAATCTCCGAGGCGTGAACGATGCTCCAGTGTTCGCCTGCCCCAGCGGAGAATTCGCCGTCATTGTAAGCGAGCACTCTGCTTCCCAACCCCTCACTCAACAAGCCATTCTGGATCACGCTCATGTAGTTAGTGAGTGCTTCCGTACCCTGACTGTATTGCCATTTCGCTTTGGCACCATTTTCAATTCTGATGAAGCCTTGCGGCGGGCGGTACGAGCGAATCGCAAAGCCTTTCTGGAGTCGGTGGACCGTCTGCGGGGAAAAGCTGAAATGCATTTCAAGCTGCTCCTCAAGGATGGGACGCTACAGGAAGCGATTGTCGAGCTTCCCAATGGCGTAGGGGGTGAGTACCTTCGCAAATTGCGGGAGCGGGCTACACGCGACCGGGAGCGGCAGACAAAGGCCCGGGCACTCTCCATGCAAGTGCACAAACTGTTCTCGCCCTTGGAAGAAGACGTAATCTGCAAACGCACTGACTCCGGCGGCATGCTGATCGACTTTGCCCACCTCATCGAATCCGCTTCCATCGTCAAATATCAGAACCGCTACAGCGCCGCGACCCGGCATTTCAAGGATTGCCATATCACCATCTCGGGACCTTGGCCGCCCTATCACTTCATGCCAGGGAAACTGCGGACGGTGCCTAGCGGAAATTCATGATGTAGATAAGCCACAGCAGTTTGGCAATCAGGGCGGCCCACGGGCCGCCTTTGCTATTGGACAAGAGGCACAAGACTTTGACTTCAAACCTCTTCCATCCATCTCGACATCTCTCTGCTGTCTGCTGGTCTCGCTAAGCGAGACAGCCTCTCGCCGTAACTTCCCTGAAGCTTCTTCCTTCGCCTCTTTTGAAGAGCGGCCTACGTGGGCCGCTTTTTTACATGGGAATAAGAGGAGATCATGGTCCGGTTCGCGGGCATCCCCCCTGGAACATCGGGGTGCCATGAAGGGACGGGAAGGGGCGACAACGGAGGGGTAACAGTTCTCGCTTCCTCAACGTTGAGTGCGCGCGCGCTCCCGCCGGTGCGCACCTACAACCTGGGATTATCGCCGTCCTTCACGCAAACCGGGCGATGGGCGGGAGAGGCCATGACGCCGCAAACGTCGTTGTTCTCCATCTGGCCGTCGAACCATCCGCAGGAAAGAGGAATGCCGCGGTGCGGACGGGTATCGCGCAGAGC
>DATCCF010000200.1:0-17405 GCA_036511435.1 Terriglobales bacterium | reverse complement strand
ATTGCGATTGTGCGTCCGGGTCGGAGCGGCTGTCGGATTTTTCAGTTGCGCCACTTCCTGCGTGGTTAGATGCCGGAACTCGCCCGGTTCGACGTTCAATACCAGCGGACCGTAGCGCACCCGCTTGATTTTTTCCACGTGGTGCTCGATTTGCTCGAACATCCGGCGAATTTGCCGATTGCGCCCTTCCACCATCGTAACCTCGTACCATGGATTGGCAGCATCGCGCACCAGCTTGATTCGCACCGGCGCGGTCTTTACCGCTGTGGACCTCCGCTTCCAGCCTGTTTTTGGCACGCGGTCCGCAGGGGTCTTTAGCGACTTACGTTCCGCCGGAAGCATGATGCCTGCGCGCAGCTTGTCCATTTGCTCCTCGGTGGCCTTGCCGGCGATCTTCACCAGGTATGTCTTCGCCACGTGCGACGAGGCGTGCATCAACTTCTGCGCCAGTTCGCCGTCGTTAGTCAGCAGCAGCAATCCTTCGCTGAGGTAATCGAGACGACCGACCGGATAGATGCGCGCTCCCACACCGCGTACTAAATCTAATACCGTGGGACGGCCTTCCGGGTCAGTGACCGTGGTCACGTAGCCCTTAGGTTTGTTGAGCAGCAGGTAGACGGGGCGTTCCGGCCCTTTCAGCAGTTTGCCGTTGACCTTGATGTGATCGTGCTCGATATCGGCCTTGCTGCCCAGTTCGGTGACGATCTGTCCGTTGACCGACACGAGACCGCCAGTGATAAGTTCCTCGGCCTTGCGCCGCGAGGCAATTCCGGCGGCGGCGATGATCTTCTGTAGGCGTTCAGCGGGCATGCGGCTACGGCTTCTCCGGCGAACTTCCGGCTTCGGCTTCGGTGGCGTAGGTTCCGTCGGCGGGCATCGTGCTGTCGCCTACGAGGGGGTTGGGATTGGAGTCTTCGGGAACGGCTTCGGTCACCGGTTCCGATTCATCTGCCCCTGAAACTTCGGGCGGACGTTCGGCGCTCGGTTCGGCTTTTTCCGTACCGGCCGCGGCGAACAAGTCCGCTTGCGGATCGCCCAGCTTCTCGAATTCCTCCATACTGGGCAGCTCGGAGACGTCGTTGAGTCCGAAGCGCAGCAGAAATTCTTTCGTGGTCTTGTACAGAATCGGCCGGCCGATAACCTGCTTGCGTCCGGCGGTGGTGACCAGCTTGCGATCGAGCAGGGTGGCGATCACGCCGGAAGTATCGACGCCGCGAATCTCGCTGATCTCCGGTACCGTGACCGGCTGCTTGTAGGCGATCACGGCGAGTGTTTCCAGTGCCTGCAGCGACAGCCGCACCGGCGGTTTCAGGCTCTTGGCAAAGTTCACCACCACATCGTGATGCTCGGGTTTCGTGGCCATGCGGTAGCCGCCCGCGATCTGCCGAATCTCCATGCCGCGTTCACTGGAGGAATACTCGGTCGTAAGCTCGTCAACAATGGTGCTCAGCCGCGCTTTGATGGTTCTGAGCTCTTCCTTCGCCTCGGCCTTTTTGTCTTTCTCGCTGAGGGGAGCAGGCTCGAAGTTGCGCGGAGTTTCCGCTGGAGTGTTTCTGGGCGCTTCGGCGGGCGCGGGAGCATCGTCGAACGCGGTATCATCTGCCAGTTCGTCGCTCTCAGCCGGTGCGGGGCCATCCGAAATGACTTCGTTAAGCGCGAGGCGGGCCTCCTCCTCCGCGCGCAACTCGGTGAGCACCTCGTCGCGCAACAGCGACGCAAGCTGGTCCAGCGTCACCGGTTCTTCGGTGGCGTAGATGATGGCTTCGACTTTGGCTTTCAGGCTCATGTAGCTTGAGACTAGTCCCGCTTGCGGGACGAAACAGCTTAGCCCAGCGCTTCAGCGCTGGGTACGCTTACATATTTGCGATAGAGTCCCGTAGGGACGGCATAAAGACTCTGCCGTGCCTACAGCACTCGGATTTCTACACGATCCTTACCCAGCGCTGAAGCGCTGGGCTAAGCTCTTTCGTCCTGCTGCGCAGGACTGGGATCGTCGGTAGACTCAACGATTCCGCCACACCAACTTTATCAGTAATTACGCGCCCCACAATCACTCGATGGCTGAGGGCTGATGACCAATAGCTGGCGGATGGCGGCGGATGGCTGACAGCTGATAACCGAGAGCTGACGGCTGCTAGCTGATGGCTGAGAGCTGCTCACCACCAGTCATCCTGCACTGGCGGATTCTCCGCCATCAACGCGTCGAAGCCGGTGTGCTTCTTCAACACGATCTCGCCGAAGACGTTGTCCTGGCGCGCCAGCACTGCCTGCAATCGAATCAGCTCCAGGATCGCCAGGAACGCGCACACCAGTGCCGAACGGGAGCGCATGTTGCGCAACAATTGTTTCAGCCGGATGGGCCGGTCCTCCAGTGAGAGCCGCCGCCGTACGTAGTCAATCATTTGCGAAACGGTGACGGTATCGTCGTCCACGTTGAACGACGGCTTCTGCCGCGCCCGGTCCAGAATCTGCTGGAACGTTCTGACCAGGTCCACAACGTCGGCGGCCATCTCCGGCTCGGTGCCCTCGGCATCGCGAAATTCCTTCAGCGCCGGATTCGACCACACCGCCTCTTCGATTTGCTGCTTCTGCATGAGCATCTGCGCCGCTGTCTTGAAGCGCTCGTGCTCCAGTAGGCGGTTGACCAGCTCGAGTCGCGGATCTTCTTCTGCCGCGAGCGCGTCGGGATCGCGCGGCAACAGCATCTTCGACTTGATGTGGATGAGCAGCGACGCGGTGTAGATGAACTCGGCCGCAACATCCACATCGAATTGCTTCATCGTCTCCACGTATTTCAAATACTGCTCGGTGATCCTGGCGATCGGGATGTCGTAGATGTCGATGTCCTGCTTGCGAATGAGATCGAGCAGCAAGTCGAGCGGACCGTCGTACACCTGATCCACCATGACCGAGAACGACGACTGGTCGGCGCCGTCCTTGCGCGGCATCACGTGCGGGGCGGCGGATTGCGCTGTCGCGCTGGTGATCGGTGCGGGTTGGGGGTTCTCGGTCATTGAAAGAAAGTTTATTGCAGCGATAGGGGTCCCCTCGGCTTCGCTCGGGGCAGGCTCTTCGACTCCGTTCGTCGCCTTCGGCGCTCGCTCCACTCAGGATGACAGATTAAGAATTCCTCTGTGCCTCTGTGTCTCTGTGGTGGATCTACTACTTGCCCTCGGGGACACCTTGCCCCGGCGCTTCGTACTCATGTGACAGGTTCGCGGCTTCTCGGGCCTCGACCATGGTTGCCTCCGCGACGGCGCGCGCTTTCGTCGAGCCCTGCTCGAGGATGTCCCACGCCAGCTTGGGATTCGCCTCATACTTCTGCCGCCTCTCCTGGATGGGAGCTATCTCGCGCCACAGGCTGTCTGACGCCCACGTTTTGCATTCGATGCAGCCGATACCTGCGGTGCGGCAACCTTCGTTCACCTTGGCCATGGTTTCGGCGGTGCTGAAAATCTTATGCAGGTCGCCGACGGGGCAGACGTCGGGATTGCCGGGATCGGTTCGCCTGATACGCGCCGGGTCAGTCACCATGGTTTTCAGCTTCTGTCGCAGAGAAGCTTCCGGCTCGCTCAGCAGGATGGTGTTGCCGTATGACTTCGACATCTTACGGCCATCGGTGCCGGGCAGCTTTGGTGACGGTGTCAATAGCGGCTGCGGCTCGACAAAGGCCAACCGCCGACCAATCGACGGGTATCCGGACCCAATAGGTGTTTTCTTAGCGCGGCTGTAGAACTGATTGAAGCGCCTTGCCACTTCGCGTGTGAGTTCCACGTGCGGGACTTGATCCTCGCCTACAGGAACAAACAGCTTGCGCTCGGATTCTGGCAAGTCGGGCGCGGGGCTGTAAATCAGAATGTCGGCCGACTGCAGCAGTGGATATCCGAGAAAACCATAGGTGCCGAGGTCCTTGTCCTTGAGGTTCTCGCGCTGCTCCTTGTAGCTGGGCACCCGCTCCAGCCATCCCAGCGGAGTGATCATGCTGAACAGCAAGTGCAGCTCGGCGTGCTGCAACACGTGCGACTGGATGAACAACGTGCTGCGCTCGGGATCGAGGCCGGCCGCGAGGTAGTCGATCATGACCTCAAGCGAGTTTTGCTTGACGCTGCGCGTATCGGCGTAGTCGGTGGTGAGAGCGTGCCAATCGGCAATGAAGAAAAAGCAGTCGTAGTCGTCCTGCAAGCCCACCCAATTGCGCAGTGCGCCGACATAATTGCCGAGGTGCAGCTTTCCGGTAGGTCGCATGCCGCTGAGTACGCGGCCTTTTGTGGTTTGCTTGGTCTCCGGCATCAGAATCTCAAAAGTTGATTTAGCAGCGCGCTAAAAAAAAGCAGAAACGGCGTCATCATGGCGCCGACGATGGAGCATCCCGCCATCGGCAGGACGAACAGAACAATGACCAGTCCGAAGTAGCCAATTCTGTCGTAAACGCGAAGGGTGTTGTACGAAAGAAAGTGGCGGATGACATGGCTTCCATCAAGCGGCGGCAGCGGAATCAAATTAAAGACTCCGAGCACGACATTAATCAGGATGGCCAGTTCAAACAGTTTGGCCAGAGGCCCGGCCACATCGGTGCCGCGAAACAGGTGACCTATGCTACTGCCGGAGCCGTGCAGAATGATCGCCAGGGCAAAGACGGAGACGAATGCCGTCAGGAAGTTGCTGGCCGGCCCGGCTACAGCGGTAAGAATATCGTCGCGCACCTGGTTCTTAAAGTTGCGTGTATCCACCGGAGTGGGTTTGGCCCATCCGAATGGCGGAAAACCCAGAACAATCAAGATCAGCGGCATCAGGATCGTGCCGATGGGATCGATGTGTACCAGCGGGTTGAGCGAAACCCGGCCGAGCATCTTTGCCGTAGGGTCGCCCAGGCGGTTCGCCGTCCAGGCGTGCGCCGACTCGTGCACGCAGATGGCAAACAGCAGCACGATAATCTGAAAAAAGATGTCAACGAGGTTGGCATTATGGAACATCGCAGTTTGCTTTCGATAGTAACATGGGGAAAGAGGGCGGAGCTTGAAGGGCTTACCTTTGGGAGGCTGCAGAAGTAGGTGTGCGCTGCTTTGAAGGGGCGCACCTTCAGGTGTGCCGTTAAGGCCTCTATTCATGTCATCCCGAGCCGACTTTAGTCGGCGAGGGATATGCTTTTCCGGACTCTTTCAGTGCCGCTTAACAAGCTGCGGAAAAATGCTGAACACTGCTCGAGTAGGGGCTCTCAAGGCCCGCGTTGAGCGGAATCGATGAAAGTTGGCTTTTAAGCCGCTGGGGTCATTCGTTTCGAACCCCGCGAAATACGCGCGCCCTAGCGACAACGAAGCTTGCTCCTCAGGCCTAAAGAGAGAGGGTGTTGAGACCTGTGCCGTCCCTGAAGGGACTCGCTAATTTTTCCCACTTTACCCAGGGCTTACGCCCTGGGCTAAAAGCAATTCCGCCCCTGCGGGGCTGGATTTTGCGTAATCGTTCCACCGTGCCAACTCAAAACCAGTTCTCACACACGCCTCTTAAGTCGCGCCAACCTCAACCTCAATGGTGCGAAGCTTGGGAGGACGGGTCGCTTGCGGTGGTTCGAAGTGAAGCTCCAGCGCTTCCTTCAAGTTGGCGAGGGCCTCTTCTTCGGTCTCGCCCTGGCTGGCGACGTCGACCTCGAGGCATTGAGAAACGTACCAGTCCCCTTCGCGCCAAACTGTAGCGGCAAACGGTCGTTTCATGAACACATTCTTGCACAGAAGGATGGAGATTCGCTGGACTATTTCTGTACCAGGGTCACCTGTCCACTCTCTACGACCGCACTGTCAATGCGCAGCGGCAGTTTGAATGTGCTGGTGATGCCGACGTTCGGATATTTTGGCGTGAGGAAATGCTGAGCGAAAAGCTGCAAAAGCATTTGTGGCACCTCGATTCCGTCCAGCGAAACCGATTGTGCGCGAATGCTCCCGGTGCCGTTGGAAGCCGTTGCCTGCGCCACCACGTGGATGTCATGGGTCCCGCTAAACAGGCTGAGCAGGGGATTCGCCGAGGTCTTTCCTTGCGTTAGGGCTTCGAAATCAACCTGGGCGTGACCATCGATTACCCCCGGCGTTGAGGTGAGTCGCACATGGCTCACTCCCTTGGGCAGCTTCACGCCTCCTTCGTTGAAGTAGACATTGGCCTCGCGCTCGGTGAGTTCGGTCGGCTTGGGATCGGGATGAGGCTTCGCCGCATTCTGTTTCAAGTATGCGATCTTCTGCTCCATCGCGCAGAAGTCGGGGCTGTGATTGTCATGCTGAGGCTCTGGTTTGCTGCCGGCCATGACCGTCGCCGCTCCTGCCAGCAGCACCACGGGAAGGAAGAAGCAAAGGGCCAGCTTCATCGCAGCGCTGCCTCGGCCGAAGGCGCAGTTACGGTCTCGACGCGCGGTTTATCCAGCGGCCCGGAGATGACATAGGAGCGCCCGCCCGCCCGCTCCAATCGAACTGCCAGGCTTCGGTCATAGGAAGCCGTGCCCTTGACGGCGTAGTTGGCGCCGCCCGATTGCAGCTTGCAATCAACCAGGGTGAACGTTCCCTTCGCCATAGCCACTTTGCCAACAAAGTTCGAAAATGCCAAAGCAGCGCCTCGGCCGTCGAGGACAACATGGCGCAAGGCCCCGTCGTTCCAGGTGAAGTCGGCTGAGCCGGTTACGGAATTGCGGAGGCTGGCGGGACTCAATCCGTGCATGGCAAGGCTGTATTGAGCATCAACCGTGCCAGCGGCCCAATTGTCGTGCATCAGAGTCCCTAGTTGCGCCATCGACACCCGAGTCATGCTTCCGGTGCCGGAATAGGTTGGAGGCGCCACGGTGAAATCGGCAGTCCACATCCCGTTGTGCCGGCCTCCGAGGATGCCGGCGCGCAACTCACGAACGCGCAGCTTGCCCGCGTCGAACTCAACGGTCGCCGTCACGTTGTTAGCAACCGCCGTTCCCACTTCGAAGCGAGCGCTCGCAAAACGCCCGCTGGCGTGCAACTTCAGTAGCGCATCTTCGTGCCACTGCCCTATATCCAGCAGGTGATACCACGGCCGATTGAAATAACTTGGGTTCACCAGTTGATTCAGCCGCGCCAGTGACGCGTCATCGGTACGAACGTCGAAGTGCAGGGTGCAGCTCTGGGGAGCGGTGCAATGCACGGGGAAACTGGCCGCTCCACTGATTTCCGGTCCCTTGGCGAATCCTGCCGTAAACGACGTGACGGTCACCTCCTGGTTGACCAGCGTTGCCGCAGCCGACGAGACGAGTAAGGGCTCGGCAATGCCCTGCAACTCGGCCGTCACGCTGTGCAATTGCAGGTTACCCGAGGAAACAGGGGGCGCAAATCCAACCCATGTGCTGGCCACATCGAGGTCAACTTGAGCGATTCCAGCTAACCCCACCCCGGGTGTGCCGACTCCCAGCGCTTTGGCGATGTTTAACAAGCGTGCGAGCTCCGCTTCGCCCTTGAGATTGACACTGTAATGGTCCTCATCGAATACCGCGTTGGCGGTTGCAGGCGAAGTCGCCCCGAGCGGAATGGGGAAAGGCTTCACCACCAGACGCAATTCCGGGTTAGCCACCGGTTGCATGGCTTTGGGTGAAAGAGAACGCTTAGGGTGTGGACTCCCGGAAGCATTTGGCTTGGGGACCACGACCTCTATGGCCCCGATCTGTAAGTCTTGCTTCAACACGCCGGATTGCAGCGCCAAGAGATTGGTGCGTCCGCCGCCCGCCCAGGTCGGCGTGCCTCCTGGCTGCTTGCGGACGGCAAATACTCCTTCAAACTCGCCTGTTGCCGTGAGGTCCGCAGGCAGGTCCTTCTTTGCGTGGCGGGCAAAGGCGACAATTCGCGCCGCCGGGATCCGCTCAGCGGAGACGCTCAAATCGTACCCATCAGCGGCCCACCCCTCGGCATTGCCGCGAACTTCGAGCACGCCAGCGCCAACCGGCGATTGGCACTGCAGGTCGTGCAATGCGTCATCGGGTGAGGAATAGGTCCCGGTGCAATGCGCGAGAAGGCGCAGAGCTTCACCGAGCGCAATATCATAACGGCGAAAGTCGTCCACTTGCGCATCCAGCGTGACCCCAAGGGCCGCCGGGGTCCCGGTCAAAGATACGTTAGAGCGGACGTTGCCGCGCCAGCCCCGGTCACGTCCGTAGATCAGCTTCGTGAGCTGGCCAAGTGGCGCCCCGCTGAAGGCGAACTTGAGATCGAGGGGTGTGTCACGCAAACTCGAGGCCCGTTGAAACCGCCCATCCAGCTTCAGGATGCCGGTATCGTGGACGTCCACATCGGTGCGCATGGGGCGCGCTTCCAGCCTGATGCCCCATTGGTTTTCCGACTCCAGCCAAAGAGCGAAATCGGCATCGGTGAATGCAAATGCCTTCTTCACCTCGCCGAGTTTGAAGTTAATTCGCCCACTCGAAGCTTTGACATACGGAAAGCGGGGGCGCACTTCCGGACGGGTCTTCGTGGTAGGCGCCGACGAAACCTGCGAGGCCCGTTCAACCAGCTCTTCGACGTTCCAGTGCCCGTCGGAACGGCGAACCAGATTCAAGCTGGGAGTGTCCAGGTCGAGGGTCCCGATCTCCAACCGGCCGCGCCAAAGTGAGGTCACCCGCAGAAAAGCAGTGACGGTATCGGCGCGCAGCATTGGTTCTGCGCCGTAGCTGGGGTTCTCGGCTACAACAAAATTGGACAGCACGATCCCAGGGCGAGGCAGAAGCTTGAGTTCAATACGGGAAACCGTGACGTCGCGCCCCAGCGCCCGGCTGATGGCCTCCGCCACGCGCTTGCGGTAGCGATTCACGTTGACGAACGGGGGAACCAGCACCGCCAGCAGAACGATCAGCAGGATCGCCCACATCATTCGCCGTGCAGTGCGGCCCCGCATCAACGCACCACGTGGAGCATGCGGGACCAGCGCGTCCGATCAAAGAAGTGGAACAGGATGTTGAACATCCACTGTATCCGATCTCCGAGGCTCTGCCGTTCGTACTCATCGCGCGGGGTGACGAACGACCAGTAGATGAACATGGGACGTCCGATGACGTTCTCGCGCGGCACGAACCCCCAGTAGCGGGAGTCGAGGCTGACATCGCGATTGTCGCCCATGGCGAAGATGCTGCCCGGCGGCACGACCAGGTCGCCATTCTGCAGGTGCGAGGGCATGGTGAGCCGCCACTCAGGCGTTACGTCTTCGTAGTCGCTGACGGGCACGCTGGGAAAATTGTCGCGGTACCCGTTGTAATCGCCTTTGCGGACCACGTATGGCTCGTTCAGGCGTTCTCCGTTGCGATACACCACTCCATCCTGCAGATGAATCCGGTCGCCCGGGATACCCATGACACGTTTGACGACGTAGAGGCCGGGCTGCGCCGGGGAGATAAATACGAAGATGTCGCCGTGACGAGGCTCACGATAGGGAATCAGCTTGCCGATCCAACTGGTTTTTGGAGCCAGCAGCATGCGGTCAACAAACACGTGGTCCCCAATGAGCAGGGTGTTCTCCATCGAACTCGAGGGAATGGTGAATGCTTGCAGCGCGAAGGTGATAATGAACAGCCCGGTCACCAGCACAATGGCGATCGAGGCGATAAATTCCGAAGTCGTCTCCTTCGGTTTTTCCGGTGGCTTTTCCGGTTTCTGCGGCGCCACCGGCGAGGTCTTTACAATCTTTTTCGTAGCAGCCAAATGTACTCTTCCTTGGGATCTCGTATCGCCTGCCAGGCAGTTGTCTTATTGTACGGTTCGCAGCATGCGGTGCCAGCGCAGGCCTTGCAACATGTGGGTAACGTCGTATGCCAGACTCGAAAGTTTATCAGACGGAAGCCTGTCAGCGGCGGCGGAAGCGGATCGCAGCACCGACCAGTAGATCACCAGGGGACGGCCAACAATGTTCTCCGCAGGTACGAATCCCCAATAGCGGGAGTCGGAGCTGTCATCGCGGTTGTCTCCAAGCACGAAGAATGAGCCTTCAGGAACGATCAACTCGCCGTCTTCGAGGAGCTTGTGAACTTGCAGATACCATGGCGCCGACATTCCAAGAACCAACAAGTTGCCGTCGGGAAAATTGTCCCGGAATCCATCCCGCTGCTCCCAATGAAACGTGGCGTAAGTATCGTCCTGGCGAACCCCGTTGACGTAAACATGTTTGTCGATGAGCCGCACCCGGTCGCCGGGAACCGCCACCACGCGCTTAACAAAGTGTTGTCGCGGATCGAGCGGATAACGGAAGACAATGATGTCCTGGCGCTGTACGGGCTGGTAAGGCATGAGCCACCGCCAAAACGCCGAATGTCCGTCGTGTACTTTGTCTACCAGGAGATAGTCGCCAACCAGTAGCGTTTTCTCCATTGACGGAGAGGGAATCTGGAAGGCCTGGACAATGAAAGCGATGGCGAAGACCGCGATCACAATCGTCGTGGCGAGCGATTGCAGGGAGTTCATGCCGCCCGCATGGCTGCGCGCTGGGTGGTTCGACGCCCCGGCAGGTTTCGGCTCCTGGACAACAGCCTCGACGGATAACTCGGTGCGGACTTCGTTCATGAATGTTTGGGGAACTCGTTGGGGGTAGCGTCGTCCCCAGAACCTCTCTTTAGCGATTGTAGAAAATCCCAAGCCTCTCGTGCAGCTTTTTGCTCGGCCAGTTTCTTGGTGTTGCCTTCCGCGCGGCGGGCAAAGCCTGCATCTCCGTTGGGAGCGGCCGGAACCTGCGCCTCCATGGTGAACACCTTGCGATGGTCCGGACCTTCTTCCTTTATTAGCACATAGCGTGGTTGCGCACGTCCACTGGCGTGCATCGCTTCTTGCAACGCCGATTTGTAGTCGATCACGGGCAGCTTCTTGCTGCCGCCCTGGTGCACTTCCGCAAGGCCGGGCTCAAGGATCGATTGCTGGATGAAACGATGCGCCCCCTCCAAGCCGGCATCGAGGAACAGGGCCGCAATGACAGCCTCCAGAGAATCCACCAGTAGGGCAACCTTGCTGCGGCCCCCGCTGCGGTCCTCACCTTTTCCCAGGCGAAGGTATTGTCCAATCCCCAGATCTCGTGCCGGACGAAGCAGGTGGCGTGCGCTAACCAGGTGCGCTCGTAGCTTCGAGAGTTCTCCTTCCTGATATTCAGGAAAGCGCTGGAAAAGTTCCCGGCTGACCACGAAACCTAGTACGGCGTCACCCAGAAATTCCATTTGCTCGTTATCGGGCGCCAGAGCAGGAGTACCCCCCGCCGCGTTCTGCGACTCCATCTCGCGGGCATAGGAAGCGTGAGTGACGGCCTGCTCCAGGAGCGCGCGGCGCCCGAAGCGGTGTCCGAGGGCTTCCTCCAGCGCGGAGAGGTCATGAGGGTCAGGGTTCATTTGCATTCGATAGCTTGAGTGGCTGCTGCAAAAGCGACGTTCGGGTAGTGCGGGCCTTCAGAGATTCTGTCGCAACCTCGTATCGGTTTGCCACGGTGGAAGGAAGCAACAAAAACCAGCCCCGAATGGGGCGAAAGAGCTTTACCCAGCGCTTTAGCGCTGGGTAAAGTGGGAAATAAGACCGAGTCCCGTAGGGACGGCAGAGCTTGCGACATGGTCTCTTCAATCCCGCGTTCAAGTTATTCATGATAGTCAAGCGTCTTAAAACATGGGTGGGAATTTCTGCCGTCTATACGGGACTCAGATCCATTTCCCACTTACCCAGCACTCCGCCTGCGGCTCCGTGCTGGGCTAAACTGAGCCGCGCCTACGGCGCTGGATTTTCGCTCATCAAGTCCACCGGCAAATACCAAGTTTGGTTCTCACACACTCTCTTCACTCCCGTGTGCAAGCTGTTCATTCTTGTTCATCCCGCGCGAGCTTCAACCCTTGAGGGACCTGCTTTTTCCGACTCTTTCAGCAGCCTGTCCAGCCGCGCAACCGCTCCCCAAGTAAACAGGTTGGCGTTCATCTTAATGCGGCGTATTCGGCGGAGGCTGAGCAGGCGCCTGGGTTGCCGGAGTGCCCGGTGCGGGGGCAGCAGGGGCAGTTCCGCTTGGAGCCGGAGTAGCGCCAGCCATCAGCTTCTGCAACCGGGCTTGCTGCTGCTTGGCCAGGTTCTGCGCCGCGCTTCCGGGCGGCGCATATTGCACGGCCTTATTGGCGGACTCGAGCGCCTGCGGATACTGCTTCAACTGGTCCTGCGCTACCGACAAGCGCAAGTATAGGACTGCTTCCGGTTGCGCCTTGCTGGCATCCACGGCTTTCAAGAACTCCTGCTCGGCCGTGACGTAGTCCTTTTTATTGAGATCAACCATGCCCAGCGTGTCACGGGCCAAGGTCAGAATGCCGGCCTTGACTGCCGCGACCTGGTCGGCCGGTGCGTTAGGAGGTACCGGGAGTCCATTAATGTTGTCGATCGCGCTCTGGGCATCCTTGGCAGCTTCAGCAAGACGCTGATCGCGATCCATGTCGGTGTCGCGAGTACCCTCCACTAACGCGGAACCGGCTTGTACCAGAGGAACCGGATTGGTCGGATCCGCAGCTATGGACTTGCGCCCCATTTCGATCACCTTCTCCGAATTGTTGGCCTGACTGTACAGGTTCATAGCGCTAATATAGAGTGCCGCCTTGAGGTCGCTGTCCGGGTATTTCGCGATGAAAGCGTCTGCCGCAGCTTCCATTTGGGCAGAATCAGTCTTGCTCATCGCATCCTTGTAGGCTTTCAGTTCATCCTGCGACTTCGCCTGGAGCACCTTGTGCCCGCCCGCCGCGGGAGACGGCGCCTGCGGATTGCCGGAGGTAGCGCTGGGCGCGCTGCTGGGCGATTGGTTTTGAGCGCCGCTCTGCGCCTGTGGTTGTCCGTTAGGACTCGGAGCCTGATTCTGGGTTGGCTTGGCCTGGGCCATGGCCAGCGCTGCCGCTAGCAGCATCGACAAAATTGCGAAAATCGATCTCATTACTTGCTCGTCCTTTCTAGTCTAGAGGGAGAAACGCTGGTCTCTCCGTCCAATGCGAAGTTATTGCTGCTCCTGCTTTACCTTTGAGGGCAGGTACGGTTCTTTGAGCCCACGCTCCGCCGCCTTCGCAGTATCCGCGGACGTGTCCCCGGCCCTGAGTGCCGCCCGATATTGCGCGACCGCGTTTTCCCGCTCCTCCTGCAAGTCCAAGATGCGCCCCAAATAAATGTGGCACCAGGCTGCCAGGCGCGGGTCCTTGGTTGAATTCAGCGCCTTTTGAAAGTTGTCCTGCGCACCCTGCATGTTACCGCTCATGGTCGCCGCCCGAGCCAGCACGAAATAAGCTCGCGCTGGATCTTCCTTTTCCTTGAGGGCCTCTTCCGCCAGCTTCTGGGCACCTGCGGGATCGCCGCTCACCAGCTCTCGCTCGGCTAAATCCACCTTCTGTTGAGATGCAGGTTTCGCGGCTCGCATCACCTCAGGCGCAGCTTGCGATGCAAACTCGATCTCGCTCGCGCGCTTCCTCTCGCGGTCTACGTCAATATTGTGGAGCCAATCCGGGAAGGCGTCCTGCAGGCCAGTATTTTCCTTCTCAAAGTCCCGCAATTGGTCGTAGAAGTACCGGGTGAAGATGAAGCCTTCGGCTTCGTCCCGCTGTAACATGGCCTGGCGTTCCTTCTCCGGCAATTTGGGAGCGGAGGGATTGCGCGCTTTGATCGCCCGAATCAAGCACTCGACGACTAGCAGCCCGGGATCCAGCTTGTAGTCCTCCGCCATGGGCGCTTTCTGTACCGCTACCAGAACTGGTTTCAGGCGCTGCAGCGCCGTTGCCCGTTTGGCAATCAGCGGGTCGAGTACGAAATGAAGATAAGTATGCCGCAGGGCGTCGATGTGGATGTTATCGCCGATGGGAGAGATCGCCAGGTAGTAAAAGTCCTGAAGGTAATTGCGCGAGTTCACCTGACCGGGCGCGCTCATCGGTTCCAGATAGACCGTGAAACTGCGGCCCAGATATCCGGCGAGCGGCATCCGCAGGTAGGTGTCGGTTGAACCGATCATGTGTGCGACCGGCTCGTGGTAGCGGTCGATCAGGGCAAGATATTCGGATTGGTGCTTCAGCCAGATGGAATGCAGGTTGGCGGCGGCGTAATACTGCTTCAGCAACGGTACGAATCCCAACACGTACGTCGAATCCGGAGGCATGTCGGATTCCTTAACTCTGGGAGTAAAATCTGGCGGCAGCCCCAGGTACAACGCCAGCGAGACGTATTGCGCCAGGTCGTGCGCTCCATCGCTCTGCTGGTGATCGCGATAGAACTGGCACATGTCTTTTGCAGCAGCCGCGGCGGCAGGCGATTTGCTGGCCTCAACGAGGTCCGCCCGAACTTCCATGCGGATGGGCGATGACGACTGCAGTTCCTGATCATATCCGCAGACGTTCATGGCAGCCACAACGCTGAACAACGTCTCGCTCACGTCGAGCGTGGCCTTGGACTGCGCCCTTGCGGCGCAGGTAAGCGACGCTAGCGCAAGCGACAGAACAAACCAACGGCGAAACCAGCCCAGAAGAGCCTCCTGACACGAATTCGGCGGGAATCAGTTTCTAACAGTGTCTACAGTTTACGAGCAGAGTGTGGGGCGCGCAAATTGGAAGTGTCCGGTGGGCCGGCCCGAACCTTCCTCCGGCAGGTCAGCTTCCAAAAGACGGACGCGAACCTGGGGCACCAGGACTGATGAAGCAGGAGTAGTACTCGATGGGCCGTCCAACCATGCGCGAACCCCAGGCGGACCCTCGTGCTTGCCTGGCTGGGGAAACCGCGCTAGGGTTATAGGCGATGAGTGATTTGCGAAATCAGATAGAAAGTTTGTCGGCTGCCGAGAAGGTAGACCTGCTGGACGCGGTCTGGGAAAGCCTGGAAGCCGACGCGCTCTCGTTGACCGAAGCGCAACGTGTCGAGCTCGATGCCCGCATCGCGCGCCATGAACAAAATCCTTCCGATGTGGTCCCGTGGGAGCAAGTCAGGGCGTGCCTGCAAGCACATTAGGGCGCGATAAGTGTTCGTCGTGATTCCCACTCATTCGAAACCCGCGAATGAGTGGGGCACCCGGCTATCTGATACCGAGAGCACGACAGTTAAATGCGTAGACATTCAGTTTGACGTTAATTGCCGTGCGACATGCCCAGAATCGAACTATTTTGGTACGGCAGGGCGTAACACAGTATGCGCAGATTGCACAGTGTGCAGTTTTTGGGCCGTAGTTCAACAGCCGCCTGCGTTGCTGCTTGACGGGTTTCATCACGATACCCACGAACTACAACGCACCCAAACCTTTGAACACAAACAGTGCACCCTTTATTAGCCAGTACGCACCGAAACCCACCCCTGTCAGCATCAAGAGCCACATGAGGCCGTACACCCACTGCGGATATTTGCGAACTACCATCCACGGCATTGGTGAAGCGTGACCAGCAGTTGATCGGATGTACAGAAACTCAGGTTGGTGCGCGTGACTCAATAGCTGAATAACAAAAAACTCCTTGGGTGCCACCGATTCGATTCGCAAGACATGCTCACCAGCCGGGGTCGTGCTTTCCGTATAGTTTAGCGACGGATACAGCTGGAAAAAATCGGGTCTTCTGCGGTGTACGATTTCCACCCAGTCGGCAGTGTCACGACCGAAGTTTTGTATCGTCACTGAATGAGTTAGAAGGAGAAAACTCGCTGGTTGAGCGGGCTGGCCTGCTGCGGCTTGTTGAGCAGGGGCAGGCGGCAATGCTTGAGCTGAGTTGGCAGGATTTAGCTGGTTAGCGGGTATCGTGTACAGAAAGCTATGCGACAGCCAATACAGTATCTTGACTTTTGGCTTTAGGAACTGTGACAGGTACGTGGCAGCGACTGAAGCGCAGACTGTAGCAATGTACCCAGCCAGAGAATCCATGCTGCGAGTGCTCCGAAGTGACGGCAGTGGAATCGTATCATGGGGTTCGCCCTATTTAGCTCACATTTAGCTGTGACGACGCTCATAGGTGCCGTCCCCGCAAAATCAGCAGAATAAGAGCGCGTGCAGGGTGCCTATCGACTTTCTCTGTTTCTGCTTAGATGAGGTGCAAAATTATATGATTCACCTGCAAAGAACGTGTGCTGTTGTATTCGCTCTTACGATGCTCATTGCGCTTCCGTCTGTAGGACAGAACACAGTCACACTTGATATCGGCTCTGTGACCGTCTGGCTTGGAATGCCAAAAACAGATGTACTAAGAAAACTGGCAGGGACGGCATACAAGGTTACTGATCTTGGCGACTGGATACTGGTCGATTCCTACAGCAGTGTCCATGATCTGAGATTCCGAGATCGGAAGATGATCTATGCCGACCGCGAATGGTACATGAGTAATGAGACGGATGAAGCGGGTGCGGTGATTGGAGCACTGGGCGCACTGGCACAGAAGTCTAATGGTAGTGCCTGTGTGGTTACACACGATCCTGTGGCTAAACCGACCATCTCTTTGGATCGAATCTTTGTTTTGTGCGGGCGGACAATTCGGTCGGATGGAACAGTTACGGTCGAAAGATCGGTGGTGATAGCGCTCGGCGTCATATCCGGGAAGAAGAGTCTGAATGTCACGGAAAGAATCGGAGAATTTCCGAACTCGAACTGAACGACGTGCGTCACAGGCAATGTAACCCTTAGGATAGGCTCTGCTGTGTGTTCTACATCACGTTGCCGGGTGCCCCCACTCATTCGCGGTGTTTGCGAATGAGTGGGATGTCACGCAGGAGTACCCGGGTCACATCCTGAGGAAGTAATATTCTCGATTCGGCCGGGAGGCGCCTGCCCGAAAAGGTCGCTTGCCTTACCCCTTGACCTGCACTTTGGAAAACGACAGGACCACCCGGCTCGCCGTGGGCTGTCCGAAAGCCGTTGCCGGATGAAAGGTGGTGAAGATCAGCATGTTCTTCAGTTGCGGCAAAATGGCCTCTGCGTTTTCCGGAGCCGACAGGATACGGTAGTCTTGAACCCGGCCATCGGGCCCGACGGAAGCCTCCACGATCAGCGACTCCGCATTGGCCACGCCCGACAATTCGAATGGAGTGAATTGCAATTCCGCTGGCGTGTAAAGCATGGTCGGCACATCGTTGGATGCCCTCATTTGGGCGGGATACAGGAAACTGATCAGCAGTCCAAAAATGATCAATGTGGTCACTACGCCAGCCGTGGCCGGAACCATGGTTGCATTGAAAGCATTCTCCCAATGCACCCGCAGCATCTCCCATCGCGAACGTTGGGAGTTAGCGAGTTCCTGCGAAGCCGCGACGCGAAGTCTAAGGGCCAAGTCGGGAGGGACTGCTTTTCGTCCCAGGGACCCGACCAGCATCTGAATCCGTTGTCCAGACGAATAATATCCGGCGCATTCCTTGCAGCCCTGCAAATGTTCATTCACCTGAGCCAATTGGCTGCGCGTTACTGCCCCGTCCAGGTACGACGACATGAGACGC
>DATCCF010000199.1:0-11074 GCA_036511435.1 Terriglobales bacterium | reverse complement strand
GGAAAGAGTAGTTGACGCCAGACACAGGGCACGACTTTCAGTCGTGCCCTGGCTGTGTCCAAGATAAGGGGTTTTAGCCACTGAAGACAGGGGTTAAAGCCCAATCGAGAAGGGAGTCTCTTTCGGCCCGGCTAAAAGCCGTGCCCTGATACAAATCGCGGCCTGGGCTATTTATGAGATGGGCTGTAGGTTATAAGTCAACTCTGTGGTGAGAGCAAAAAAAAACCCTCCGGCCGAAACCGGAGGGCTAGATGCCCCGGGGGAAAACTTGAACCCCGAGTTGGGTGCGGATTGGGCATCGATTGTGGCAGCCCGGAGGGGGACTCTCGCGCTCCACGAAGTTAAGCGTGATCAAACTCCGCCACGGTTAGCGGGAAACTTACCTGTCTTCCGTCGACGATGCCGATCCACGCGAAAAATTCTGGTTTCCGGTGCCCTGTCTCGCACCGGCGGATCAAGTACGTTGCTTCGCTTCGTACTCTTGTTCTGTGCAATAGACGGGCCACATCCGAAATGGTGAGTCAGCATGTGTTTAGCGAATCGGTGCACGCAGCAGAGGTGTAATTCCTACCCGCAAAGCGCAATTCTGTGCGGGTACAGAGCATTGCTTAACAATGGGATTACGGCGCCGTCATTTTGCGGGGCGTCGGCGGAGTCAGCGGAGTTCACCACGCAAACGCCGCAGGGCCCAGCGCGCGTGTTCGGCAACCATCGTGTCTTCATCGCGACTCAGCTTTTCCAGCACGGGCAAGAAGCGTTCTTCATCGCTGTTGCCGAGCGCGATCGCGACATTTCGGCGCAGGCCGTTGAACCGTGCGCGCTTCACCGGTGAACCGCGGAACACTTCGCGAAACTCTTCCAGGCTCAAGCCAGCCAGCCACTCCAGATCGGGATTCACCAACTCAGCGCGCGCCTGAAGTTCAGGCATCTTCGTGACCGGAGCTTCACGGTTCCACGGGCAGACGTCCTGACAGATATCGCAACCGAAAACCTGCCGGCCGATGCCGGAGCGGAGCTCTTCGGGAATCGCACCGCGCTTTTCGATCGTGAGATACGAGATGCACCTGGTGGCGTCGAGTTGATACGGAGCAGGGAAGGCGTCGGTCGGACAAGCATCGAGACAGCGCGAGCACGAGCCGCAGCGGTCGGGCGGAGGCAGATCGGGCGTCAGCTCCAGCGACGTCAGCATGACGCCGAGGAAGAGCCACGATCCCAACTGCTCGTTCAGGATGCAGGTGTTCTTGCCAATCCAGCCGATGCCTGCGTACCGGGCAAAGATGCGCTCGATGACCGGACCGGTGTCCACGTAACACCACGTGCGCGGCGCGGGCATCTTTTGCTGCTCGCAGATCGCAAGCAGCCCCGCTTCCAGCGCGCGGAGCTTCGCGAGTACCACCTCGTGATAATCACGCTGCGACCAGGCGTAGCGCGAGATCCATCCTTGCGTGGTGGTGCCGGCGTGCGTCGAGTAGGGCTGGCCAGTGTTGTAATTGAGGGCGCACACCACGACCGAACGTGCCCAAGGAGCGACGTTGGACAAAGAAGCGCGCTTCAATTCGTTGGCTTCGTTGCGCGCTTCGAGATACTTCATTTCACCCGCGCGGCCGTCGGCGATCCATTGGGGAAAAAAACGGTGCTCAGGCGTGTCGGCCACGCCGGCTACGCCGGCAAGATCGAAGCCAGCCTCCGAGGCAAGGCGTTTGACCTCGTTGGTGATTATCGACAAAGAGAGTGCGCCGGACATGCTGTGCAGATTATAGGAGGGTGCTTGTCGTCAGCACTTAGCATTTGGCATTTAGCAGTGGGAGCTAAAATCTGTTTTGGGTGCCCCGTTCTAGCCATCCTTTGGCTAGGGCGGGGCAGTCACCTACCCCAACTCGTTGGCTTTTCCTCGCGGTGTCGTTCCCATCCGCCCGCGAGTTTCTTGGTAGCGCTCCAGTCCCGTGGCATAGGAACAGAATAGCTGCGGGAAGAAGACTGTCAGTGCTGGGTGATACCTGCGAACGCGAATGCCCCGCCCTAGCCAAAGGATGGCTAGAACGGGGCACCCAGATTGGGGTTTCGTGTGTATGTACTACCCTTGGCCGGGGCACGGCCAAGCGTATGATGTGGTCATGGATTTTGAGTTCACCGCCGTTTTTCGCTGCGTCCCCGAGGGCTACATCGCATTCGTCGAGGAGCTGCCGGGCGCCAATACCCAAGGCGTAACGCTCGACGAAGCCCGCACCAACCTGCACGAAGCCGTTGCCCTTGTGCTGGAAGCAAACAGGACCCTGGCTCAGGAAGCCGCCTCAGGAAAAGACGTGATTCGGGAGCCGCTGAAAGTCAGTGCGTGAAGCGTCGGGAACTGGTGCGACACCTCGAGCGGCACGGGTGCGAACTGTTGCGCGAAGGAGCCAACCATTCGATCTACGTTAACAGGACCGCAGGTAAGACTTCGGCGGTTCCTCGCCACTCCGAAATCAACGACGAGCTGGCCAAGAAAATCTGCAAGGATTTGAGTGTTCCATCCCAACAAGCCTAACGCCTGAGTAAAAGCGACCCGACGGAACCCTTAGCGAGATCATCCAGATGATATGCGCCCTTTGGTTGCCTTACAGGCGATGTCGGTTTGGACCAACGATTTGCTCACGTGGCCTGAGGATTCAGTCTTAACGACAGCGAAGGATGGCAAAGGAAATCCCCACACAAGCAAAGGAAGCTTGGATAGGGCACCCGGCAGTCCGGCATTGGGGCGGCCGGTTGGACCGGACCGCCCCGCTGGCAGAAGTTATCGGTTGGAGATAGTCGCTATGGTGCCGTCGAGTTTGGTGAAGCGGACGGTGAACTTCTCGTTGTAAGTGTGGGCTTTGTCCTGAAGCACGCTGATGGCAAAGGCTTCGCCCAGAATCATGGAGCAGTCGGAGTCGCTGCGCCAGTGAATTCCGCCATGGACGCCATGACCGAAGCTGACATTGTGCGCGAGCTTGCTCAACTCGCCATTGACCGTGAGCCGGCCCCTATCCTGACCGGTGTAGGGCACCAGCGACAGACCATCGTTGGTGGGCACCAGGGGATTGGGAATCACGTAATTACCGTCGAAGAAGAACTTCAACAAGGTAATGCAAGCGCCCCCTACGACGCCGTGCCCCGTGGGGTAGGCGGGGTGCAGCGGCGAACCTTCGGGAAATGCCTGCGAAAGTAGATAGCTATGATACTGGTCGTAGCTGGCCGGAAGGGCTTGCGAGTGCAGAACATTGTCGTTCACCTTAGCATCGGTGCTGCCCAGCCTCGGGTCCTTCATCATGGCGACGATTCCGCCGGCGGACTCGGGACGATGGCGGAGGTGAATAATCCACTTCTGGTACCAGACCACATTCAAGGCCCGGGCGGCAATTTCCCCCAGCGACGCCGCGATATCGGGCCCGCCGAAGGTGCCGAAGCCGTTTTGCGTCCTGGAGTGGACATAGGGATTACCAGGATTCAAAGGCACGCCGAGGGTATTCAGTACCAGGAACGCAACGAAGTAGGCCTGATACAGCACGTCAGCGTGGGTATATGCGGCCAGACCGCGTCCGTTGTGCTGGTAGCGTACTTGCGAGTCCTCTTGGTTTCGTAGTCCAGTGTCAATGCCATTCTGGACCTGAAACCAGGTAGTAAGGTCGGTCACGTAGTCCATGCCCGGCAGGTAGGTGGTCATCTGCTGACTCATCTCCTGCTGGCCGAACGACGTGGGTGTAATGAAGAACTGCGAGATGGACGGCCCCAGGGTTTCACCGGGATAGGCACCGCGGAACAGGAGATTGGGAGTCACCCGGCCATGCTCATCTCTGGGGCCGGCGTAGTAGGGCATCGACGAAAGCTCCGCCGCCGCCTGAATCGCCGTTGGATTGGTTGCGTAGTCGGTGAAGGCCACGTCGCGTAACAGCGAGCACCAGTACAACTCCACCAATTCTGTTCCGTAAGCTGCACTGGCGATTGGTGGAGGCGGAGGAACAACCACGACACTTTCCTGATTGGCCGGAGAAGGCGCATTGCCGAACTGCACGGCGTCGGAACCCTCCAGGTCGAAAGCCAGCGCCCCTTGCGGTCCGTTCAGTTTGCGCGTGCCGCCGAGAATGATGTTCTCAAAGTCAGAGGGGTTGCCGCTGTTCAAGGCCCTTTTGAAGGTATTGAAGGCGTATAAATTTACCCGCCCGTAGCCGTCCTGAAGCAGGCCTTTCGAATAAGTGCCGGATTTGTCGCGATAGCGCGTCTCGTCGCCGTTCGTGGTGTGTGGGGGAACGGGAATGCGGACTTCTTGGGTGGCTGCCCCGACGCGCAGGGCAAAAGACTTAGCCACACGGCGGTCGTCCAGGTCGGTGGGCAGCGGTGCTGCCTCTGCTCTTGTGCCGGGAGAGTCGAGGGTTGGAGATAATCCAATGGCGCTAGCGGTAACTGCGGCGGCGGCTGCGCCGCCGATTGTGCCCATGAACCTCCGCCGGCTGGGCAATAGTACCGTGTGGGGCTCCCGCTCCACTGTAGAGGGCAGAGTCTCCAAAATTACCGGGGGATCTGTCACGGCCGGTCTCCTTCTCACCCCACCTGTTCATTGTTCCCGACCTCACCACTGACCCACGGTCACAGTTGGGAAAAATTTTACCTCCAAAACCGAAAATGGTCAAAATAATGTACTCGTCAAATAGTGTACTCGTCCTCTCTTACCCAAATTAGGGCAATAAATCACTTGACACACCAAGCCAATTTTGCTAAGGTTGCCCTTGGAGATGGTTATGAAAGAGCAACCAAAGACCCTTCAGCAAGTTATCCGGTACTACAGCGATCCTGAAACCTGCATCCAGACTGTTGCGGCTTCCCGCTGGCCAAAAGGCGTGACTTGCCCGGCCTGCGAGGGCAAAGATCACTATTACCTCAAGACTCGGCGCATCTGGAAGTGTAAGGAATGCGATCGCCAGTTCTCCGTCAAGCTGGGAACCATCTTCGAGGATTCGCCCATCGCTTTAGACAAGTGGCTCACCGCAATGTGGCTGCTGGCAAGCTGCAAGAACGGGATTAGCTCTTACGAAGTGGGCCGCGCCATTGGCGTGACTCAGCGTAGTGCGTGGTTCATGATGCACCGCATTCGCACCGCTGTGCAGGAAAGCTCTTTCGTGAAGTTGCCGAACTCCGGCGCTCCGGTTGAGGTTGACGAAACCTTCATCGGCGGTAAAGCTCGCAACATGCACCTCGACAAACGCGAGCGGCGCATCACTGGAACTGGCGGCAACGACAAGACTATCGTTTTTGGCGCACTGGAGCGCGGCGGCAAAGTTCACACCATCATTGTCAAAGATCGAAAGAAAGCTGGACTTCAAGCTTGCGTGAAAGAACACGTCAAGGCTGGCGCGGTCCTCTATTCCGATGCTCTGGCATCCTACGATGGGTTAGCTCAGGAGTACGCTCACAAAGTCATTGACCACGCTGAGAAATACGTTGACGGGCAGATTCACACTCAGGGTCTCGATAACTTCTGGAGCCTGCTCAAGCGCGGGCTGAATGGGACTTACGTTTCAGTTGAACCATTCCATCTTTTCCGCTATCTGGATGAGCAGATGTTCCGCTACAACTATCGGGGAAACAGAGAACACAAGATCACCGATGCGGACAGATTCAACATGGTTCTGTCTCAAGTTGCGGGAAAGCGGCTCACCTATCAACAGGTGACCGGCAAGGTGGGAGAAACGAGTTTCTAGTCCGTATCGCGGGAAGCGGGGGCCGAAGCCGAAACGCGGGTAGCAGTCCGCGTACGCTTCTGCTTTTTTTCCGCTTGTAATCGTTCCTCGATTCGCGTTCGCGGAACGGATACGACGCGGCGCAACATATCGGTAAAGGCCGGGAAATCGCCCTTGACTTCGTTGGCGCGGACTCTGGGTCGATTTGCCATATGGAGTATTATAAGGCCGATGCCGTTTGAAAACGCAACGGAGAGAGCGATTCACTTCGCAAAACACGGCAAGAAGTTCGGCATCGCCGACGAACTGGATTATGAGCAACTGGCGGATGCGTTCATCTTCGGGCCCTTGCTTCTGCCAACAAGAGAATGCATCCGCCCAAGTTTGATTGATCGGCTCCGGTTCAATGGGACCAATAGGCATTTCGGTGTGGCGTGCGTAGCGCCAGAATTCATTAGGACGTTTTACCCCGTTGAATTGCGAACGATTGCGCGACACAAAGATGCAGCGGGGTTCTTCGTGTACGAGTGTAGAAGGGTTAACCTTTGAAGTATCGTTGTCCGGTATGCATGTTTACTAACCTGCCCTACCCGCCTAGGGGCTACCACATCTGTCCCTGTTGCGGAACTGAATTCGGAAACGATGACGCAGACCTTACACACGAGCAGTTGAGGGAGATGTGGTTGGCTGGCGGCGCGCATTGGTTTTTCGGGATCTCGCCCGATGGCTGGAATTGGTTCACGCAGCTTTACGAAGCAGGTCTACTTCGAGTGCAAGCAGCGGGCCGAGAGGTGGAAGTTACGTTCGGCGAAACAGCCTCGTCGAGAGCAATCAGTCAATTTGAATACTCGGTAACTCCATGCCCCGTCTCCTGATATTCGTGCCTTGCTTCGGCATCCTTCATGATGAAGATGATCAGAGTGTTTCCCTGATTTCTCTCATCGAAGGTTTGAAGATTCAGTTCTTGCCGGAATCTCCCGAACCACCTGCCGGGACCATCATCTCCCTACGTTGGTGTGCCTACGCAAGGTGGGCGCGTGGCCCAGGAGACGAAGCAAAACATCTTGAGCAACGCATACTGCTGAAAAGCCCTAGCGGTGTACTGCTTATGGAAACCGCTCCAGCAGCACTACCTTTCGACGACCAGCCGAACACCCGCTTGCTAACGGTAACCACGAAATTTGTGCGCTTCAACGTTTCCCACCCAGGAATCTGTCCATTGATTCTTGAGTACCGTGAAGCTGGCGAAGACCTTTGGACGGAAGCAGCGTCATATCCGCTGCAATTAGAGTGGGAAAAGCCATCTCCCTCTAAAAGTAGCGACACCCTTCCCAGCAGCCCAGTCACTTGGCACAAGGCCTAAGACGCGGCCCCTGTCACGGCGATTCCAGCCTAGCAGGGATTTGGTGAGCCTAGTGATTTATTGCCCAAATTAGGGCAGTGGTGCAGTTTGAAAAATAGCCCAAAACTCGTAATCGTGGAATGGCTGGATTCATTCGGTTGTTCCAGCCAATGGCAGAATATCGATGAATGCTCTCCGACGCCACTGCGCTGCAAGTCTGTTGGATGGCTAATTCACGATGGGAGGGACTGTAAAGTGGTGGTTCCACATATATCTGATCCCGCTCACGAGTCCACGAGAATGCAGGGCTGCGGGGATATGACGATTCCGACGCAGGCGATTGTTTCCATCAAGGTATTAACGGCTCCGGGTCGCAAAACCAAGAACCGCTAAGGTTAGCTATTTCCGTTTGTGGTCGGGCCGCTGCGTCAAAGCTGATCCTGCTGCGCTCTTTGCGGCCTTGGATGCGTGGGGGTCACGCAATACTTTAGATGCGTTCGAGCCAGCCTTCTTGCCCGTTTGCTCATTCTTCGCCATTACTGTTACTCCTTGGTTATGCTAGCTTGCTCTTCACGTGTTGAATCAAGCAGGGCGACGAGTTCTTCAACAGACCAAGGGTGATCCGCAATCCCTGCTTCCATTGCTGGCGTCACACGTAAGGTCTTATGAATGCGAACAAAGTTGTAATGCATGTAGTGTAGGGCCACAGCATGGCCGTGATTCTCCAGCGTCTTTGAAAAGCCGTTGGTTAGCCGCGTGAAACGGCGCATCCCCATGCGCATCGTGAGATTCTGCCGCTCCACGAATGACGTGCTGACATGCTTGGGGTCAGGATCGCCCATCACGGTTTTCATTTCGCAGCCGATGCAGGTCGCAGGACTATAGCGCGATTCGTCAGGTGTGGGAGCGCCGTAAATCTTGTGCATTTGGGCGTAATCAACTTCGGTACCAAACGCATCTTCAATGGCCTGGAGATACGGCCTGTATGCGTCCGTGGTGATCTGTGGACGGCCCACAATGCGGTTGGCGGCATCCGTCATGAAGTTGTATGCCGAATGCTTGCTTCGGTCGCCCACGTAGTACGTGACGCACAGCTTCGTATCGGCATCAAGCGCAATCCAAGTCCAAACATCGCCCCATCCCTCGGCTTCTTTATCGGGGCTGACATTCTTTCTTTTAGCTCCCACGAAGGCCCAGGTTTCGTCGCATTGCAGACGGCGAACCCGCAGGTTGCGCACGTTGCGGTGATGGTAGTCGGCGGAAGCGCAACCGAGATCGCGAAGCAGATTCAGCACGGTATGCTTTGCCACACCAGCGATGCGACAAGTTGCATTAATACTCGTTCCCTCGACAAGAGCTGAAATCACCTGAATGCGCTTTCCCATCGGAAGGCGGTTCATGCACATAACATTAACGGTTTACGGGCCGACTGTAAAGTGTAAACTTCATTATATGATGAAGTGTCCACATATAACAATTCAAAGATTCGTGAATTTA
This sequence comes from Terriglobales bacterium, assembly GCA_036511435.1. GTDB lineage: Bacteria > Acidobacteriota > Terriglobia > Terriglobales > Acidobacteriaceae > Bog-257. Next base: position 2,545 of record DATCCF010000199.1, on the reverse strand, counting down.
TGTATTGACAAACCCAACACATAGTGGGAGAATTCAGTATGCCGCTGGACGTTGTGTTCCGCGACAAGGAGCTAGAAGCGCTTGCCACGGATAAGAACGCAAGAAGCCGATACGCGCAAGCGATCGAAAAGAAGTTCCGGCTGCGCATACAGCAGATCGTGTCAGCAGCCGATGAAAGAGATTTTTATCAACACGTTGCATGGCATTTCGAGAAGCTGAAAGGAGATAGGAGCCATCAGCATTCAATACGACTCAACGACCAATGGCGGTTGATAGTCGAAATTGAAGATGCCGTTCCGAACAAGCGCATTGTGATTGCTGGAATTGAGGATTACCACCAGGGAGGGAGTGGGAGAATGCTGACCTATGAACAACTAGCCGAGACATTTCCGCCGGGCGATGTCATCAAGGAGGAATTGGAAGCGCGTGGGTGGACTCAGCGCGACCTGGCCGACATCATGGGCGTTCAGCCTTCTGTGGTGAGTGCAATTGTCAAGGGGACGAAGCCGATCTCGTTGGATTTGGCGAGGAATCTTTCTGCCGCACTTGGGCCAAGTGCGCAGTATTGGGTAAATCTCGACACGGCGTACAGACTAAATCTTCCCGCAGAGAGCCATCGAGCGACAATGGAGAGGTCTAAGATTTTCAAGATCGCACCTGTGAACGAAATGATTAAGCGTGGATGGATTGAATCATCTGCCGATGCCAACGTTTTGCACACAAGGGTGGTGAAGTTCTTTGGCAAGGAGACGCCAGAAGAAATTGAACAAGAGTTGGTTCCTTGCGCCGCGCGTAGGGGAACTCCGTATGTCCCACAACTCACACCGCCGGAGAGAGCTTGGCTTCGGCGTGTAAAGGCACTTGGGAGCGCTATCAATGTCGCGGAATTCAACGCGAAGGAAAGTGTTCCCAAGGCGATTGCCGGACTGCGTCCATTAATGGTCGACGCCGAAGAGGTTCGCCGAGTGCCGCGAGTGCTCGCCGAATGCGGGATTGCTTTCGCCATCGTAGAGCACTTGCAGCAGACCCGCATTGATGGTGTATGCCTGTGGAGGGATCAGAGGCATCCGGTGATTGCGCTGTCGATGCGCTATGACCGTCTGGATTATTTTTGGTTCACGCTTTTGCATGAACTGGCGCACGTGCAGAGCCAAGATGGATTAGCAGTCTTGCTAAAACCAGATGTTGATCTAGTAGGAGATCGAGCGGCACAAACTTCGACTAAACCACACGAAGAACAGGTGGCAGATCAATTTGCAGCGGCGAATCTTGTGCAGCCAAGCGATATGGAAAGCTTTATTGCTCGCGTTAGACCGCTCTTTTCAAAGGTGAAGATCCAAGGCTTTGCGCTGCGACAGGGCGTTCATCCGGCCATCGTCATTGGCCAATTACAGCATCGAGGTGCAATTCATTGGAGCCACAGCAGAGAATACCTGGTTAAGGTACGGGACATCGTGACGGGATCAACGCTCACAGATGGATGGGGACAAATTCTTCCAAATATTGCATAGGGCGGAAATATGACTTACACGGAACAATTGCAGAAGATCGTCGCCGATTACAGATCATCTGGACAGCCGTGGCCTGCAACCGCGCACGAAATGGCGGAATGGGCAATCGCTGAGGAGAAATGGCAGCCTCAGCACGGCGCGATGATTAGGAAGTGCGCTGAAGAAATTGCTGCCGCAATGCGCGAGGAATACCTTACCGATCCGCAAGGCCGGAGGGTGCGCACCAAGCACGTAGCACGCTACGGCGAGGGAAAATCTCAAATCCCGTTGTGGGAGGACATCAGGACTGCTAGCCGAGAGCACATGGAAATCGCATTCCAGCAGCGCCGGCAGCAGATTCTAGGGGATTGTCGTCAGCTTAAGACGGACGTTGATAGCTATAACGACAATTACAGCGCTGCCGACCCCATTCAGGCGGTATTTGATTTCACTGAGGACTTAGCCGAGTTGGAACTGGTGAGACTGGAAGCGATCGCATAGCTTATTTCTCTGTTGCTTCCCTGACGATCCGCGCAGCGGCTTGGTTCACATCCTCACTCGTTTATCCGGGCTGGTGGGCCTTGCTCAGGTGATCCGCAAATGCCACACTCATCGACGGCTGCACGTCCGGCTCGAACGGATACCCGCAGACTGAGCAGCGTTGTAGTTTGCCATCAGTGGTCAGATGTGGGTGCTTTTTCTGATTCTGATCTGGACGGCGGAAAGCCTTATTTTCGAGTTGATCGGCGTGTCGCTGGGCCTTGTCGGATTTTGTCCGTTTTTCTGACATGCCCCAAGTTTACGCCGTCCGCGCCGCCGTTCAAGAGCGCGAAATTTCAAACTGCACCACTACCCAAATTAGAAATGTCCCTCTCTTCTCCAAAATAGAAATGTCCCCGGTTAACCAGGATGAGGCACACTAGAGCGGTTTAGTTATTTGTGTAGTCTAGGTGCCGCCGGCTGAAGCCGGCTCGGAGGTGAAGGATCAGCGGGAACGCGGCGCTGAAGCGCCGCTCTACCCGTGCTCGCTCGACTACAGTAATTCTTAAACTGCT
>DATCCF010000198.1:0-2072 GCA_036511435.1 Terriglobales bacterium | reverse complement strand
AACGGATCCCCGCAGGCTCTTTCTGTGTTCTTCTTTTCTTGGGGAGCGGTTAGTTTAGGAGACCCGTTGCTTTGTTGCCGGTCCAGCGGCACCTTTCCTGTTTCCGTGTGCAGGCGGGCAGCGACGTTGTCGTTGGGGTGGCACAAGGCAAGTCGCCGGGGCGACTCCCTATGCCGGGAGCACGGCGCTGGCGTTGACCATACATGAGTAGTTAATGTTGCGGTGCTGCTTAGTATGGCGTCTGGAAGTGGGCAGCGCCACAGGAAACTGGGCGGTGTGAGGGAATCCGTGTAAACGGATTCGCGGCGGTTCTGCTTTCGGGTTTTCGGTCGTAGAGAAAAGCTCCTGAGCTCATCCCGCCGGAGCCGCCCGTCGCAAAACCATCCTGACAGAACGGCGCGGAGGGCGCAAGGGCGCGCCGCTTCGGCGCGGCGGAGCGGACCCTTGCGCGCGAGCACCGTTCTGTGATGCAGGGGAATTTCGACGGGCGGCTTGGCGGGGTGAGCGACCCATCCTGCTGGTGGGCTCTGAGCTGTTTCTTGGGTTACCTCAGCCCGCCGCTGTCGGCGATTCGGTCGCCGCACATGGTGTCCAGATAGTTGAGCATCTGCTTCCAGTGCTGCACCGTATCCCACTTCGCCACCACGCGCACCAGCGCCAGATAGAGCAGCTTGAATGCGGCTTCCTCAGTGGGAAACGACCCGCGCGTTTTGATGATCTTGCGCAGGCTCATATGCAGCGACTCCACGGCGTTGGTGGTGTAGACGATCTTTCGCACCTCCTCCGGGAAGGCAAAGAACGGAATGACCCGCTCCCAGTGCTCACGCCAAAGCCGGCTAATCGCCGGATACTTCTTTTTCCACTTCTCCTCGAACTCGCTCAATTGCCGCTCGGCCTCGTCGTCGGTCGCCGCTTTGTAGATCGGCTTCAGATCGCTCACGACCTCCTTGCGATCCTTCCATGTCACATAGTTGAGGCTGGCTCTGATCATATGCACGATGCACAACTGCACCTGGGCTTTGGGAAACACCGATTCAATCGCCTGCGGAAAACCCTTCAGCCCGTCCACGCACACCAGATAGATATCTTTGACACCGCGGTTGCGCAATTCCATCAGGACGCTGAGCCAGAACTTTGCCCCTTCCGAGGCGCCCGTCCATAGCCCCAGAACATCCTTCCTGCCTTCCAGGTTGATGCCGATCGCCACGTAGACCGCGCGGTTTTCGATGCGGCCTTCATGCCGCATCTTCACGTACAGCGCGTCCAGGAACACGATCGCGTAAAACGCATCGAGCGGCCGGCTCTGCCAGGCTCGCGCCTGCTCCATCACCCCGTCCGTCACGTCGCTGATCAGGCTGGGGCTGACTTCCACCCCGTACATCTCTTCCAGATGCCCCTGGATGTCGCGAACGCTCATCCCACGTGAGTACATCGACAGGATCTTGTCATCGAATCCCGCCCAGCGTGTCTGATTCTTTTTGACAATCCTCGGTTCGAACTCGCCGTTGCGATCGCGCGGCGTCTCGATTTCCACCTCACCGAAGTCGCCTTTCAGCGTCTTGAGCGTCGTTCCATTCCGGCTGTTACCGCTGTTGTTGCCATCCGGATCGTGCTTCTCGTACCCCAAGTGTTCGGCCATCTCCCCCTGCATGGCCCGCTCCACCACCTGTTTGGTGAACTGCTTCAAAAGCCCCTGTATGTCTTCCGGCTTTCGACCCTGCTTCAACCACGCGTCAATCAGCTCGTCGCCGATCGGCGAGATCTGCTTCGTCTTCTTCATTTCGCTCTCCTAGTATCGCCGGAGAACGTTTACACAGTTTTCATCACACCCTCGTTGAAGGCTCGCACGCGGTGTCACTTTCGTCCAGCACAACCAGGTCTGCTGCGACGTCCAGATCCAACGTCACCCAGACCTCTTCCGCGACGGTTGGTGACGCATTGGTTATGGCTACACCTACCGGGCACAGCAGTGACCTGTCCCGAATGTAAATGGCAATTTCGCGATAGTAGTCGCGATTCCGCATGTTGTCCGTTGCGTCGAGCGAGACGCCATAAAAAGTCTTGGGAGCGGG
>DATCCF010000197.1:0-3610 GCA_036511435.1 Terriglobales bacterium | reverse complement strand
CCATTCCGGCCCAAGGCAATGGACCAACCCTTCTTTGCCGTCGATGACGTGTTCTGGGCCGGTATATCCCTTTTCAGCCAACAGGGCTGCCAGCACGCCGCTCTGCGTGGCCATGGGATCGACGGTGTTCTTCATCATGGTAAGCTTACCGGCGGTGACTGCGCCCAGCGTGGCCCGCGCGCTGGCGCTGATGCCGATGGCGTGCTGAATCTGCTCTGCGCTGAGGTGCAGCATGCGCCCAGCCACGATCGGCGAGACGAACGCAGTCAACGTGGCATGATGCCAGCCGCGCTCGCGAATGCCGGGGAAGGCCGCTTCGCACAGCCGCATCTCAAATTCGTGGCCTAGAACCAGGCCGACGATGAGCTCGCGCCCATCGCTGCCGGCACGCTCGCCTGCGGCCATCGCCGCGGGAAAAATGTCCGAAGGATGCGAGGGATCCTGCTTCCAGTAGATGTCGTTGTAGTCCATGCAGCGGATCATCAGCGCGTTCGCTAGCGACGCTGACACCACATCCATCTGGCGGCCGCTGCCGATCACGGTTGCACCACTCCGGCCTGCAATCTCGTTCAGCACCTCCAGCGCGATGATCACGTCATGCTGCTGGTAGCCGCCAAGCGCACAGCCAACGCTGTCGAGCAGGAAGCGCTTCGCCTGATATACCGCATCTTTGGAGAGCTGGTCGAACTTCACGCCGGCGGCCCATTGCGACATGGTTGCGGTGATCGTCGGCTTGGCAGTCTCTTTGCTCGGTGCTGGCGCGGTTGTGGTTGACATAAGAATCTTCTCCTGCTATTTCGCCAGGTTCTTGAACGGCAGAAAGGCCATGAAATCGGCGTGGTGCACGATGTAGGCCTCGGTCGTGCGCTTCACCAGGTCGCCTTCCGCAGCGTGCGCCGCGATGATATGACAGACGGCGTCGGGTACCCCGCACTCCATCGCTAGCGCCACCCCGGTGAACGGATGTCGCAACATCTCGCCACGCTTGCTCTGCCGGGTCTTGCCGTCCACATTTTCGTACTCCAGTAGCTTACCGACATCGGCCAGAATCGCGCCCGCAATCACCGTATCCATGTCGATGGGCAGCGCGCGCCCCATGAATTCCGTCATGCTCTCCGCGGCCTTGCGTGCGATGTGTACCACGCAGCGCTTGTGCTCCATGAACGTCGTGGGGCAGTTCGGCACGAGCAGGGTGAACGGAATACGATTGAGGTCGTCGGGCGAGAGCGGGCTGAGTTCGAGCGCGCGCTGCCAGGTCTTCGTGACCTGCTCGCGCAGCTCGGGCGCCTGAATCCACTCGAGCTCAGGCCACAACTTGAGGACTGCTTCGCGCATCGGTACTCCTCCGCAAAATCCCCATCCAAGCAAAACGGGATTGGATGAGCGCGCTTGCGCATTGGGATTAACGGGATGAAATCCTATCCGAAGGCCAAACGAGTATTCGTATCATTTCTGCCCGCGCGAGGGCTAGGACGCGCGTCACACGGAGAGTGCCAGATACTCCACGTCACCCCCCAATCTGGTAGGTGATCTCCTCGGCAGCGCTAGTGTGTAGGCGCTGCCGCCGGGCCACTTGCGACCTGGTCTAAGAAAGCGATATAGGCTCCCACCAGGCGATATGTTTGGTAGTAATCGTCGAGCCGCATGACTGAGAGCTTGTCCTTCGAGGTGTGAAGGATATTCGCATTCCAGGACTTCTGTGTCAGTGAGTGAATCGTAATACTAGGGACTTTGCGATTGGAGAACTGCTCTGAGTCCGTGCTGCCGACCTGTTCCACATTAACACCCGTCACGGGGACGTCCAACTGTTTCGCGACGTAAGCGAGCACACCCGTGAGCCGTTTGTCCGAATGACTGGTCCAGACCTCGGTCGGCGCTAAGCCAAGCGTGTCCATGTTCACCATTGCGTCGGTCGCAGCGATCTGTTCCTTGGTCATTTGCTGAGCATAGAAACGTGATCCGACTTCACCCTTCTCCTCGTCGGTAAACCCAATAAAGATGTAGGTATGCTTGCGCGGCTCAGTTCTTACGGCCTCGTACAACGACGGCAGCAGCGACGCACCGCTCCAATTGTCGACGACTCCGTCCCCATCGGATACGCGATCGAAGTGCGCTCCGACGATGATAACCTTGTCGGAACTTCCCGGCAGCACACAAACGACATTGGGCAGCTTCGATCCCTTCACTGGCTGCTCGGAAAGGTGCTTCTCGTCACAGCCGGCTTCAGAAAACATCTGCCTGAGCGTCATCTCACGTTGCTGGTTGTTGCCGCCGTATTTTCCAAGTCGGGCCTCGACGACCTCCCGCGAATCCAGATTGTACCGTACGTTTTGAGACGTTACACCAACTGCGAAGTAGAGAAGCGCCGCTACCACCACCGTGAGACGAACGCTTGATCGAGCAATCGGATTATCCATAAGCACTTAGGCACTTTCTCAGGCCACTATCTCGAAAACAAATATATCCCTACCACCTTTCCCGGTATGTCCACCAGTACAGGCATCACGGTACCGCAACATCTAAACCTCCGCGATTCGGGCGCTGAACTAATAGCCAGCGCGACCAGATGCGCCGTAAAAAGGGCCACTATCGCAAGTGGCCCTGTGGAACTCATCGTTCGGTGGTGAATCGGTTGTGCTGACCGGAAGTCCTCAGTGGCCGTCTAGGCAACCCCTCTGTCCGCTGCGATTCGGATAGCCGGTGCCTGCTGTGTAAGCTGCATTCGACCATTCACCCTGCAGCTTCCATATGTTGCCATCGGAAAACCTTACGTAAGGCACGTTAAACGTCCAAGCGCACTTGTCGCCATTCTCCTGTCCGCTGGAGTCGTACCACGCTCCCGGGCTAGCCGGGTCGCTGCGGGCCTCCGACAGCTCGTGCGCGGTCACATTGGCAAGTGCTGCCAGACCCTGCGAATGGCCGGTCTGAGTGTCGGTGGGGTCGCAGCCCGCATCGCCGTCCAGATTGAAGAAGAAGGCGAACTGGAGCGCGTGGCCATTGCATGACCCCGCACTGTGCCATGCGCAGTAACCCGCACTACCGCGTTTAACGTCGCTGTATACCGGGTAGTATCCATTGCCCGACGAATCGGGGACGATGTTGCCTGCGCTGACCTGCCGGCACACTTCGGCCAGGATGGTTGACGTGTTGCCTCCGCCCGCCGCTGTCGAGGTGTCGATAAGGTGACCTTGATAGGTAGTGCTGGAGCCAACCCGTCCATTGGTACCGGTGTACTCGTCCACGGTGATCGCGTAGTTGGAACCGGAGTGTCCGATGTACCAGGTGTCAAGCCCGCTGATCTTGTCGCCGACAAAGCCGGAGTTTCCCCAGCTCGGTCCCCAGAAAATCGCTTTGGAAACTGCGGTTGGCATGATCTTGCCGCTGTGGTAGGTCATGTTCGGGGAGCGTCTCGCAGGTTGACCAAACTGCTCGGGCACTCCATCTTTCGCCCACGTGATACCGATGATCGGCGGTGCGGACTGCACCGCGGAGTTGTCGTTGTTAACCGAAGAGTCGGTCTGACTGAAAGCAGATACGCATGCTGTACACAGCAGAATGAGCAGGGTAATTGTTCGCAAGGTGGTTCCTCCGTGATGGCTCTCGCCAGAGT
>DATCCF010000196.1:0-3137 GCA_036511435.1 Terriglobales bacterium | reverse complement strand
GTTCTCTTCGGAGTCGTGGCCGGAGTGGCTGCGAAGCTGTTTGGTGATGGACTTCTAGGTTCGACCGCGTTTCGTCGAATCCAACGCTCCACACTCCCGGCGCGGGGAGACTCTGAACCTACTTTTCAGCAGCGGGCCTGAGAGGGGCCGACTCCTCGAGGATATCAAGCAGCGCACCTGCGCAATAGACTCGGTCGCGCTTCGCATCGCCTACCCTTTTGACAATACCCGTGCGTTCCAGTCGTTCGATAGCGCGCTGTGCTGTCGTGAATGCCACCCCGAGTCGGTCAGCAACCCCGTTGGTAGTTATGAAAGGATTTGCTCCCAAGAGTTCGACGACCCGCAATGGATTGTTGGTTGACGCACCAGAGACTCTCTCCTGCCACTGAGCTAGCAGTTGGTTGATTTGGGTGGCCCGACTCAAAGCATCTTCTGACATGCGAGCGACTCCAAGCAAGAAGTACTCCAAGCAAGAAGTACTCCAACCAGTCGTTCCATGCCCCACGTTCACTGATCGCGCGCAAACCGTCGTAGTAGTCGAGCCGCGATGCTTCAAAAAACGCTGACAAATATAGCAGTGGTGTCGGGAGGATCTGGCGTTCGATCAGAAACAAAGTGATGAGGAGGCGTCCTACCCGGCCATTGCCGTCAAGAAATGGATAAATGGCTTCGAATTGATAGTGCGCCAGCGCAATGGTTACCAAGGGTGGCAGGTTTGATTCATGCAGGAACTTTTCCCAGGCCGCGAGACAAGGCTCTACTTCTCCCGGAGGGGGTGGGATGTAGGAAGCGGTTGCGGCAGTACTGCCAGGCTTGCCAATCCAGTTCTGAATGTTACGAAAATGTCCGGGCGCAGCTTGGTGCCCCCTGACGCCCGTCATGAGCTTTTCGTGCAGCTCGCGAGTGAGCCTGACGCAAAGCGGCAGTTTTTTGAGGCGTGAGATTCCGTGCTCAAGAGCAACCACGTAGTTGCCAACTTCACGAAGGTCCTCAGGGCTACGGTCCACTATTGCTCCTGCCTCGGCAGCGAGCAACTCACCTAGGGTAGCCTGGGTGCCTTCAATCTTGCTCGATAGAACAGCTTCGCGCTGTACGAAAGGCCGGATCAAAATATGGGGATTGGGGAGCCGTCCGCCTTCACCTGCCAATCGTCCGACGAGTCGGTCTGCGTCCGATAGCGCGCCAATCAGCCGCGGTGTCCAGTCAAGTTCGGGAGGCAAGGGCGCAGGCACAAACGCGGAGTAGCTACCTTGCGATACTCTCTTGCCGGGAATGTGGGCTGTCTTGGGCATTGCTGCTTTCAGAGTCGAAAATACCATTCCGCCCTATTTTCACAATTCATGATAATCGAAAATAGTGATGTTGGCTATTTGTAGTCTTATCCAATACAAGATGAGCCTGAAGGGGAGGGGAGATTCCAACACAAGATGAGCCTGGAGCGGATGGCATGCTGAGGATTGACCATCCATGTGCACGAAGCAGAGAAACTGAGCCTGGAACAGATCCAGGCTTTTCTAAACGCCAGCCAAGAGATTCGCTTCGAAGGCGAAACCCAACCCCAGATTTATCACTGGATCGAGCAGGTGCTCGGCCGGCAGGAGTACCACCAGCAGAGCCGCCCGGCGCGCGGGTTGTTACGCAGCTATCTGACGAAGATGACGGGATTGAGTCGGGCGCAAGTGACCCGGTTGATCGCTCGCTATCGGAAAAGCGGATCGCTGCAGCCCACACCCTACCGCCGTCATCGTTTTCCGCAGCGCTATACTCGCGCCGACGTCGAACTGCTGGCTACCGTCGATGCAGCCCACGAGAACCTGAGCGGTCCTGCCACGCGCCGCATTCTGGAGCGGGAATACCGCCAGTACGGCAAGCCCGAGTATGAGCGGCTATCTACGATCTCGGTGGCGCATCTCTATAACTTGCGGCAACGGCCGCGCTATCGGGAACGCCGTCTGCACTACGTCAAGACGCGACCCACCACCGTGGCCATCGGCGAGCGGCGCTGTCCCGATCCGCAGGGCCAGCCCGGCTACCTGCGGGTGGACACCGTGCACCAGGGCGATGCGCCCGCCGGCCAAGGCGTCTACCACATCAACGCGGTGGATCAGGTCACGCAATGGGAGATCGTGGCCGCCACCGAGCGCATCAGCGAAGCCTGGCTGGAACCCGTGCTGTGCGCCCTAATGCGGCAGTTTCCTTTCCGCATTCTCGGCTTCCATTCCGATAACGGCAGCGAGTTCATCAACCGCATCGTGGCCCGGTTACTCAACAAGCTGCTCATCGAACAAACCAAAAGCCGCCCCCGGCACAGCAACGACAACGGACTGGCCGAAACCAAGAATGGCGCCGTCATCCGCAAACACATGGGCTACGGCTATATCCCGTCCGGGCACGCCGGGCGCCTGCAGCAGTTCTACACCGCCTACTTCAATCCCTATCTCAACTACCATCGTCCGTGCGCCCAAGCCGACGTCACTTTCGACGAGAAAGGCCGCCGCCGTTGCCTGTACCGCCGCTATCAGACTCCGCTGGAAACCCTGTTGACCTTGCCCAACCCGGCCCAGTACCTGCGCCCCGGACTTACCCCCGCCGTCTTACAACGCATCGCGGGAACCCGCAGCGACACCGAAGCCGCACAGCGCATGCAGCAGGCCAAACGCCGGCTCTTCGCGCCCTTGCGGCTGTCGGCGAACGGGCCGTGGAAATGACGGAACCGGAAAATCCCCAAAAACAAAACCGGAGATTTTCCGGTTCCTTGGAAAGCGCAAAAAACAAAGGCGCGCTTTCCACATTCCCACCGCCCCGGCTACGGCTGCTAGATTGGTTCAGAATCTAAACCTGAAAGGAGCTTCCTCCACCACCGTCCAGCCTCTTCCCCAGGCTCATCCTTCGATTGGAAAAGACTTGGACTGGCCATAAGGCTATCGCTCGTCGTGCTCAGCAACTCAGAAACTGTCAACTCGGTCGCAGTTGGCGTTACATCTCGATTTCGCTCATTGACCGGATTGGCGAATTTTTTAATGAGTGTAAACGCCTGGTCACGACACTCTGAAGGCGAGAATACTCAACCTTCCATTCTGTGATCTTCGTCACATCAGGTCGCCCCGATGGAGGCTAACATTTCAGCCCACATGAAA
>DATCCF010000195.1:0-9360 GCA_036511435.1 Terriglobales bacterium | reverse complement strand
GCGCCTGCACCAGATCGTGGAGGACTCGAAGGCAGGCAACACCAAGTACTCCGCGCTTTGGCAGGCGGACGGCAACAAGATCGTTCGCATGGCACCGACGGAATACATGGGACGCTTCATGCCGGAATGGTGGGATTACGCCATTGCGGATGAGATTCACCAACTGGCTGGCGACACGGCTCAGGGTAATGCTCTCGGCGTGCTCAACAAAACGGCCAGACGCTTCCTGGGACTGACGGGTACGCTGCTCTCCGGCTACGCGGATGATCTTTTCAACACCCTGTTCCGCACCGGTGCCAAGCGCATGACCGAGGACGGCTACGAATGGGGCTCAACCGGACGGGAACGATTCACCCGCGACTTCGGCGTGATCGAGACCATTGAGCGCATCACAGTCGAAGACAACGCCTGCTCAAAGAAAACCAAGAAGACGGTCACGATCAAGCGCAAGCCCGGCGCCTCGCCACTACTGTTCGGCAAGTATCTGATGGACCACTGTGCGTTCATTGGTCTGGAGGACATCTCGGACGGGTTGCCAAGCTACCGAGAGGAGGTTGTGCCAGTGGCGATGGAAGAGCCGCTGAAGGGTGCTTATGAGGAACTCGAAGAGGAGATCACTGCCTGCCTGAAGGAGCATCGAGGAAACAGCAGCGTGGCGAGCACCATGCTTAACGCTCTGCTGGCATGGCCGGACCATCCGTATGGTTTCGGCACTCTGTACGGGTCTGAATTCGACCCGGAAACCAAGTGCCGCGTGAGCTTTGTGATCGCCGAGACCGTGGATCTAGACCGGCACCAGACCTACGCGAAAGAGCGAGCGCTGATCGAAGAAGTGAAAGCCCAGCTTGCACGTGGCCGCAAGTGCCAAGTTTATGCGGTCTACACCAACAAACACGACGTTACCGCACGGCTGGAACAGCTGTTTCGTGCTGAGGGAATACGGGTGGCGATCCTGCGCGCCAGCGTTCCCACTCACAGGCGGGAAGCCTGGTACCGTGAGCAGCTGCGCCGTGGAATCGATGTCGCAATCTGCCATCCCAAGATCGTTGAGACTGGGTTGGACCTCCTGGACTTTCCGACAATCTTGTTTCACGAGACTGGATACTCACTGCACACCTTGCGGCAGGCAAGCCGTCGCTCGTGGCGCATTGGTCAGAGACGTCCAGTGGAGGTGAAGTTCTTTGCCTATAAGGGGACGATGCAGGAGGTCTGTCTCCGCTTGATGGGCAAGAAACTCCTCGTTGCGTTAGCGATGGAGGGCAAGTTTACTTCCGAAGGTCTCCAAGCAATCGACGGAGATGACGACATGCTCACAGCGATGGCGCGCGAGCTGGTGGAGAACAAGGGGATTGGGGAGTCTGCGGATTCAGTCTGGCGTAGTGTCCAGCGATTGCGCCCCAAGACATCGGCGACGACCGTCGAAGCACACGACGAGCCGATGGCATCGGCGACCGAGAGCCCTGCGATGACCATCGAGAACGTTCCCGGCGCTGCCCTTGCGGAAGCTGTCATTCTGCCATGCGAATCCTCACGCAAGACAGTTGCATCCGGCCAAATGTCGCTTTTCTGAGAGCTGAGACATCAAGGCAGTGCATCAGGGAGTCTGAGGTCTCAAACTCCTGCAAATTCCCTGCTTCGCAGTCTCACGAATGCCTTTGCAACCGCAGTGAAGACCCTCAGTTGAGAAGTTGCGAGCAGCACATGTTCCGCAGTCGATCCTGCGACGGTCCATGCCTAGCGAAACAACCGCCGAAGAAAGCTGACGTTCGGAGATTGAGAATCGCCCTTCTTCAACGGGTGCTGGCGGAGGCAGACCCAAGAGTTGCCCCACTAGACGGTAAGGCATTTATGCCTTACAATAGTACGTGTTGATCGCGGAGGCCCTCAATGACGACGCTCACGATTACTGCAAAAGGCCAGGTCACACTGAAGCAAGAGTTGCTCAAGCATCTTGGCGTCAGTCCCGGAGAGAAAATTGAAGCTGACAAGCTGCCTGATGGCCGGATCGTTGTGAGAGCCGCTGCACCGGAGGCTAGGATTGCCGATTTCATTGGCTGCCTGTCACAAAAGGGAGGGCCCAAACTCACGATTGATGAGATGAGCGAGATCGCGACCCGGGGATGGGCAGAGTCAAAATGAAAATCACCGCAGACACAAACGTGCTGGTCAGAGCCGCTGTGCAAGACGATGCGCATCAAGCCCGGAAGGCGACGAATATCTTGCAGCAGGCCGAGTTGGTTGCCGTGCCTGTTCCGGTCCTTTGTGAGTTTGTGTGGGTGCTGCATCGAGGCTATAAGAAATCTCTTCCTGATATCTCCGACGCGATTCGTCGCCTGATGAAGAGCGCTAATGTCGTAATGAACCGGCCGGCGATAGAAGCGGGCCTATCCGTGCTCGATGCCGGCGGGGACTTTGCGGATGGTGTAATCGCTTATGAAGGGGAGTGGCTGGGCGCAGAAGAGTTTGTTTCCTTCGACTCGAAGGCTATCTCTATACTGCAATCGCAGGGCGGTCGCGTCCGCTTGCTGTCATAACAACTGGGAGCCCGTGAAATGGCGAATCGCTCTGCCCAGAGCAGGAACTACGCCCGCGGGGTGAATGTCGGCAGTTCTGGGCTGCCTTGCATACGCAGGGGCTCCGACTCCAGCGCTGAAAACGCGGCCAGACAGGAAGGGCAAAAAAACCGGGCGTCTCCTGTGCCTCCGGAGATCCTGACCCTCTGGCTCGTTGTGAGGTTTCTTTCAACTTGCTTCGTGAGCTGTCCCAGGTGGGCGAATACGCTACAACAGAGCTTCTCATCCTGACAAAAGCCCGCTCGATGGATTGAGCGAGAAGTTGTGTTCTTCCCCGCCATTATCCCAATTCACCCAGAAATTCACCGATCACAATTTCTTAGAGCGCGGAATGCTATGGAACAGTTATGCGTAAACGAGGCTGGACCGGTTTGTCCGGCCACAGTCAGCGGCGACGATCGTCGTGGAAGTAAAGCCAAGCGCCGCCGCAAGTACATCTTCAGCGACCAAATCGACCATCTCATCCGAGAAATCTACCTCAGCCCTCCGAAGGCGAAGACGCGCCCTGGCATCCGGTCGTTGGCAAAGAAAGTCGGCATGCCGCATTGGGCTTTGAAGAAGCGTGCCCGTGAATTGGGTCTTGCCCGCACGAAAGAGCTGCCTTGGAGCGAGAGGGAACTGGAGATTCTCGCCCGCTACGCATGGATGAGCGATGAACGCATCCGCCTCAAGCTGAAAGCGGCCGGATATGCACGCACGGTAACTGGAATTCACCTCAAGTTGAAACGAATGCGGTTCAAGCACGACGGGAGCTTCTATTCCGCCAGCGGTCTCGCACAAGCTTTGGGAATTGATTCCCACGCAGTGACGCGGTGGATCAAAAGCGGCCATCTGAAAGCCAAATGTCGCGGTACCGCAAGAACTGAACAACAGAACGGGGACATTTATCTCATCCACGAGAAAGACGTGCGGCGTTTCATCCTCGAACACCCCACCGACATTGATCTGCGGAGAGTGGACCAAATCTGGTTTCTCGATTTGATCACCAATGGCTTAGTTTGCGCAGATTGAACACCACAGCCATGTAATTGCCTGATTGCACAGACGAAGACGTCTGATGACGTCGGGCGCCGAGCCGCCGGAAGCGGCACAACCACTCGGGAGGGCGGCAGACTCAGTCGTCTGCTGCATCTCCCGATCTTCATTTGGAGGAAATGCGATGCAAGAGACAAACCTTATCGAGCAGGACCAGCCAGTTGGAGCAATTCTCAGCCCCGTACCGGCCCCAGCTCCGACCATGACTCTGTGCTCTTACGGCACCAAGCTGACCCGGGAAGAACTGGCCCGGGTGGCAACGCCGGCAGCCACAGCAACCCACAAGCCCATTCCCCACATTGCCGTGGTGGAGAAGCTGATCGAAGCACTCGGCTTTCGCCAGATTGGCGTGGTGCGGGAGGAATACGCCGTTTCATCCGACGGGATGCGCATGTTCGGCGTCATGGACCTGAGTTCCGGCTTTGACGGCTGCCGTTTCGCCATCGGCTTGCGGAATTCCCATGATAAGTCATTCCGGCTTTCATGCACCGTTGGGCTACGCATCTTCGTTTGTGAAAATCTTGCGTTTCACGGGGAATACACTCCCGTTCTCGCTAAGCATTCGAAGCATTTCTCCCTCGAAGACAGCCTGGCCATCGGCGTCGATCGGATGCAGCGGAACTTTGGTCCTTTGAAACAACAGGTGGACGAGTGGCGCGCCATGCAATTGTCCACGGCTGCTGCGAAGCTGCTGATCTACCAGGCGTTCATCGAGGAGGAGTCTGGGTTTCCGAAGCACCTCGCGCGGCGAGTGCATGATCTGTACTTTCGGCCCGTGCATGAGGAGTTCCAGGCGCGAACCATGTGGAGCCTCTCGAACGCATTCACCAGTGCATTCAAGGAGCTGGAGCCGATTCCTCAATACAAAGCCACGGCGAAGCTGGCGGGGTTTCTGCAGTCAGTCCGGCCTTCGTAATCCTCAACAGAAACGTCGATGTGCGGTTCCGACTGGCGCCCTCGTTACCGTCCTCGGGATTACGAGGCAGGAGGTGGAACCGCGCATCCAACCATCGAACAGTAACCCGCAAACGCCAATGAACGCCACTCAGTAGGAATCCCATGAAGTGGAATCGCTCCTGAACGGCTGGCGTTTGGAGATTATGATGTCGAAGGGTCTACTGACGACCAGAAGAAGATTTCGGAATGCGGGGGCGGTGCAATCGAGAACTATCTTGTCGAAGCGTGCAACATAATTCGCTCAAACGAGTGCTGTGCACGCCGACTGCGGGAACGGTTGACCCGAAGATGGATCGAGAGTCAGGCAGAATCTGAGGCGAGTTCAAATTTCCACGCTGATTCCTGTTCCCTGACATTCGACTTAATGTCAGGCGAAGACATCGAAGCAATTTGGGCTGAAGCGGCCCTAGGCCGTTCAGCCCCAGCCGATAGGCCCGACATCTAGGAGCAGCAAATGGCCGGACTAACGTTCAAGAAAGGCGACGTGATCGGTGGCCAGTATGAGGTTCACGGCACATGGGGGGAAGGCGGGTTCGGCGTCGTTTACCTGGTGCAAGTTCGTGACACGGGCGACACGTTAGCTTTGAAGACCGTCCGCGAAGAATTGCTGGCGGACCCCGCCGCTCGGGCGACATTCAAGAAGGAAGCCCTTTTGTGGGTGAACTTGGAAAGGCATCCCTTCGTCCTCACCGCGGAGTGGGTGGACGAGGCGTCTGGCCGGCTGTTTATCACGATGGAGTACGTCGCCCCTGACGCCCAAGGGCGTGTAACCTTGGCTGATCATCTCGCTCGGGCGGAGGGACCTCTTGATACAAACCAGACGTTGAATTGGGCGATCCAGTTCTGCTTGGGCATGGAACACGCCAGAGCGCACGGGATTGAGTGCCACTGCGACATCAAACCAGGCAACATCCTAATCGCCCCGGATGGAACGCTCAGGGTCAGCGACTTTGGGTTGGCGGTAGCAGCGGAGGCAGCTTGGCGTGGATCGGACGGTCGAGGTGGCTCGTTGGTGACGGGCAGTGCAGAAGGTGGCTTTGGCTTTAGCTTGATGCTAGCCGGGGACAAGCTGAGATACGGCACGCCCGGCTATCTTGCGCCGGAGGTGTATCGCTGTGAAGGGGCAAGCGTACGAAGTGACATCTATAGCTTTGGTCTTGTGCTGTGGCAGATGGCAGCGGGGAGTTCCGTACCGCCGTTTCTGGTGCCATGCCACGGCGATGTGGAAAACTACTTACGCGGAGTCTACGAGCAACAGATGGCAGGTCGCGTGCCGCTGTTAAAGGATCCGCTCGGGAACATCATCGAGCGCTGCCTCCGACCCAGACCTTCACAAAGGTACGGCAGTTTTCAGGAATTGCGTGAGACCTTGGAGCCGATTTGGATTAGGAGGACGGGAAGGAAGTTTGAGGTTCAGCATATTGCTCAGCGAACTTCAGGTTTCTGGAGCAACAAAGGCGCCGCGCTCAAAGCACTGGATCGCCACGAGGAAGCGCTCGGCTGCTACGACAAGGCGTTGGCGCTTGACCCAGGAAACGTGAAGGCTTGGATTAACAAGGGTATCTCGCTCCAAGCGCTCGGCCGGTCTGAGGAGGCGCTCAGCTGCTATGACAAGGCGTTGGCGCTTGACCCGCAAAACGCGAAGGCCTGGGGCAGCATGGGCGCCACGCTAGAAGACATTGGTCAACACCGTCAGGCGATCGAATGCTTCGATAAGGCGTTAGCGATTGACCCGCGAGACGCGGGGTTCTGGCATAGCAAGGGTGTCGCGAACCGGGCACTTGGCGAGATGCACCTTTGGGGAGGGTGGTTCCCTGAGGCGATACGTTGCTTTGACAAGGCGTTGGAGATTGACCCGCGAAGCTCGGGGGCTTGGAACGAAAAGGGTTTAGTGCATCGGACCCTCGGCAGGGAATCGGGTGACACCGGGTCCTACGTGGCGGCGCTCGTCTGTTTCGACAAGGCGCTGGCGGTTGACCCCCTGGACCTGTGCGCTTGGAGCAATAAGGCAGATACTCTAAATGTCGTTCGCCTGCACGAAGACGCGATCGGCTGTTGCGACAAAGCGTTGGCGATTGATCCACGAGACGCCGCTCTGTGGTACAACAAGGCACTAGCTGAGGACGGCTTAAAACGTTGGCGTGAAGCGATGAGCAGTTATCAAAAGTTTGTTGAGTTGGCACCGCCACAATTTGCCCAGCAAATCGCGTATGCCCGCCGGCGAATTCATGAGTTGGGCTTATCCCGGTGAAGATCTCCGGTGAATCCAGGGGGGGCCGGCTTCTGTCTGGGATTTTTGCGCAATACCGCATACTTGCGGGCCGCACCGGGCAGGAGGGCATGTTCCCTTATAGCCCATGACATTTTCCCCTTGCAAGGAGGGCTGCCGTTGGTGCATCCTGTAGGCAGCATCAGGAGTGGCTCGGGACAATCCCCGAGTCCGGCAACCGGGCAGGAGACGCCACGGTGCCTAGAGCGGCAAACGCTCGATGTGCGGAACGTAAGTTCCGAAGCTAAGATCTCCGCGGAAAGCAGCCGCCTGATGCCGGGCGGCGTTTTGCTTTCTGGGCTTCTGATGCATGCCAAACATAAAGGAGCATGCATCAATGAATAGACACAACGAACATCAACTCCGACTCACAACTCAACAGGTCAAGGCTCTTAGTCTTCCTGCTTTCGAAGGCTTTCCCTACCTAACGATCCGTGTCGTTCCGTCGCTCTACCATCTGGCACTCCTGCCTCAATCTTTCGAGCCGGAGCTGCTGCGCCACATAGCCCGGCGGCAATTTGCAGCCAACAGGTTGGAAACCTGTCTGGTCTTCAGGGCGGATGATTGCTACTACTACGGGACTGACGGGACGGAGTCCCGTTCTGATGGAATTCCACGGGGAGGTCATGCCGCGTTTGGTAAGCTGCGCCTGTGTGTCGAGCTCGAACACGACGACGAGCTGCAAGTGCGCCAGAGGCTCCTGGCCGCATACGTCGAGGAGCGGAATCGGGCCGACGGATACATGCTTGGCGACCTAACCAAGGGCGGGCGCGACGCAACTCCGGATGAACTGGGTCACCTGGCTGGGTTAGGACGAAATGGAGTGCCTAGAGGCCTGGCACAATGCGCGGGCTGCGGAGAATGGACAGGCGAGTGTCTGGATCCAAACCCTGTATTTAAGGGCAAAGTAATGCGGGTTCACTGTCTTTGCGAGAACGTCAACCGCTGCGCTGCGTGTGGTGGCCTGCTCTATGCTCAAAAGCTGAATGCCAACTATTTCGAGAAGTCTGACGGCCACATCTGGCATGTGCCGGGCTTTTCCGGTTTTAGCCATAGTTGCCCGGAGGTGTGTTTATGAACCCGTGTCGGTACGTCTTCACTTCTGAGTCGGTATCTGAGGGACATCCAGATAAGGTCTGCGACTACATTGCCGATTCGATTCTGGATGCCCACTTGGCACAGGACTCGCAGGCCCGCGTCGCCTGCGAAGTGCTCTGTAAGGGATCAAATGCAATCGTAGCTGGCGAGATCAGCTCGGCGGCCGCTGTCGACTACGACCGGATCGCGCGGGACGCTATCCGCGAAATCGGTTACACGGACCCGACTCAGGAGTTCGATGCCGATGGGGTGCGAATCCAGCGATTTATCACGGCACAGTCGCCCGAGATAGCCCTAGGAGTGGCCGGCCGCATTAATCCGGGAGGAGAGCAAGGCGCCGGCGATCAAGGCATCATGTTTGGCTACGCAACGGACGAAACGCCCGAGCTTATGCCGCTTCCGATCGCGCTAGCTCATCGGCTTGGGCAAATGCTCGCGCAGGACCGTCACGCCGGCGTAGAACCCTGGCTTCGTCCTGACGCCAAGACACAAGTGTCAGTCTTGTATGAGGGCGACAAGCCCATCGGTGTATCCGGCGCTCTCCTTTCAACCCAGCACTCGCCCGATGTAGATTCCAACTACATTCTCGAATATGTGCGCCGTCGGCTCGCCCCCCGAGCACTGGGTAACTGGTATTCCGATCACATTCCGTTTACCGTGAACCCAGCCGGCAGCTTTCTACAGGGTGGACCCTCCACTGATTGCGGCGTCACCGGGCGAAAGATCATTGTTGATACGTACGGCGGCGCTGCCCATCATGGCGGAGGTGCGTTCAGCGGCAAGGACCCGTCGAAAGTGGACCGCAGCGCAGCTTACTTTTGCCGATATGCTGCCCGTCAGGTCGTCCTGCAAGGATTAGCGCATCGGGTGGAGATCCAGGTGGCATATGCGATAGGACTTTCCAAACCCGTGTCGTTAAAGGTAGAGACCTTCGGCACCGGTGAAGCCCGCGCGGCCGAATCCTTCGTCCGACAGTTCGACTTTCGTCCTGCCGCAATGATCGAGCGGTTGAACCTCCTGCGCCCGATATATCGCACGACTACCAATTACGGCCACTTCGGCAAGCCGGGCTTGCCTTGGGAGGTGTAGCAATGGATGAGCGTGTGGAAGTCGGGTCAGCAGTTCTGGACGTTGTGTTCGATCTCATGAAGATTGACGCTTTGTGGAGTGTTCGGCAACCACTCAGCTTTACATGGTGGCCGTACCGCGTTTCGCAGAGGGTTTGGGCAGAGCCCGCGCGCGATGACGGCGGATTTGCAGTCTGCAAGATCCGTGCCGAAACCGGCATGCTAGAGCGGTTCCGGGGTAGCTGTATCCGATAATAAATATCCACAGTGGCGAAACCAAGCGGTGGCGTTGTGAGGCGTAACGGCGGCGATCGCTGTCGCCACGGCCTTCTCCAGCAGATCGACCGCCCGGGTTTTCGCG
>DATCCF010000194.1:0-21063 GCA_036511435.1 Terriglobales bacterium | reverse complement strand
TGCGCTCGCCGCTCCGGACCCGCTGCTCTGGAATGTATAATCGTAATTTTCACGGGACTAAGAATGAGTGAACCGGCCAAACCCGCGCCCGAGGGCGATGACAATCTTACGCTCGACATCCAGGACATACAGGGCATCCTGCCGCACCGCTTTCCGTTGCTGCTGGTTGACCGCATCACCCATATCACGCGCACCAAGCGTATCGTGGCAATCAAGAACGTTACCATCAACGAACCGTTCTTTGCAGGACACTTTCCCGGCCATCCCATCATGCCGGGCGTGCTGGTGGTGGAAGCCATGGCGCAGGCCGGGGCCGTGCTGCTGTTAATCGAGATTCCCAAGCGCGATGACAAGCTGTTGGTGTTCACCGGCATCGAGCGCGCCCGTTTCCGGCGGCCCGTGATACCCGGAGACCAGCTTCGCATCGAGGTGGACGTGCTGGCCTGGCGCGGGACCGCAGGCCGCATGCAAGGCAAGGCCTACGTCGGCGATAAGCTGGCTTGCGAAGCGATCGTAACCTGCCGTCTGCTGAATCGTCCTAAACTAGGGGAAGGCGCCCCAGAGCTCGCGCCCGTAACCGGGCAGTCGTAACTTCCAAATGAACATTCACCCGACGGCCATCGTCGATCGCTCCGCGAAGGTCCCCGCATCGTGCAGCATTGGGCCGTACTGCACGGTGGGTGCCGGCGTCGAGATAGGGGAGAACTGCCAGTTGGTCTCGCACGTGGTGCTGGAAGGCCCGGCTACCTTGGGCAGCGACAACAAGATTTATCCGTTCGCGGTCGTCGGCATGGATCCGCAGGACGTCAGCTTCGGCGGCGAGTTGACGCGGCTGGAGATGGGCGACCACAACGTCATCCGCGAGTACGTCACCATCAATCGCGGGACTGCGAAAGGGGGCGGAGTTACCCGCATTGGCAGCCATGCGTTGATCATGGCCTACACCCACATCGGGCACGATTGCTTCGTCGGCGATCATGCCATGCTGATCAACGCTGCTACACTGGCAGGCCACGTTACGGTCGAAGAGTGGGCCGTGGTGGGCGCGCTATGTCCGGTACACCAGTTCGTTCGAGTCGGTGCGCACGCCTACGTCGGTGGTGGAACCACCATCACGCGAGACGTGCTGCCCTACTCCATGACCAGCGCCGAGCGCGACACGCACGCCTATATGCTGAACAAAGTGGGTCTGCAGCGGCGCGGGTTTTCACGCGAGCGGATCGCCCGGCTGCATCACGCCTTCAAAGTGCTGCTGGCTTCCAGGCTCAATACGTCGCAGGCGTTGGAGAGGCTGCGGTCGGAAGGCGCACAGGGCGACGATGTGGAGTTGCTGTTGCGCTTTATCGAATCGTCGCAGCGCGGAATCATCAAGTGAGGCGGTGCCGTGCCGCCCCTGAAGGGGCTCGGAATTAGACGTGATGCATATACCCAGCGCTTCCGCGCTGGGCTAATTAGTTTCGCCCTCCGGGCTGTCGGCTTACAGGTGACTGATTCTTGCTCAGATCTGACATGACTGATCCTTCTCAAAAAATCGGACTCATCGCAGGCAACGGCAAGTTTCCGCTGCTGGTGCTGGACGCTGCTCGATCCAAGGGCATGCAGGTCGTCGTCGCGGCCATCAAGGAAGAGGCCTCGCCCGAAATCGAGCGGCGCGGCGCGACCGCCGTTTACTGGTTATCGTTAGGCGAGCTGTCGCGGCTAATCGACACCTTCAAACAAGAAGGCGTTACCCGGGCGATCATGGCTGGGCAGGTCAAGCATAAGCAGATCTTCAGCAACATCAAGCCGGACTGGAAGCTCGCCAAGCTTCTGCTTTCGCTGACCACGCGCAACACCGATTCGCTGATCGGGGCGATCGGCAAAGTTCTCGGAGAGGAAGGCATCACCCTGATGAATTCCACGGCGCTGCTTGAACCCATGCTCGCCAGCGAAGGAGTTTTGACCCGCCGCGGGCCGACCGACTCCGAGCAGACAAACATTACCTACGGCCGGGCAGTGGCGCACCATCTCTCGCGCTTCGACATAGGACAAACGGTGGTCATCGCCGAAGCCGCGTGCGTTGCCGTGGAAGCCATGGAGGGTACGGACGCAACCATCCTTCGTGCTGGTGAGATCATGAAATCGCCGTCGCTGGGCAAGGAGCCATCGATATTGAGCCGCGCCCTGACCGTGGTGAAGGTCGCCAAGCCGAACCAGGACATGCGCTTCGATGTGCCGGTCGTCGGCTTGAAGACGATTGCGACCATGAAGCAGGCCGGCGCAACCTGCCTGGCGCTCGACGCCGGCCGATGCCTGTTGCTGGATCGCGAAGCCCTGCTGTCGGCGGCGAATGAGGCGGGAATCTGCGTCGTCGCCGAGACCCCCGTCAGCCACATTCCTCACCACAGCATGTAGAGTTTTGCCTGAGGGCTCGCCGATAGGCGAGAATCCTAATATGCAGAGCACCAGCGACACCCTGCGCGTCGGAGTCGTCGGCGCCGGAGCCTTCGGCCGCAATCACGCGCGCGTCTATCGCGACCTTCAGGCCGACCCGTCGCAGAATGTCGAATTCGCCGGAATCGTGGACACCGACTTCCCGCGCGCACAAACACTCGCCAGCGAGTTCGGCGTCCACGCGTTTCGGTCAATCGACGAATTGATCGCCGCTGGGGTGCAGGCTTGCTCGGTT
This sequence comes from Terriglobales bacterium, assembly GCA_036511435.1. GTDB lineage: Bacteria > Acidobacteriota > Terriglobia > Terriglobales > Acidobacteriaceae > Bog-257. The sequence goes on along the minus strand of DATCCF010000194.1, from coordinate 18,395 downwards.
GCGGTGCCCACCGCTGCCCACCTCGAGGTTGCGCGGCAGTTAATGCAGAACGGCGTCGACGTCCTGATTGAAAAGCCCCTGGCGACTAACGTGGCCGAGGCGGATGAGCTAATTGCGATCGCGGAGCGGCATGGCCGGGTCGCACAAGCCGGCCACCTTGAGCGCTTCAATCCCGCGGTGCGCGCCACTTTCCCGTTGCTCACGCAGCCCATGTTTTTTGAAGTGCACCGCCTCAGCGTTTTCAGTCCGCGCTCGCTCGACGTGGACGTGGTCCTCGACTTAATGATCCACGATCTCGATATCGTGCTCGCGTTCGTGCAATCGCCGGTCAAGGAGGTACGCGCGGTTGGCTTGCCGATTCTCTCGCAGAAAGTGGACATCGCCAACGTGCGCATGGAGTTTGAGTCCGGCTGCGTGGCCAACTTCACCGCCAGCCGCGTCAGCACGGAGCGGGTTCGCAAGCTGCGCTTCTTTCAGCCGCGGCAATACGTCTCGCTCGACTACTCGAGGCAGGATGTACTGGTGCTGACGGTGGATGACTTATCGCCCGATCTGGCCGGCATGGACCCGTTTAATCCCGCGAGCATTGCTGCCAGCGCCCTTCCTGGCATCACACCGTTTAGGCCGGCGATTGAGCAGCGGGAACCGCTGCGGGCGGAGTTGGATAGCTTCCTGCGCGCAGTACGTAATCGCTCGACGCCGGAGGTAACGCTGGAAGATGGCCGTCGAGTCCTCGCCCTGGCAATGCAAGTAGTCGACGCCATTGCGGAACACAGCCGGCGGGTGCATTTAGCGGAATTGACTCGCGCGCCCGGCTAGCCTACGCTTCTCGAATCAGCGATGCCAGATGAACCGGTCACCATTGCGAAGTTTTTGACCCTTGGCGAAGCCAAACTGGCGCAGGGCAAGCTGATCTCCGCCGGGATCTCAGCCTTCGTGTGCGACGAGAACATGCATGCCATGAACTGGCACATGGGCATGGCCCTGGGTGGCATCCGCCTGCAGGTGCCGGACAGCCAGGTAGTGCGCGCGCTGGAAGTCCTTGACGATTTCGAGCCAGAAGAAGCCGACGAAGGGGAAGTAGAAGCGGAAGCCGGCGACGAAGATCTGGAAGAGGTCGCGTGCTGCCCGGAATGTGAATCGCTGGAGATTCGCGAAGTAGCCGGCGCGAATCCGCGTCAGATCGCTCTCTGGTCGGCGGCCATCCCCTTCCCCGAGCCCCCGGCACAGGAGACGCATCGCTGGAAATGCTTGTCCTGCGGCTACCAGTGGCGCGAAGCCGAGGAGTAGGGCAGATTCCTGCCCGTTGCGGGCGATGGGTTACCCAATCCAAGATTATCCTGTTGACAAAAGTTGGGCTGGGGGTGAGAGTTGATCCCTAAGCCGCTGCCATTCATTGTCCCAAAAGCTCCGAGGAATACACAATCCTTTGAGCCGAAACCCAAACAGCGGCCTCCAGAAAGGAAGCGCATGAGTTTGGTTTCGATTTTGTTGGGGGCAAACTGCGGCGTGATGTTGGCTGATTCGCAGGAGACTATATCTGGGTACGCCAAGAAATCAGTGAATAAACTTTCAAGTAAGGGCATCCCTGCCCCAGCACAGGTTCAATATGCTATCGGCGGCGCTGCTGACAGTGGCCCCTATCTGGATAGCTTCAACTGGGCGTTGGAAGTGGCCCTCCATAAACTAGGATCTCCAAATATCTATGAGGCGCAAGAACTAATTGAAAAAGCGGCCTTGACGTTTCACAAGCGGCATATCTGGCCTCAAGGCAACAATCATCCAAGGCTAGAGACGCTGATAATGATGCAGCCGACGACTCCAAATAGCGACGGCAGAGCGCCGATACCAAGAACGATTTACGTTGATCAAACTGCTGTGAATATTATTGAGAGCGGCAACAAGAGCGTAGGGATCGGTAGCTATCTAGCCGATTACTTGGCCGAAACATTGAATATGGCCGGAGGAGATGAATCACAATTGCTGGCGGCTGCCGTCTACATTCTGAAACAGGCCAAACGCCACGTTGACGGTGTCGGGTTAAACGGAAACATTTTACTTTTCGGAAGTGATTTTAGACAGGATGGATACGAACAGGAAGACATCGAACCACTTGAACAGATTATGACTGAATTCGACGCCGTGATGGGACTCACATTTAGCGGCATGATGGAGCGCATAGGAGAAGAACGGCTGGTGTCGATTGTGGGGGAAATGCAAAGTATTAAAGGCCGTTATCAGAAAGCAGTTGCCGAAATGCCGCTAGAACGCAAGCGACGGCTCAATGAATGGATGGAAAGAAAAAGGCGTTTAGGCTAAATACGTAGAACCTCCGTAATGCTATAACGCTGAGCTGGACCGGGTGATAGCTGATGACCATTTGGACATAAGCCGGAGAAAAATGCACGCTTTAATTTATCGCGTAACTCGTCGTAGGATTTTTGGCTTCGATCTTAGAGCATTGTATGGAATTGTATTAGAGATGCGCAGCTTTTCCGCTCGCATTCGGTTTTTACGAGAACGCAAACTGTATCGCTATGGAACGTTCCTTGGCCCAACATGGGAGCGTCTATCCAATCAACGTATTCGGCGGTGTACGCGTACAATTGCCCGCATGAAGGACATGCAATGGTTGGTGTCCATGTATCCGGGGGCCACGCTGGTAGATCGCCACCTATTTTTGGAAGGTTGGAATAAGGGAGAACAATTTCACGCCCAGTTTCTGGACAATCATTGTTGCCGCAGCGAATGCAAGGCTGAATGTACATGGGGGTCTAAGCAACAAGCTCTTGAAACGTCAGAGGGTCAGCAGTAACCATATGACGCAAGGTATCTATAAACAAGTCGGAACGCTTACGTCGGTCGAAGCGGAACGTCATCTCGTCCAAGTAGGCTTGCAGGTGCTTAGCGCTGACTTTATGCCAACTTCCGACTATCCCGCGCTTGAGGAGCGAAAATGCGGATTCTATAGAATTCGAGTGAATATCAGTTCCGAACCTAACGTACTCTTTGGCGCTATGGTTAACGGTCTCATGCTTGAGCCCGCCAACGGCCTTTGGATATGCAGACCATTCGTCCGTCACGAGCACATCAACGTCGGTGCTGATGTTCTCCTGAATGTACCTCGCCAGCGTGCCGCTCTTGGCATCAGCGGCATGGAAAAAGCGCAGATCACCGCCGCGCTGCCGAATACCGATCACAACTTCCTTATGGCACTTTCTCCCTTGCCAGTGGCGCCCCTTTTTCTTGCCGCCGACATAGGTTTCGTCCATCTCAACAGTACCGTCAAGCAAGGGCTGTTCAACCTGTTTCATGGCGCGACGTATGCGATGGCAGAGATACCACGCGGTCTGGTAGGAACCTTTGTCGTTGCCCCACAAGGTGCGCTTAAGCTGCATGGCGCTCATGCCCTTCTTGGCTTCACATATCAACACAGTAGCCACGAACCACTTGAGCAACGGTAGGTGGGAATCATGGAAGATCGTCCCGGCGGTAACGCTGAATTGATAGTCGCACTCTCTGCAATAGAGCAGTTTCGCGGTGAGCCGCGCCAGCTCGCGAGTCTGGCAACGTGGGCACTCCGGGCCAAGAGGCCAGCGAAGCCGCTCCAGCAGTTCCCGGCAACGGTCATCGGAATCAAAATTGGCGACAATATCCAACAGGGTCATAGGAGTCCCCAAGATGGATGAGAAACAGAAGAAAGAGCAACTGAAACGTATCCCGACGCGGAAGCTACTTGCTTCGATAAAGCAGGATATTCGCCGCGTTCTGAGGGCATCTCCTGCGGCGAAACCAAAGAAGGGAAAGTAGCTTGCGTCATCATGGAAATACAATGACATACCCTCTAACTTTTGTCAACAGGATAATCTTGCCCAATCCGTTGTAATTCGCTCCAGATTCGCTCCACCTGCCGCTCAGCGTCTTCGGCGGAACCGGAGTTGTTTACGATGTAATCCCCGCGCCGCGCCTTCTCTTCGTCGGAGAACTGCGCGGCACTGCGGCGTTCGACTTCGGCGCGTGCAACCGGGAGCGGGACATTCGTTCGCCGGGCAAAGCGCTCGACTTTCTGCTCGAAGTCGCAGGTCACGACAATGACTTTGTCGAAGTCCTGGTCAGCCCCCGCCTCGATAAGCAGAGCGGCCTCGACCACTGCAATGCCATGCGGATCGCTCCGCTCGACCTCCGCCATCCAGCTATTCTGGCGCTTCACGACCTCAGGATGCACGATGGCGTTCAGCTCACCAATGCGTCCGGGAAAGACCAGGTCCGCCAGCTTGCTGCGATTGATGGTGCCATCTTCATTGAGGATTTCGCGGCCGAAGCTGCCAACAACTTTGTCATAGGTGACGGTCCCAGGCGCATAAAGCTGATGGGCGAGCCCGTCCGCCTGGAGAAAATGCGCGCCACGTTTCACCAGCATGGCCGCAATGGAGGACTTGCCGCAGGCGATGCCGCCAGTCAGTCCTACGCGCAGCATTGTGCCCCACACATTTGCGGAAAGTGAGAATGCGCCAGAATTTTCCTACCTCGGTCAAGCCTGATGCAGTATATACATTTAGAATTCATCGGCGACACACGACCCCGGCCTGCTGGCCGCATTGAGGTATCCCATGACCGAAGCCATTCAACAATCGGTAGAGTTTCGCGTTGCTCCCGACGTTCTTTACGAGATGTACATGGACTCGAAGAAGCACTCCCAGGCGACCGGCGCGGCGTTCACCGCGTTCGGTGGAGAGTTGCTCGGCAAGAACCTATTGATCCTCCCCAAGAAAATGATCGTGCAGTCCTGGCGGGCGGCGCATTGGAAGAAGAGCGACCCCGACTCCATCCTGGTGCTCACCTTCAGCAAGACGAAGTCGGGCGGGCGCGTCGACTTGGTGCACGTCAATGTTCCCGAGCATGACCACCAGGGCGTCACCCAAGGCTGGGAAACTTATTATTGGAAACCCTGGCGCGCCTATCTTGCGCGTGGGTGAGCCCGGACAGCCGCTGCGGGGACGTCCTTGTCTACCGTGCCGCCACTACACTCACCTGGCGCCCCGGCGCAGCTTGGCCGCTTTCACGGTATTGCTCATCAGCATGGCTATGGTGAGGGGGCCTACGCCGCCCGGTACAGGGGTAATCGCTCCCGCAACCTCGGTAACTTTAGGATGAACATCGCCGATCAGAGTTGAGCCCTTCGCCGCGAAATCCCGTTCCCGCTTCTCATTTCCGGCGAAGAACTGCTTGAACTCGATGGGGTCGGTAACCGTGTTCATGCCGACATCAATCACGGTCGCGCCCGGTTTCACGAAATCAGGCGTAATCATTCCAGCCTTGCCGATGGCAGCCACCAGAATGTCGGCGCGCCGGCAGACCGCCAGCAGGTTCCGCGTCCTGGAATGGCAGACCGTGACCGTGGCATTGCCGTTGAGCAGCAGCATCGCGACTGGCTTGCCGACGATGTCGCTGCGCCCCACTACGACGGCTTCGGCGCCTGCGATGGGAATGCCGCTGCGTTTCAGAAGTTCGACGATGCCGGCGGGCGTACACGGCACCAGTCCCGACCGTTGCGTCGAGAGGTAGCCGACGTTCATGGGATGAAATCCGTCTACGTCCTTCTCCGGCGAGACCGCGAGCAGCACCTTCTTGGCATCCACCTGCGGAGGCAGAGGCAATTGCACCAGGATGCCGTCGATCTCGTCGCGGCGGTTCAGGTCCTCGACCAGCGCTAATAGCTCCTCGGTGGTGACATGGTCTGGCGGGGTGTGCTTCTCGCTGTAGATGCCAAGCTGCTCACAACTCTTCACCTTGTTGCGAACGTAGATTTCCGACGCCGGGTTGTGGCCCGCCAGCACGACCGCCAAACCGGGACGAAGTCCGGCAGCCGTCAGCGCCTTCACCTCTTCGCCAACTTCGCTTTTGATCTGCGCTGCGGTCCGGGTGCCGTCGAGAATAATGGCCGACATTCGCTCCTCCATCTGGTAGAGATTTATCTTATCGCGGGCAGGGCGGAAGCCTGAGCTTACGACGTGTCGGGTAGTGGGTCAGTTTCGTTTTCCACAGGCTCGCTTTAGCATGGCGAACGTGGCATCCTGAGGACATGACAATCGGCAAGGGAAAAAGGCCCCGCGACCCCAACCAACTCGCCAAGTGGATCGTAGATCAGTCAACCTCCGAAGCGCCGCCCTCTGAGTCGGAAACCAGTCTACAGGGTGGCAACGTCCCTACCGACATCTCCGAGTACATGGCCAAGATCGGTCGCAAGGGCGGCCAAATCGGCGGCAAGCGTCGCTTGGATACTATGAGCAAGACGAAACGGCGCAAGATCGCGCAAAAGGCAGCCAACGCTAGATGGGCAAAACAAAAGAAAACTTCCGAGTAGTTCGGGGCTTCTTTCACGTCGCCATCAACGCCACGAAGTATTGAAAGAGCGGCACGAAGTCCCCCTGCCGCATTGCGGCCCTACACGCTTGTGGGTAATCCGCCCCGGACGGTCTATCAATAAAAAATGGCATTCGGAACCCATAACGATCAAAAAAGAAGTTGGCTGTGAATCGCGCCATACGTCCGTTACCGTTCAGGAATGGATGAATCTGAATAATCGTCCCCGCCGCAAGCGCGGCAATCTGAGCAGCGGCTTTAAGTCTAACCTCTGGGCTTTTTTGAGTTTCAACAAAATCATCCGTGTCTGTAGTCACCGATTCCAATGTCATCGAAAATCTCGCCATTCTCGTTGCGACCTCTTGAAAGGGAGCACCAGGTACACCGTCAACCTCATTATCGACGTTAAGGCAGGGATGCCGCGATTCAGCCGACCTGTAGTTGCCAGCATAGTACGGGACGGGCACCACGTCCTTTAGTAGCTTTTGGTGCCACATTTTCAGATGCCCATGGTTAAGCAGCTGCTTCTTTTGGTTCTGTTTTTGTATTGAGGCAAAGATTGCGGCGGCTGCCATTCCAACGGCAGGGAGTTTGTTGCGTGGTTCCTGTTGGTTCGTCCACTCTGGACACGGTAGCCGATGCAAAGTGCATTACGCCTTACGCCGAGTTAGCTTTCGAATTTCGTTTTCGGTCAAACGAGGAGCGTCTTCGGACAGCGTCTCATGCTGCGCAGTATGGATAAAATTGAAGAAGTCTTGCTCGTCCGTCGAAGATGCTGACTTCTTCACCCCTTCGGCCAATAGACCGGCCTCTTTTTCTCGGGTCCACTGGTCGTTAAATCTCCCCCCAAACAGCGCCTCCAACGGCGGACGACTCGCATCGACGTTTCCAGCAGTATGGACAACTGGATGAGATACGGTCAAGACCTTAGCATTGCCGCAGACAGCGACACTGTAGGAGATTGTCGCGACTGCAGCCACTAGCATAACCGTCTTGACCGATGAACTCCGATGTGACCCGGACGCAACTGACCTCTTTTGCGGTGCGGTCGCACGATGCACCGAAAGTACTGGCGTCTCAAACTCGTCGAAGCTACTTAGATTCCATCGCGGCATTGTCGTTCTCCTCAAATTCGATGCCTAGCCGTTCAATCAATTCCTGTGCCACTTTGTCGCATTCGCGCAACAGGCCAAGAACAAATGCTCCCGAGGCGATGACTCGCACTAATGCTTCGATTCCAATAGGCTCATTCTTGGGCGGTCTCAGCCACAACTCTTTTGCTGAAATGTAAAAAAAATCCATCATGCAGTGCCCCGCACTGAGTACCATCAGGACATTGTTCGAGTGGAGCGTCTGCACTTTGTCGGCTTGCGCAGATACAGTACCAGGACCGATTGCTTGCGTATGGCTATGCTCGACATAGCTCTCCAGTGTCTTTTCAAAGTCCCGACTGCCCTTCCATAGCTGACGAACAAACATTTCAGCCGGGAAATAGATCTCAATCTTGTTGCGCAACTTCTCCACATTCGGGTGATCTAATTTTCCAAAGATCAACAAAACAGCCAAGTCTTGAGAAACAACCTGATAAAAGTCGGCAACGTAGTAATTGGCCGGAACTGGGGCTTCCTCGTAGGCGACCGCTAGACTTATGACTGAAGCCTTTCCCTCAATCTCTTGCACGGTGTAGCGGACCGGGCCACTCCGGTTGTAGTTCTGTTCTGCTTTTGCAAGTTGCTGTTTCAAAGAAGAAAACTCCCGTTACCCCTCAAGGCACACACAGGCCTGCCCTCAGTCTACCCGAACTAACATGTACGACAACTTTATTTTGCAAAAACCACTCGACATGCTAAAGCGGCTTTGGTATAAGAGTCAGTATGAAGTGCCGACGGACGGGTATTCTCCGGCGGCAGGTATTCAACATACGGCTGACGGCCAAAGCCGCCCGCTGACGTTGCTTCGTTAGTGGAAGAGGGTCGCGAAGAATGCGCCTACCTTGCTGAGAAAACCGTGCTTCGGCTCTTTGCGGGCAACCCCTGGCGTCCTCCGCTCCGCGTGCATTTTCTTGGGCTCTGGAGGAGGCAGCACCACTGGCTCAAGCTGCATTACCTGGTTGTGCTCCAGCTTCAGGCTGGCCACAATCTCGGCGAGGTCCGGCGCAGGATCGTCCGCGCGGAAGACGAGCGGCGCGCTAACTGCAATGTGGACGTTTTGGTCCACAGGAGCCGGCTTGGGAGCGGGCGGCGTGGGCTTGGGTTCCGCAGGAGGTGGAGGCGGTGCAGCTTTCGCCACCTGCGTCGGCGGAATCGGCTGCGATAACGGGCATCCGCAATTTTGCTTCGTGGCCGCGGCTTCACTGAGATGTCCGCCCTTGAACAACACGGCTTCGTCTGGTTTCACCTGATATGTGGCATCGCCCATGGTCTCGGAAACCACGATAGCGGCCACGTTCCACGGCAATGACTGAACGCAGGTGTCCCCTTGCGGACTTACCTTCACGGCAATGTGTACAGTTCCCGGACCGGGCAGTAGCAGCCGCAAATCGGGGGTCAGGAGCGTATCCGCCGCGGCACCCAGCGGATAATTCATCTCCAGGTTGCCGCTGTTCAAGCTGAACATCAGCTCGCGTCCGTTCTGCGACGCGTTCACGGAAAGGTTCGTCCCCGAACAAACCAGCAGGCTACCGCCCCGCTCCAGCTTCAGGGTGGCGTTTTGCGCTCCAGCGGCTATCGAGGAGCCGCTTAAAACGCTGGTACCGGAGCCAACCAGGACGACGGCTCCTTTGACCCTGGCATCCGTCGCATACAACTCGCCCAAGGTCTGCTGCGCCTCGGCCGTGCAGCACATCCCGAGGACGAGCATAGGTGGCAGGAGCAGAAAGCGATGGAAAGGGAACAGCATGAGTCACTGAGTGTCAGAAAAATAGGGTAATCTTGACCATAGCACCTTGACGGACGATTCAACAATCCGCGCCCGGATCCTTCTTGCAGCGACGAAGGCAGGTTTGCGCACCACGTTTGAAGCCCCGCCCGTGAACATTTACCCTTAAGTCATCCGCATGGCAACCAGCCGCAATAACGCTCGCCCCTATCCGAAACTGGTTTTCGGCGAAACCCTCAGCGTCGCGGTTCAGACCTTTAGCACCAACAAGCTCCGATTCATCTTGACGGCCCTGGGCATGGTCATTGGGACGGCGTCGCTGATCCTGGTGGTCACCGTGGGGCTCACGGGCAAGCAGTACATCATCCAGCAAATCCAGAATATCGGCTCGAACATGATGGCTGCGGAGTACCAGGGGGGCAACGCGTACGGCAGCCAGAGCGCAAGCGACTTGCTGACCCTCGCAGACTTGGATGCGGTGCGTGAGCGGGTGCCGGGCATCAGCGCCTCCTCGCCGATGATCGAGTTTCACGACCGGGTTCCGATCCCAGGCGGCCAGGAACGCGAGATTGTGGCCCTAGGCGTGTCGTGGCAATACCGCTATGTACGGAACCTGAATATTCTGACTGGCCGCTTTTTCGACGATGAAGACACCCGGGCACGCAACAAAGTCGCGCTCATCACCCAGATTCTCGCCAACACTCTGTACGGCTCACAAGATGCGGCCATCGGGGAGCAGATCAAGCTCGGCGGCTTGCCCTTCACCGTGATTGGGACTTTCCGGGAGCGGGTTGACACCTTCGGCGAGTCCGAAATTTCCGATAACACCATCCTGATTCCCTACACGGTGGCGCGGTTCTTTACCGCCAGCGATAAAGTAAAACAGTTGTTCTTTTCGGTGTCGGACTCGGCCGAGGTCCCGCGGGCGACGGCAGAAATTCAGGATGTGCTGCAGTCGCGGCATCGCCCCGAATCGGTGTACAAGGTGTACAACCTGACCCAGCTGCTCTCGGTTGCCGCCAAAACCGCCAACACCTTGACCACCGTGCTGCTGTTCATTTCCGTACTCACGCTGCTGGTCAGCGGAGTGGGCATTATGAACATCATGCTGGCCACCGTGAATTCCCGCATTCGCGAGATTGGCGTGCGCAAGGCCGTGGGGGCCACCAACTCGGAAATTCGCGCGCAATTCTTGACTGAGGCTGTGCTCATTTCGTTGGGGGGCGGATTCCTCGGGACTTTCATCGGCCTGGCGCTGCCCTTCTCGATACGGTTCATCACCAATTACCGTGTGCCAATCTCTGGCTGGTCGGTCATCATTGCGGTGGTGGTTTCAAGCCTGGTAGGGGTAATATTCGGCACTGCGCCCGCGGCGCGGGCCGCCAATTTGGACCCGGTGGAAAGCCTGCGCTACGAATAGGCTCTGCAGCGCTCCGGTTGCGCTCGGTGCGCATCTCCTGTAAGTTTCCGCTAGTGGAACATCCCTGCTATCGCTGCCAGGCCTCGATTGAAGAGGGCACCACGTTTTGTCCGCACTGTGGCGCCCCGCAGATTCGAGTCATCCCTCCTGAAGACAGTTTGCCGCCGCCACCGCCGCTTCCACCCCGCGTACCGCAGGAAGTTACTCCGGCCTATTCCGTGGCTCCCGGACCAGGCTGGATGCAGGGCGGCGCGCCATTCGTGCCCCAGGGAAGCGCCATTCAATGGGACTTGGCGTGGAAAGGTACGCTGCTCGCCGGAGTTGGGGCTGCGATTCTCACCGCTATTCCGTTCGTCTCGATGGGTTGTTGCCTGTGGATGCTGGGCGCGGGCGTGCTCTCGGTTTCGATGTATCGCAAGCACGTGCCGGGAACCTTGATTACTCCGGGGATGGGAATGAAGATTGGCGCGCTGGCCGGCGTGTTCGGGTTCATGGTCAACGCGGTGCTGACCGTGCTGTCGTTCGTGGTGTTTCGTTCCAGCGGCGATTTCCGTCGTGCCATGCAGGAGCAGATGGAAAAACAAATGGCTAACAACCCCGACCCCAAGGCGCAGGCGCTGGTGCAGCACTTCATGGACTGGATGTCGAGTCCGCAAGGCGCCGCAACCTTCGTGGTGCTGATGTTGATCGTGCTGGGCGTGGTGTTCGTCGTAATCACGGCAGCCGGCGGCGCGCTGGGAGCTTCCATGTCCGGCAGCCGACGGGAATTCCGATGATCGCCGAGCCGCCTGCGCGGGATTACAGTGTGCCGGGTAAGGGTTGCTCCTCGGCTTGCGCTTTTCGTATGATGCGAACGGCATGACGAAGGCATCCATCCAGCCCTCTAATCTCCGCGAGAAATCGCAAATCCTGTCTGCATCCGAAATCGAGCGCACCCTGGTTCGGCTGGCGCACGAGATTGTCGAAAAAAACAATGGCGTTGCGAACCTTGGGTTGGTCGGAATCATGCGGCGCGGGGTCCCGCTGGCCCAGCGGCTGGCGAAGATTCTGGGACGCATCGAAAAAACCGCAGTGCCGGTCGGGACCTTGGACATTACGCTCTATCGTGACGATCTCTCGACCGTCGGGCATCGCCCGGAGGTGAAGAAGAGCACCATGGAGTTCGACATTCAGGACAAGAACATCATCCTGGTCGACGATGTGCTCTACACCGGACGGACCACGCGAGCGGCGCTGGATGCATTGTTCGCTCACGGGCGGCCGCGCCGCATTCAACTTTGCGTGCTGATCGACCGCGGCCATCGCGAGTTGCCGATCGAGGCGGGCTTCGTCGGCCGCACCCTCCAGACCACCGACAATGAAATCATTGAATTGAAATTGCAAGAGACGGATGGCTCCGACAAAGTACTGTTGATGGAGCGGGTGGACGAAGGCCAATGAAGCCGCAATTGCGTTCGCTACTGGGCATCGAACAACTTACGACCGCACAGATTGAGTCTATTTTGGCGCTGGCCCGGCGCATGGATCCCAGTCGTCCGTCGCAGTTGTTGCGCGGCAAACGCGTGGCGTTGCTCTTCTACGAATCTTCGACCCGCACCCGCACCTCATTCGAGTTTGCCGCCAAAACCCTGGGTGCCGCGACCACGCTGGTGACTCCGGTCTCTTCCAGCATCGAGAAGGGCGAATCGCTCATTGATACGGGCTGGACGGTGGCGAGCCTGGGCGCGGATGCCATCGTTATGCGGCATGCCAACAGTGGTGCCGCGTACCTGCTGGCGCGTTATGTGCGAGTGCCGATCGTGAATGCCGGCGACGGAATGCATCAGCATCCTTCACAAGCGCTGCTCGACGCCTTGACTATTACGAACCACAAGCGGCGGCTGAAAGGGTTGCGCGTGGTGATCGTGGGCGATGTGTATCACAGCCGGGTAGCGCGATCCAATGCGGAGCTGCTCTCGCGTTTCGGCGCGGACATCGTTTTCAGCGGCCCGCCCGATTTCGTCCCCGAGATCTCCGCCACCATCGCGCCGGGAGTCACCGCCTGCCATGACTTGAATATCGCATTGCAAGGCGCCGACGTGGTCATGGCGTTGCGCGTGCAAAAGGAGCGGCTCGCGGGAAAGCATCTTAGCGTTGAGGACTACATTGCCAACTATCAGGTCACGCCGCAGCGCATGAGGCTGGCAAAGCCGGATGCGATCCTGATGCATCCCGGGCCGGTGATTCGCGGCATGGAGCTGACCAGCGAGGTGGCGGACGGCCCGCAGTCGTGCATTCACGAGCAGGTCCGCAATGGAGTGAAAACGCGCATGGCGATTCTGGCCATGCTGCTCGGGGCGGCGCGCTAGAGGCATTTTGCAGTACTAAATCCGGGTGGAACAGCGCTTTAGCGCTGCATGCTCAGGCCTGATTGTGAGGCCGGCTTTATTGGAAGCGAGCTTTTAGGCACGCATGAGACAGGCTGCGGAAAAGCTCTAGGGAAGGTTTTTGGTGGGAGCCCCTGCTTCAGCAGGAGGGAGCTGGACTTTAGTCCAGCGGAAAAGGAGTCGATTTTGGAATGGGCTTTAGCCCCGGGTTTTTCGATTCCCGGCGCTAAAGCGCATTATCCAAGCCGAACTTTTCCCGGAGCGCTGAAGCGCTCCTTCCCCCGCATAAATGCGGGGGCTCCCACCGTCCTCCACCTGGTGCGGAAACTTTGGAACCGGCATAAATGAAAGACATGGATTCATTGCTCATCGTACGCGGACGCGTCGTCGATCCGGCGAGCGGCGTCGACCAGGAGATGGACGTTCTCCTGCGCGACGGGCGCGTGGCTGCTGTGGCGGCCCCCGGCAAGCTTCGCGGCCAGGCCAAGCGGAGCTTCAACGCGAAGGGTTGCATCGTCGCTCCTGGCTTCATCGATCTGCACGTGCATCTGCGCGAGCCCGGACAGGCCCACAAGGAGACCATCGCCACCGGAACTGCGGCGGCGGCGGCCGGCGGATTCACCTCCGTCTGCGCGATGCCTAACACCGTACCGGTAAACGACTCGGCCGAAATCACTCGCTGGATGCAGGCTCCCGAACGCGGCGCACTGATCAACGTCTTTCCCATCGCCGCGGCGAGCGTCGGCAGCCTGGGAGAAAAGCTCACGGATTTTGCCGCATTGAAGAAAGCTGGAGCGGTCGCCGTGAGCGACGATGGCCAGCCGATCTTGGACGATGGTCTGATGCGCGCCGCGCTGCGCGCTGCCGCCAAGCTCAATGTCCCCGTCGTGCAGCATGCCGAGGACACGCGCATGACCGTCGACTGCTCGATGAACCTGGGCGCAACCTCGTTTCGCCTGGGCTTGCACGGCATGCCGAACGCCGCCGAGGCGAGCATCGTGGAGCGCGACATCGCGCTGGCCCGCGCGACCAGGGGACACGTACACGTGGCGCATCTCTCGACCCGCGAAGCCCTGGAAGCCGTGCGCCGCGGGAAGAAGGCGGGGCTGCGCGTGACCGCCGAGGTTACGCCGCACCATTTCACGCTGGTGGATGAGAACGTTGGCGATTTCAACACGCACTACAAGATGAATCCGCCGCTGCGCTCGGTGGCAGATCGTGCTGCTCTGATCGAAGGCATTGCCGATGGCACCATCGACGCAATCGCGACCGACCACGCGCCACATGCCTTCCACGAGAAGCAAGTGGAGTTCGAGCGCGCCGCCTTCGGCATCACTGGCCTGGAGACAGCGGTGGCCATCTCGGTCACCGTGTTACATCAGCACTTCAATCTGCCACTGTGGCGGATCGTCGAGTTGCTTTCGGCAAATCCCGCCAGGATTTTCCACCTTGCCGGACGCGGCAGCCTGGCGCCGGGCTCGCATGCCGATGTCACCATCTTCGATCCCAAGAAGAAGTGGACCTTCGATGCATCGCAATCGAAATCAAAGTCAAAGAACACGCCGTACGATGGCTGGAGCTTCACGGGAAAGGTCGTCGCGACGATTGTGGATGGCAAGGTCGTCTACGAAGGCTGATCTGGACTGGGTAACCATGGAAGGCGGACGGAAAGAGTTCTCGCACATCCACGCAAGTCCCGGCTTCTGCTAACCAAAAGAAGATCCGCACGAATCCGTGTCCATCCCTGGTTGATTGGTTTTCCGTCCGTCCGGCATCCCGAGATTACCCACATACTTATTCCTTTACTACGACCGTGGTAGTAGTTGGTGTTCGCGGGTTACAATTTCCTTCGCCGTGTCCACGATGGGCCGCCCGGCCCGATATCCGGCTTTAAGGAAGTATCCAAGTGGTGGGTAATGAAAAACCGTCGGAGGGAAGATTCGCCGGAATCCCCTGCCCTGTGTGCGGCGACCTCTACGCCAAGTCGGGACTGCCGAACCATATACGGAGGCACGTGAAATTGGCAGCGGCGAGCTCAAATATGAACGGTACAAATCGGAAGTCAGCAGCGTGGTGGGACGGATGGAAGGAAGGTTACAAAGTGGGTATGCATGATGGCCACATTCCACATCGCCAGAAGGCACCTCCTTCGACGAAAAAGGCCGGGCGCTAGCATCGGCGCGCTTGTGTGCCCGCTTTGTTGGAGAGTAAGCCGCCCGCTGACGAATGAATGGATAATGTGTCAGATGCCGCAATTAAGCTTTGGTCCTTGTGTCACACAACAGTCGATGTAATATGTAATTGTCATCAAACAATAACGAACCATCCGGCCTACGTTTATCTACTACTACAAGTAGCACAGTACGTAATGGCCGGTAAAAATGGCCTTATTGTTATAGTTAATGCTTATTTACTATTCTAGTAGTAGGACGTAAAACATAGTGTCTGTTTGGTATTTGGTGAAAGATGTATAGACTTATCTATGGTCCAGGGGATAGGATGATGTCCTGCGTGAACTTCAATCAAGAACATGGGAAGTGCGATTGACGACTCAGGAAGCTAGCAGGAAGTGCCCTGTCCGGTCCCGAATAGAGATGAGCCTTATGGGTGAATCTCTGAGCAGAAGTAATAGCAAGACGTCGATACTTTTCCGTCCGCTCAGCCCCGAGAGCCGTCACCCTGCAACGGCAATCGCGCTTTTTCGCAGGCGATACAGCGAACCTAAGGAATAAGGAAACTGGAATGAAGAGAATTGTTTTGTTTTCGCTCAGCATGTTAGTTCTTATGGCTGTGGCCTTGGCGGCCCAAGAGCGTGATGGCAGCCATATCTTTGCTTATCCGCCAATTCGCATCACCAGTCCGCAACCCGACAGCAGTACCCCGCACGGTTACTTTCCGGTGCAAATGAGGGCAGCGTACGGGTTCAACAACACCCCCAACCAAGGACAGGGACAGATTATCGGCATCGTGGACGCCTTCGATAATCCGAACGCCGAAGCCGACCTCCAGGTTTACGACGCTCAATTCAACCTGCCAACTTGCACCACCGGCAACGGCTGCTTCACGAAAATCAAAGTCGGCAATCCTCCGGGAGACACCGGTTGGGGACTTGAAATCGCCCTGGACATTCAGCAGGCCCACTCTCTCGCCCCAGCAGCCAAAGTCATACTGGTGGAAGCCAACAGCAACAGCTTTGACGATCTGCTGGCGGCGGTGGACGTTGCTCGCATGAACGGCGCCACCCAAATCTCCATGAGCTGGAGCGGTGGGGAAGACCCCAGCGAGTTGGGATTCAATTCCTTCTTCAACCATCCGGGAGTCACGTTTATGGCTTCCACCGGTGACGGCGGACACGGAGTCGGGTATCCCGCGGCCTCTCCTTATGTGGTGGCCGTGGGTGGCACCACGCTGGCACTGAGCACACCTCTTCCGTTGCCCAATCCACTGCAGTCGAACTATGGAAATGAGACGGCATGGAGTGGCAGCGGCGGCGGAATCAGCTCAATCCAGCCCGGCCAGTCCTATCAGAACGGTATCTTCGCGGGCTGCGGCAGCACCGGAAATCGCTGCGTTCCCGATATTTCTTCCGACGCCAATCCGGGTACTGGCGTTCCCGTCTATGATACCTACGGCTTCCCGCAGTGGGTTGAAGTCGGCGGGACCAGCGTGTCTTCGCCCGACTGGAGTGCGATCTTTGCGGTCGCTAATTCCAGCCGTGCGGCGGCAGGGAAAGGTCCGCTGCAGACGGCTATCGCCGACCTGTACACCTTCTATAATTCGACGCAGTACACCGACTTCCATGACATCACGTCTGGGACCAACGGTGGCTGCGGTGCCCAGTGCACGGCTATTGTCGGCTACGATCTAGTGACTGGAATCGGCAGTCCCAAGGTGGACAAGCTGGTCCGGGCCTTGGTTGCCATCGAGCCATAACTCACTCAAGACGCAAGCGCCAGGCAGACTCTGTATTCAACGCAAAATGAAGTCTGGGTGCCCCGTTCTAGCCGTCTTTTGGCTAGGGCGGGGCAGTTCACTGTTGTCTGCAATGCGATACACTGCTCGCCACTCAATCATGAACAACGAACACGGTTTCACTCCGGCAGAACTGCGCAAGCTGCGCAGTTTGAAAGACCCGTATGGCATACAGCGGTTCCTGGATGACATGCCGTACCACCTGACCGACACTGCGTGGTCGCCGCGGCGAGTGTTGCGCGAAAACACTTCCCATTGCTTCGAAGGGGCAATCTTTGCTGCCGCTGCCCTGCGCGCCAATGGCTATCCGCCGCTGATTCTCGACTTTGAAGCCGAACACGACACTGACCACGTGCTTGCCATTTACCGGGTCAAGGGACATTGGGGCGCGGTGGCCAAGTCGAACTATGTGGGCTGCCGCTATCGCGAGCCGGTGTACCGGTCCCTGCGCGAACTGGCGATGAGCTACTTCAATATCTATTTCAACTTGCGCCGCGAGCGCACGCTCCGCACCTTTTCGCGTCCCGTCAATCTGGCGCGCTTTGACGATCAGGCGTGGATGACAACGGAGAAGCCGATCTGGTTCATCATTTACTACCTGCTGGAAATTCATCATTACAAGCTGCTGACGCCGGGAATGATCAAGCGCCTGCATCGCATCGACGATAGGTTGTTTCGAGCGGAGACGTTGGGGAAGGCGTACAAATCCTCAGGCGATCTCAATAAGTCAGTGTTCGGGTAAACGGGCTGCGGAAAGCCTCTGTGGAAAACCCGGGGAGTGTGCTTCCAGGGGACCCCGGCTATGGCGCTGGATTTTCCGCTAGCAAACTCCACTGGCAAACACCAAGTTTCGTTCTCACACAAGCTCTAGAGCGTTTCCAGCGATAGTGTAGACTGTTGGTGGCGATTCTCCGCTCCACCCGATGGCACGACCCTACGCGAATGATTTGCGGCGAAAGTTTTTGCAGGCCTACGAGCAGGGCAAAGGGACCTTGGGGGAGTTAGCAGAACAATTTGGGGTGAGCGAGGGCTGGGCCAAGAAGATCTCGGCCACCCGCACGCGCACCGGGCAGATCGAGCGCCCGCCGTGGCGACGTGGCCCGGTGAGCCGGGTGACCGTGGTGGTGCAGGCGTGGCTGCGGGAGCAACTCCGCCAGCAGCCGGATCTGACCCTGATGGAATTGCAGGAGCAACTGCAAGCGTCCCAGGGCGTGCGTTTGAGCATCGGGCGGATGTGGCTGGCCTTGCGGCAGATGGGACTGCGGCTAAAAAAAAGTCACTCCACGGCCCAGGAACAAGACACCCCGGAAGCGCAGCAGCGCCGGCAAGCGTGGCGGCAAACCCTAAGGCAGATCGACCCGCAGCAACTGGTGTTTCTGGATGAGAGCGGGGCCAGC
>DATCCF010000193.1:0-9176 GCA_036511435.1 Terriglobales bacterium | reverse complement strand
GGCGGCCTCGATCTCAGCGCACACCTGGCCGACATACCGGTCGAACAGCGCGCGCGAAAATACGCCGGAAGCGAAGTTGCAGAAGCTGCACTTCGTCCGGCAAAACGGCACCGAGATGTAAATTCCTTGTGACAAGTGACTCGCGGAAACCACGGTTGAGGTAATAAAGTAGCAACTAGCCACTTGCAATTAGCTGTTAGCATCTGGCACGTGCCGAAT
This sequence comes from Terriglobales bacterium, assembly GCA_036511435.1. Lineage (GTDB taxonomy): Bacteria > Acidobacteriota > Terriglobia > Terriglobales > Acidobacteriaceae > Bog-257. The sequence goes on along the minus strand of DATCCF010000193.1, from coordinate 8,957 downwards.
ACCAACAGGGTCGGGATGGCGTCTACTATTGGGGAACGCAAATCAGAGTGACACAACGGTGAACGAAAGAGATCGCTCGTGATTTATGAATTGTCATTACGAGCGCCGGACTTTGGCGCGAGGAATCTGCTTTTTCCATATCCACGCAAAAGCAGGTCCCTCGCTGCGCTCGTGATGACAAACCCGATGGGCATGTCACTATATTCTTTGAACTCAATAGTTGCCAGTTGCTAGCTTAGCTTTTGTGCAACCGTCCGGCAAATAACACCGTCTCAGAGCCACTTCATGAAAAAACGGGTCGTCATCACGGGAATGGGCGTGGTCAGCCCGAACGGCATCGGCAACGAGGCCTTCTGCCGCGCGATCCTGGCCGGAAGCAGCGGCGTGAAGCGGATCCGCAGCTTCGATCCCAGCAACCTGCCGGTGCAGATCGCCGGCGAGGTACAGGATTTCGACGAGTTGGCTTGGGTCGACGCGCACGAGCGCAAACACGTCTCGCGCGTTGTGCCGCTGGCATTGGCCGCGTCCACGGAAGCCTTGAGCGATGCCGGCATTGATACCGGCAAACTCTCGCTGGAGCAGCAACGTGAAATTGGCGTGGTGCTGGGCTCTGGCGGTGGCGCGCAGGAATTTTCCGAAGAGCAGGTTCGGCTGTGGCTGACGGGAAAGGTGAAACAAGTCAGCCTCTTCTGCATTCCCAGCGGGACCATGGGCACGCTCTCCAGCGAAGTCAGCATGCGCTTCGGCCTGCGCGGCATGAGTCACGTCATCACCACTGGTTGCACATCGTCGACCGACGCCTTCGGTTACGCGTTGCGGCAAATCCAGTTCGGCTTTCTGCCCGTGATGGTCGTCGGTGGCGTGGACGCGCCCATCGCTCCGGGAATCATGAAGGGCTTCACCCTGATGAAAATCATGACCTCGTCCTGGAACGACGAACCGGAGCGCGCCTCGCGGCCCTTCTCGGCGGATCGTGACGGCTTCGTCGTCGCCGAGGGTTCGTGGATGTTCGTGGTGGAAGAATACGAGCATGCGCGGGCGAGAGGGGCGCGAATCCTCGCCGAGGTCGCTGGCTATGGTTCCACCTGCGAAGCCTTCCATCGCGTGCGCTTGCAGGAGTGCGGCGAAGAACCGGCCCGCGCCATTCAGATGGCGATGGAAGATGCCGGTATCGACGCCGCAGCCGTCGATTACGTCAATCTGCACGGCACCTCCACGCAGTTGAACGACCGCATCGAGACCCGCGCATTGAAACTGGCGCTAGGCGAAAAGGCGCGCCAGACGCCAATGTCCAGCCTGAAGTCACAGATTGGACATCCCCAGGGGGCGTGCGGCGCAGCCGGCATTGCCGCTACAGTGGTGGCCATGCATCACGGGCAAATTCCACCGACCATCAATTTGGAGAAGCCCGATCCCGAGTGCGACCTGGATTATGTCCCTGAATCAGGCAGGCGGGTTGAGATCGAACATGCGGTCTGCAATTGCATCGCGTTTGGGTCGAAGAACTCTGCGCTGGTGCTGAGGAAGATAAGCTGAACTTTTGGGGTGTCATCCTGAGCGACGAGCGCAAACGGGGTCCCCAGCAAGCACTGGGTTTGTGCTTGCTGGGGTGTTGGAGCGAGGAGTCGAAGGAACCCTATGGCCGCCGGAAATCTCAGATTTGTTCTGTGCCGGGTGTCCACAGCGTGATTTGTTGCAGCTATAGGGGTCCTTCGACTCGCCCGCCGCGGCGGGCTCGCTCAGGATGACAGACAGAAAAGCAGATCCTCAAAAATGGGCCTCGTTCAACCGCTCTCTCGCCAACTTTTCCATCCTGCCGCCGTCCGTTCTCGTCTATATGACTTCCGGCATTTGTTTACAATCCTACAGGGGACATGGCTTCCATCCACGACGAAGAGGTACTAGGCAAAGCATATGACAGCAGGCTGATGAAGCGTCTGCTGACCTACTTGCACCCCTACCGGGTGCAGGTCGTCATCGCCCTGATCTCCATTGTGCTGAAAGCGGGCGCCGACGTGCTCGGCCCGTATCTCACCAAAGTCGCAATCGATAAATATCTTGCCAGCCACACCGAATCGCACTCGCTGCTGGATCGATTTCTCAGCCCGCGGCCGCTAACCGGTATTGCGCAGATCGCCGGCATTTACGTTGGCCTGCTGCTGTTCAGCTTCGTGCTCGAATTCATTCAGACTTACATCATGCAGTGGACCGGACAGAAGGTGATGTTCGATCTGCGGGCGCAGATTTTCCGCCACCTGCAGGACCTGCATATTGCGTTTTTCGACAGGAACCCGGTCGGACGTCTGGTGACCCGCGTCACCAGCGACGTGGACGCGCTGAACGAAATGTTCACCGCCGGCGTGGTCTCCATCTTCGAAGACATCTTCGTGCTGCTGGGCATCCTGGTCATCATGCTTAATATGAACTGGCGGCTGGCCCTGATCACCTTCGCCGTGCTCCCGCTCATCTTCTACGCGACTTCGATTTTTCGCCGCAAGGTGCGCGAGAGCTATCGGCGTATTCGTATCGCCATCGCCAAGATCAACGCCTTCTTGCAAGAGCATGTGACCGGCATCGTCGTTCTGCAACTGTTCAATCGCGAAAAGAAAGCCTACGAACGTTTCGAGAAGATCAACCGCACCCACATGGACGCGTTCAAAGACGCGATCATGGCCCACGCTGTGTACTACCCGGTGGTGGAAGTCCTGTCGGCGACTGCCATCGCGTGCGTGGTGTGGTTCGGCGGTGGCCAGGTCATGCGAAACATGGTCACCCTCGGCGTGCTGGTCGCGTTCATGCAGTACGCGCAGCGCTTCTTCCGCCCCATCCAGGACCTCAGCGAGAAATACAACATCCTCCAGTCAGCCATGGCGTCAAGCGAGCGCATCTTCAAGCTGCTGGATACGCCACCGGAGATCGTCTCACCGGCCTCGCCGAAGGTGCCCGCGGGAGCGGGGCGCATCGAGTTCGATCAGGTGTGGTTCGCCTATCGCACCATGGCGCAGGCCGCGGAAGAAGCCGCCAGCAAGGGAGAAAAGCTCAAGTCCGCCGTGGGAGGAAACGGCGATCTCGCCCTGGAGTACGACTGGGTGCTGCGCGATGTGTCATTCACCATCGAACCGGGCGAGACGGTTGCCATCGTCGGACATACCGGCGCGGGAAAGACCACGATCATCTCGCTGCTGCTGCGTTTCTATGACGTGCAGAAGGGCGGCATCCGCATTGATGGCGTCGATATCCGCGACATGAACCTGGCCGATTTGCGGCGGCGCTACGGCGTGGTGCTGCAAGACCCGTTCCTGTTCTCCGGCACGGTGGCGGACAACATCCGCCTGGGCTCGCACTGGATTGAAGACCAGGCGGTCGAGAATGCCGCTGAGCAGGTCAACGTTGCGGACTTCATTCGCTCGCTGCCGGGCGGCTTCGGCGAAGAAGTACGGGAGCGCGGCAGCACGCTTTCTACCGGACAGAAACAGCTCATCTCGTTTGCGCGTGCATTGGCGCACAATCCCAAGATCCTCATCCTCGACGAAGCTACTTCCAGCGTGGACACCGAAACCGAGTTCCGCGTCCGCGAGGCGCTGACCCGCATGGTGGAAGGCCGCACCTCGATCATCATCGCCCATCGCCTGAGCACGATTCAGCGCGCCAACAAGATCATTGTCATGCACAAAGGCAAGGTGCGCGAAATCGGATCGCACCAGCAGCTTCTTGCCAACCGGGGTATCTACTGGAAGTTGTATCAACTCCAGTACAAAGATCAGGAGGTCCCCACGGCTGCGGCAATTGCGGCGAACGAATATTCCACGTCGGGCGTCAACGTCTCGGCGGACGACTAGAACCTACTCCAAACAAGCGGTGCGGATGGTCCGCGGGCGCCTCCAGAAAACCTGAAGGGTCGCCTGCCACGCGCCGGCCATCCATTCGCTCGACACATATCAGAGGCACCAGACCGGGGATGCTCCCCACCCTTCCTACTTATGACCAAAAAGGGTGGGAGCAAAGAACCTGGGCCGGCGCGGGTATCAACCTATTGAGGGGGCGCGGTAGTGGTCGTCGTCGTCGTGGTGTCTTTCTGCACCTGAGGCGCCGGGGTGGTTGTGGTGGTGGTCGTGTCGCTCTGTTTCACCTTGTGATGCTTGTACTTCGTAGTGGTATCGGTAGTCTTAGTGCTTTGGGTCGCCGGCGGAGAGGCCGGTTCCTGCGTCGTTGAGGTGGTGGTGCTCTGCGTCTGAGCGGCTGGTGGATTCTGTGTCGTCGTCGAGGTGCTGGATTGTGTGGTGCTCTGTGCCATTACCGGCAGGGACAGGGCGAGCACAACCAGCGACCCCAGGATGACAGCAAGTAACTTCTTGAAATTCATTCGATTCTCCTTTGTTACGTTGTCAGACCCTATGGTATGGCTCCGCTTGGCCCTTAATCTGGTCAGAATTGCTCGCTGCCCGCAGATCACATCTTTCAGAGCGGCACATCCGGCGCCGCTAATATGAGGCTTCGTCCTTAAGATCTGCTCCGCTTGCCAAATTCAATCCCCGCGTAGCGGGTACACTAACCGCGAAACCGCTCGAATGTTGGATTCACGTTCTATTTGCAAATGAGGTGAAGACGTGTGGCAGATCCATCCCTGGTTGGCTCTTGGCGTCGTGGCATCCACAGCCGCGACCGACGCCGTGTATGTCATGTTCAATGCTGCCGTTTCGTCGCGCCGGCGCGTGCCCGCGGCGACCTGGAGCAGCGTGTGGTATCTACTGTCGGCTTTCGCCGTGGATCAGTTACACGAGGAACTGGGTGTATGTGTGTTTCGCGGCTTTAGGCTCGTGGATCGGAGCATATCTGTCGATGACACTGCTCGGCAGATCGCCAGGCGATTCGAGGGCTCCTGATCACGGTGGTCCGAAGACCGCGGTGTAGATGGGCACTGCAAAAGCAAGAAGCGCTCCTCGCCTGGGATGAAAGCGCAGAACTTGGACCGTGCCCTGAACTGACGGCTGACGGCTTCCTCCTGTCATAATTCCACTGTGCGTATCCTCATCTCCGCGGGAGAGGCCTCTGGCGAGTTTTATGGCGCGAAGCTCATGGAAGCTTTGCGCGGTCAAGTCTTGCACCAAACTCCGCCGCCCGATATCGAGTTCTTCGGCGTTGGCGGAGATCAGATGCGCGCGGCCGGTTGTGAGCTCCTGGTGGATGCGCGCGAGATCGCCGAAGTCGGCATCGTGGAGGTGATCAAGCACATTCCGCTCATCTATCGCCGCTTCCGCGAGGTGGTGCGCGAGGCCGAACGGCGACGGCCCGACGCCGCCGTGCTCATCGACTTCCCCGAATTCAACCTGCGCCTGGCGCGCCAACTGCACAAACGCGGGGTACCGGTCATTTACTACGTCAGCCCGCAACTCTGGGCGTGGAAGCAAGGCCGCATCGAGAGCGTGCGCAAGTATGTTCGCAAGATGCTGGTGATCTTCCCTTTCGAGGAACGTTTCTATCGCGAGCGCGGCATTGAGGCACAGTTCGTCGGCCATCCGCTTGCCGACCTGCCGCCTCCGCAGGTAACCCGGAAACAGTTTGCGGCGGAGCATAAGCTTGATCCAGCTCGGGAATGGATTGCCTTGCTGCCCGGCAGCCGGCGCGGCGAAGTCTCGCGAATTTTCCCCGCGCTGTTAGAAGCAGCGCAACTTCTCGGCCCGGAATACGTTTACATAGTTCCGGTTGCTTCCACCCTCGATGCAGGCTGGGTAGCTTCGCTTCTGCGCGGCTATGCAGGTCCGCGGATTACGTTTACGCGCGACGCTCGGGCCAGTCTGCTGCATGCACGGGCTGCGGCGGTGGCCAGCGGCACGTCCACGCTTGAGGCGGCCTTGATTGGCACGCCGTTCACCATGGTGTACGGGGTGGCGCCGCTCACCTGGAGCCTCGGCCGCCGTCTAGTAAAGGTGGATCGCTTCGCGATGGTGAACCTGATTGCGGAACGTGACGTCGTTCCGGAACTGGTTCAGGCCGAGTTCACGCCGCAACGCGTTTGCGCCGAGCTTCGGCGGCTCATTTCAGAAGGAGGGGCCCGACAGACCATGATCGCGGGTTTCGGCGAAGTACGGCGACGTTTGCGGCCCAGCGGTCCAGGAGGCAATGCATCCGAACGGGCAGCCCAAGCCGTACTTGCATTGGTGGGATCGTCAGGATGAATCGAGTTCACCACAGAGGCACAGAGAATTCTGAATTCCTTAATTTTGAATAGTTCCAGTTCACAGCTGGAACAGGATCCTGGAAACTCGAAACTTGAAACTTCTCTGTGCCTCTGTGTCTCTGTGGTAGATCCGTGCCCACTTTTGCGGTTAGGTTTTTCATCATTTATAGTGGCCAGCAGAGCAGGAGCAACCTCCCTAATGCAAATCGCAGCGCGATCTGGTGTGCGCGTCTTTCTGGTGCTTTCGGTTCTCGGTCTGGTTTCCTCAAGCTTCGCGGTTGAGAAGCAGCGGATCGAGGTCATCGACTACGCCATCCAGGCGGTCATCTCTCCGCAGACCCATCAGATCAAGGCAGAGGCCCGCGTCCGCTTCACCGCGCTGGACGATATCACCATCGCCGTCTTTGAATTACACAATGCGCTGCGGCCGACGCGCGTGCTCGAGGCCAGCGGCCAACCTCTTTCGGTTGAGCGGGTCAGCCAGGACTCGACCATTCGCATCTCCTTGCCGAACGGCTTGACCAAGGGCAGCAGCGACACTCTGACTTTCGAATATGAAGGGGCAATCCAGTCGGGAGACGACAGCCCGGTACCGGGGCTGAAGCTTGCCTACATCGGCGATCCCATAACGTATCTGCTCTACGCTGGGCGGTGGTTCCCCATGGTCGGCTATGGCGTCGATCGCTTCACTTCGACCATCAGCATCAGCGTACCTTCCGACTACAGCGTTATCGGCAGCGGCAAGCAAACCTCTGGCGCCGCTCATGAAACCGGAGCGGAAGTCGGCGGTCGCAAGGACAGCGCAACCCATGCCACGCTTACCAAGCTGGCTGTTCCCGCCGGATACAAGACCGTCACCTTCAGCTACGAAGATAAACCGAGCTTTCCGGGAACCGTTTTGATCGGAAAGTGGGAACCGACCAAGAACAGCGAAGGCGGATTGAATGTGACGGTGTACACCACGCCGGAGCACAAGGCGCTCGCAACCCAGTATGCGGATACTGCGGTGAAGGAATTTTTCTTCTACACCTCGACCTATGGTCCTCCGTTCAGCAGCACGCTGAATGTCGTCGAATTGCCCAATGACACGGTCCCGTCAGCCTGGGCGCCAGAGATCGCCGCGTTGGCCTCGCGCTCCTTCGTGGGCAAAGTTAACTATCGGCTGCTGGCCAATACGGTTGCGCACCAGTGGTTCGGGACTGTGGTGAGCCCGAAGAGCAAGAATGATTGGTGGCTGAACGACGGCTCCGCCCGCTATTCCGAGGCTCTCTACGTGGAACACGTTGCCGGTGCGGCTGGTTTCCAGGAAGTCACCAAGGACATGTCGGTGGGCGCGCTGGCTTACGTGTCAGTCCCGCTCGCCGATGTCGGCAAACTGGATGCCTTTTCGCCCGAGTTCCAATCGCTGGTGGCCGACAAGGGCGGCATGATCCTGCAAATGCTGCGCTGGGTGATTGGCGACAATCCCTTCGACAAAACCATGCGCACCTTCGTCACCCAGTATGCGGGCAAATCCGCCTCGGTTGACGATTTTCGCAAGATTGCGGAGCAGAGTTCGGGACAGCAGCTTACCTGGTTCTTCACCCAGTGGCTGGACTCCACGGGGGCGCCTGAGTTCAAGAACAAATATACGGTGTACCGCACCCCAAAGGGCTTCCGCGTAGTCGGCGAGATACAGCAGGACATGGACCTCTTCCGCATGCCGGTGGAGTTGAAGATCGACACGGATGGCAAAACCGAGACCAAGCGCGTGGAAGTTTCGGGCACGAACTCGGCCTACGCGATCGAAACGTTTGGCAAGCCGCGCCGGATCACCATCGATCCCAACAATGACGTCTTGCAGAACTCCCAGGAATTGCAGGTGCGCACCTCCATCATGCGCGGCCAGCAGGACGTGGAACAGGGCGACTTGACCGAAGCGCTGAAGGAATTCCAGAAGGCGCTCGACATCAACAAGAACAGCTCGCTGGCGCACTATCGCATCGCCGAAGTGTTTTTCCTACAGCACAACTACCAGGCGGCTGCCAACGCCTATCGCGAATCGCTCAACGGCGACGGCGAGCCGCGCTGGACCGAGGTTTGGAGCCACATCCAGCTAGGCAAAATCTTCGATTTGACGGGACAGCGCGAGCGCGCGACCAATGAGTACCGCCAGGCCCTACAGACCAACGATAATACTCAGAACGCGCTCGAAGAGGCGCGCAAGTATCTACAGGCCCCATTCCAGCCGCCGGGCTCGGATAAGCCCGGCAGGTAGAAGGTGTCAGCTATCTCATAATCTGGTTTGAAAGCACGCGGCGTCATTCATGTCGCTAGAGCTGTTCCGGAGTTGGTGTACCTCATCGAACGACGAAGACTTGGATTCGTATCAGGGCACGACTTCAGTCGTGCCGCAAGCTTTGAGAAATGAATCGGGCTTTAGCCCCTGCAGCCGTGCACCACAACCCCAGGGGCTAAAGAGCGCGTGCAAGAACTCCTTTTGAGTTGGCACGGTGGAACGATTGCGCAAAAATCCAGCGCCGTAGGCGCGGCTCAGTTTAGAGCATGTTCACTGTTATTGTAGACCATACCCGCAATGAGCGAACCAAGCTAAGGCGTTCTCGGCAGTAATCGCTGCCAGGGCTTCCGCGATGGCGCTCTCCAGAGCTTCCACGCTGCGGGCCTTGGCGGAGCGCAGCCACTGCTTGATCTTCGACCAGGCTTGCTCGATCGGGTTGAAGTCGGGGGAATAGGGCGGCAAGTAAATCAGCCGCGCTCCGGTGGCGGCGATGAGTTGCTG
>DATCCF010000192.1:0-5180 GCA_036511435.1 Terriglobales bacterium | reverse complement strand
CGAAAACCCGGGCGGTCGATCTGCTGGAGAAGGCCGTGGCGACAGCGATCGCCGCCGTTACGCCTCACAACGCCACCGCTTGGTTTCGCCACTGTGGGTATTTATTATCGGATACAGCTACCCCGGAACCGCTCTAGAATTATGTCACTTCGAATGAGGTGTGGCATGGAACAGGAAGCGCGCCTGCGTGTAAACGAGAATGGCCACGTCGTTATTCCCGCGGCATTCCGCAAGGCGCTTGGCATTAAGGTTGGAGATGAAGTCGTTCTGCGTGTCCAAGACGGTGAATTGCGAATCACGACCCAGCGGCGCCGCATTCAGCGGGCCCAGCGCCGCGCGCGACAATATGTAGAACCCGGCACCTCACTTGTCGATGAACTATTTGCCGAACGCCGCCACGCAGCCGAGAACAGGATCGTCCTCAATGCATAGTTTCGTCCAACGCTGAGCGGGACTCGATCTCTACTGCAACAGCAACCCGCTCTCGCCGTTGCCGTTCTCGGCGACCTCCTCCGGCGGAATGACTGAAGCGGCGGCCACCCGATCGCCCTCCTCCATGTGCAGCAGACGCACGCCCTGCGCCGAGCGTGCGACCGCGCGGATGGTCTTGGTGCCAACGCGTATGATCTTGCCGAACTGGCTGATGACCATCACCTCCGACTCTTCGTTCACCAGCATGATGGAGACGACTTTGCCATTGCGCGCGGTGGTCTTCACGTTGATGGTGCCCCCGCCGCCGCGTGATTGCAGGCGGTATCCCTCGACATCCGTGCGCGTGCTGTAGCCTTGCTCGGTGACGGAGAGGATGAGGTTGGCCTCCTGCTTGTCTCCGTTCTTGACTTTTCCGCGCACCTTGGGAGTGACCGCCATACCCACAATGTAATCGCCTTTACGAAGTTTCATGCCTCGGACGCCGTGGGCCTGGCGACCCATTGGCCGTACGTCCTCTTCATCGAATCGAATCGCCTTGCCATCGTGCGTCGCCAGGAAAACGATCTGGCTGCCGTCGGTACAACTGGCGGCGACGAGTTCGTCCTCCTGCTCGATGGCGATGGCGTTGATGCCAATCGACCGCACATTGCTGAAGTCCTTCAGCGGCGTTTTCTTCACCGTTCCGCTGCGCGTGGCGAAGAAAACGTACTTGCCCTCTTCTTCCAGATCGCGCACGGTGAGCAGCGCGCGTACGCTCTCTCCGGGTTGCAGCGAAACCAGGTTGGCGATGGCTTTGCCCTTGCCGGCGGCGCTCACCTCGGGAATCTCGTACACCTTGAGCCAATACACGCGACCCGTGTTGGTGAACACCAGGATGTAATCGTGGGTCGATGCCACGAAGAGATATTCGACGAAGTCCTCTTCGCGCGTGCTCATGCCCTTGCGTCCGGTTCCGCCGCGCCGCTGCTGACGATAGGTCGAAATCGGTGTGCGCTTCATGTAGCCGGAGTGGCTCACCGTGACCGCGACCTGCTCGTCGGCGATCAGGTCTTCCAGGCTGATCTCGGCGGCTTCGTCCTGGATGACGGTGCGGCGCTCATCGCCATATTTCTTCTTGACTTCCTCGAGTTCCTTGACGATGAGGCCACGCAGCTTCTTTTCGCTGGCCAGGATCGATTCGTACTCTGCAATGCGGCTGCGGACCTCCGCCAATTCCTTAAGAATTTCGTCGATCGACAACCGCGTCAAACGGTGCAACTGCAATTCCAGAATGGCGTCGGCTTGCACGATGTCGAAGGGACGCGTGAGTTGGGTTGGAACAAGGCCCTTCAGTGACACCGGCTTGCCGGCTTGCCGGTTCGCGTTACTTTCGGAGACGTTGACCGTCTTGCCTGAAAAATAGTCAACCAAGTTGGTTCGGGCTTCTGCGCGGTTCTCGCTGCCACGAATGATACGGATGACGTCATCCACTCGATCCAGCGCCACCTGGTAGCCCTCGAGAACATGTTCGCGTTCGCGGGCCTTCATCAACAGGTAGGCGGTGCGTCTCCGCACCACGTCGATGCGGTGATCGACGAAGTGCTGGATGGCCTGCACCAGGCCCATCTCCTTGGGCTGATTGTTGACCACGGCCAGGAAGATCATGCTGAAGCTTTCCTGCATCGAGGTGTGCTTGAAGAGCTGGTTGAGCACGATCTGCGGTTCGGCGCTACGCTTCAGTTCGATTACAATGCGCATGCCGTCGCGGTCGCTCTCGTCGCGGACATCGCTGATATCGTCAATGACCTTGTTGTTCACCAGTTCGGCGATGCGTTCGATCAGCTTTGCCTTGTTGACCTGGTACGGGATCTCGGTGACGATGATCGCGTCCTTGTCCTTGGTGAGGTGCTCGATAGCGGCCTTGGCGCGCATCATGAAGCGCCCGCGCCCGGTGCGATAGGCTTCCGTGATGCCACTGCGTCCGTAGATAAAGCCAGCCGTCGGGAAATCGGGGCCCTGTACGTGCTTCAGCAAGTCAGCAAGCGTGGCGTGGGGATTGTTCACCAGCGTGATGCAGGCATCCACGATCTCCGTGAGATTGTGCGGCGGAATGTTGGTCGCCATGCCGACGGCGATACCGTTCGACCCATTCACCAGCAGGTTGGGGATTCTCGTCGGCAACACCATTGGCTCGACCGTGGTGTCGTCGAAGTTAGCGACGAAATCAACCGTGTCTTTGTCGATGTCCGCCAACAGATCTTCGGCGATCTCGGTGAGGCGCGATTCGGTATACCGGTAGGCCGCCGGGGGATCGCCATCGACCGAACCGAAGTTACCTTGGCCGTCGATCAGGGGATAGCGCAGGCTCCAAGGCTGGGCCAGGCGAACCATGGCATCGTAAACCGCGGTGTCGCCATGCGGATGATACTTCTTCAGACATTCGCCCACCACACCGGCGCACTTCATGTGCTTGCGGTTGTGCAGCACGCCCATGTCGTGCATGGCGTACAAAATACGGCGATGTACCGGCTTCAGTCCGTCGCGGATGTCCGGTAAGGCGCGCCCAATGATGACCGACATCGAGTAGTCGAGATACGAGCGCCGCATCTCCTCTTCAATGTTGACGGGTTGCACGTTGGCCGCGCCGGGGCCCGTGGGGTCGAGCGGTAATTGCTGGTTTGGATCGTCTGCCATGTCAAACTTTCAGCGACCTTTTGCTTCTTGCATGCCGAAGCTTCGCGTCATCGCAGCAGCATGAGGGCCGCGCTTTGCTCTGGCGGTGGACGCGGACGAGGCGTTGCACTTCTCTCTGCGAGCCCCGCCAGAATTGCATGTAAATCATTGCGATTTCAGGAGATTGTCGATTCGAAGAGCACTGGAAATTATAACACTGCCGACACGGTTTTGAATCTCATTAAACCACTTATTTTCAGCAGATTAGGCGGAGGTTCTGGGAAGTTCGGAGGCGGGACAAATGTGAGCTGCTGTTAGCCCGGCAGGGCGATATTTGTGTTAGCCGTGGGCGTGAGCCCGCGGTAAATATTCAAATAGAAAACCTGAGCCGCGCAGCGGCGGCACCGGAATTCGGGAAGCCCAAACCATCCTGAGGGCTCCGTGCAGCGTGCAACGCCGCAGTATTCATTGTGCCACCGTTCCGCGGCTCACCATCTTTCCGTCCGGACACCGCAGGCTAACGCCCACGGTTAACACAAATTCCGCCGCTGCGCGGCTCCGCTCGCACTAAATTACGGCGATACTAATCGAGAGTGGGAAATCCCTTAGGGCAGAACCGAAGCCACATTGGACGATGCGGGCGGGTTCTGGTCTGGCGTGCCGTTTGGCTGCAAGTCCGAATTTTTTTTCTGCGCGGGATGCTGGCCGGCAGGAATCTTGAACTCCACACCGCGATCGTCATTCGCCTTAACCGTTGCAGGGACGTCGAGGTTGGCGAGCGGAATTTTCTGGGTGCGGTCATCCAAGACGTAAACCGTTTGGCCCATGATGGCGTAGTTGCTGACTTCTTGCTGGTGGCCATCCCGAAATACTAGAACGGTAGGCTCGCGGGGTTTGGCCTCCCGTGCTGGCGAGAGTTGCTCCTGGATCGCCGGCGGAGGTGGCGCCCTTACCGCCTGCGTGTCATCGGCTGCGGCTCGGTACGACTGCGCTGGGGGCTGCTCCACGATGATGTGCAGCGTCGGGTCGTTGGGCCCAATTGGCGGGCCAGAATAGTGATCGGAGCCGCCTACGTAATCGTAGTCGTAGCCAGAGCCGTAATCGCCGAGTGGGATGTAGTAGTAAGGAGCTGCGTAGGCCCGGCCTCCGCGCGAGTATCCGTATCCGCGATAGGATCTATTTGAATACGACTGATGATTGTGGGAGCCGTAGCCGTAACGGTAGGGTCCCATCGACGTCACGCTGGGAGGTGGAAACGGCAGGTGATGACCGCCGGCCATCGAGGTCACGGATGGCGGTGGGATACCACGCGCCTGGCCGAATGAAGGAGCGGCGAGCAACGTGCAGCAACCCAACGCCAGCGTCAGGACCGTCGTCAGACGCTGAAACGACTTACATCCCTTCGGCCAGCCGAATTCGCTTGCGCCCCTCATTTGCCCTTCAGTCTAATCCAACCCATTAGATGCAGGAAAGTTTCTATCGGCTTCGCGATGTTAGATGGAGCAAGCTGTAAATGTCGATCATCGCGTTGGCGACCAGTACACCGACGATTACGGCGTTGGCCAGCACTGCGTAGCGGCTTTGCAGCAGGTCCGCCGACACTCCTGCCATAAACAAAACCAGGAAAGGCAGTGCGACGAACAGGAAGGTGAAACCCGCAAAGTGCAGGCGCAAGGCCAGTACGACCAGCAGGACACCTGTAAGCAACGGGGCTGCCGTGCCAAAGAATCGAGACCGCTTCCAAACCGCGAAGGTGACCAGCGAGACCACCAGCAACAGGACGAGGCCGACCCCGTTTTGCAGGAAAGAAGTTGCCAGCAACGGACCGACGGCGTTCCACGAGAAGGACTGCGCGGAAATTTCCAGCCAGTCTGCGTTGACCAGGGCCTTGCCGAAAGCCAGAGGGCGGAAGCTGTAGAGGGCCCACAACAGGACCAACCCAGTGACAGACGCCGCCGCAAAGATGGCCAGGACCGCGCCGCGACGCACGTGGCCGACCCAGAGCATGAAACCGAGCGCGGGAACCAGCAAAATCCAAAGTGAAAACTGAGCGCCAATGCAGATGGCCATGGAAAGTCCCATCAGGAGAATCCGCC
>DATCCF010000191.1:0-6730 GCA_036511435.1 Terriglobales bacterium | reverse complement strand
ATGAGAATTCCGCCGATCGACTCCGTCATCTCGCGCCCTGGATCCACCAGTACAACTGGCATCGACCTCATACCAGCCTCAACCAAAAACCACCCATCAGCCGATCAGGTCTCGATGTCAACAACCTCTTGACACACCACAGCTAGGCCCAATAGGGAAATCGCTCCAAAAAATGAAAGCCGGGGCTGGTTGGCTCCGGCTTGTGAAGTGAACTGCAGGAGATTACCGATTCAACTTGCGACGAATCGCGCCGAATGCTCCGACCAATCCAGTGCCAAGCAACAACAGAGAGCTGGGCTCCGGCGTAGTGCCGCCCTGGTGGCCTATGATGTCGAAGGCGCCAATCGTAGTACTGCCGAAGCTGGTCCAGGTGTTCCCACCGTCAGTGGAATAGAGCTCCAGGCCGTTTACGCCCTGGTTGTTCAAGTTCCACGCCACCGCGCTATTATCGGTAAGGCTCACCGGACCGAGAATCATGAAATACGATTGTCCGCCGGTGAGGGTGACTCCCGAAATACCGCTGACCGTGACCAGACCGCAGCAGCCTCCGAAAGGTTGGTTACTCATCAAGTTATCAAAAGCAGCGTTCGCGACTTGCACTCCGGGGAGACCCGCGTTGTCCGTCCAAATGCTGGCGTCGAAAGTAAAGGGCGAGATCACCTGCCCGACACCGATATCAATCGAGTCAACGCTGAAGTTGCCACTGCCGCCAACGGTGAACAGGCCCGCAGCGGTTTGGCTGGTGCCGATGACTCCAGATCCGCTCACCGACCAACCACAGCAAGTCATGTAGACATTACCGGGGGGGCCGAGGTCGCTGAAGAGTGTTGTTGAACCGGCCATCGCCGGCAAGCCGCTCACACAGAGGGCGAGAGTCAACAAGCATACCGACCATCCGAATTTCTTGTTCAAGTTAATACCTCCGTGGTTGAGAGTCCTGACTCGTCATAAAGAACGGCGAGCGCCGCCCAAGACTACTGTTGCAATTGTGTCTCCGCTGTAACTGGTTGAAACATATGTAAGGAGATCTCTTACGAGTGCAACGACTTGCACTACAGTGCCGGATTACTTCCCCTCATGGCCGTGGTTCTCCGGCTTCTTGCCCCCGGAAGGCTGCCTCGGAAGGTTGAGAGCCGTGCTCCGGGATTTGTGGAAATTACTTGGTTTGTGCACTCTGCGGGAATAACGGAAGCGTGCGCTTTGAGACTCACCTTATCTGAAATGTTAACCGATGTGCGATGCTACCGCCCCAGGATTGCGTGCGCCTGAGCAGAATTGCTCACTGAGCAATGTTGAACATATTTCCTCGGGTGGCCTGGCTGATAGTTGCCTTTGAATGCAGGCTGCGAAGCCGGTGTTTCGTTGCATGAACAATAGTTGCTCTTAGGAAATGACCATACTTTCATCTCATTGCGGTGTGTGTAAGGGAGACCAATTCAGGGCCGTGCCTCCCGAGGGTTGGCTGGAAAAAGTCGTTCTGCCACGCCTCTTTCTGTGCCCGGGAGTTTGTATTGTCTCCCATAAGCGCCGGTACTTGCCTACATTTCAACGATGGACGGCAGTCCCAAACTCCTGGCGATAAGGCACACACGACTGGCCACTCATCCGAAAGACTGCCCGCGATTCCCCTTCAGTAATGCCCTACTCTGATGGGCGCAAACTGACGCACAATAGATGTGAAAATATTTTGTTTTCATGCTGGTCGCTCTCAGGCTCGCCGGCTCGACCTTCCAAAGCTAACATGCGAGGGTCTGCACATCTCTTCACCTGGATTATTCATGAGCGCAAGGTGTCATCCAGAGCGAAGCGCCCGCAAGGATTTTCCGACCCGCCTCTTTTGCGGGTCGGGCGGGTGCGGAGTCGAAGGACCCCTATAGCTGCGAGAAATCACAGTGTGGCCGCGTGGCGTAGCAACAAGTTTGAGATGGCTGGCGGCCAAAGGGGTCCCTCGACTCCTTGCTGCGCTCGTCGCTCGGGATGACACCCAAAAACTACGTGCATTCATGAATAATCCAGGTTCAGCGATGCATCTGGCCATCGCTCGTGAAACCGGCTTCACGGGCTGCGGAACAACGCTGTGCAAACCCTTTGGAGTGTACTTCTTGGTGGAAGCCCCCGCATTTATGCGGGGGAAGGAGCGCTTCAGCGCTCCGGGAAAAGTTCGGCTTTGATCACGCGCTTTAGCGCCGGGCATCGAGAAATCCCGGGGCTAAAGCCCATTTCAAAATCGACTCCCTTTCAGCTGGACTAAAGTCCAGCTCCCCCCTGCTAAAGCAGGGGGCTTCCACCAAATCCATGTACCGCAGGCGCTAAAGCGCGGATCAGAAATTGCGGCCCACAATGCACGCCTGAAGTCGTGCTCCACCCGTCGCCAATGCACTATAAGGTGAAACTGCGTTAGCCTTAACTAGCGGCCTCAGATGCCAGAAAAAACAATGTCGCGAAAAATTCCTTCGTTGTAAAATCCGCAAGCTGTGTGGGCCACGTAAATGATTTAGCAAACGGAAACCACGAAAACATATCGGCAAACGCCCTCCGCGAACAACTCGTGTCAGGGACACAAGTGCCCTTTGGTTATGGATTCGGCTCTCGGGGTTGATCGGCACCTGTCCGGCCGCACATGAGCTTGAATCACGACGAGTGCATGCTGGCTGCAACGTGGTGTTCTCCGCTTGTAATTCCACTTCCTTAAGGAGACCGAACATGCACAAGAAATTTCTTGCAACGATGTTGCTAGCCTTCGTGGTAATCGCGGGCGCTGCGCCGTACGCCGCGGCTGCGTCCCCGCAACCGGTGGCTCCGGCCGCCGGCGATTCACTCTACACCCGGCTCGGCGGGTATGACGCGCTGGTGGCCGTGACCAAAGACTTCATTGGCCGATTGGCGACCGATCCGCAACTCGGCAAGTTCTTCACCGGTCTGAACGACACCTCGAAGGCGAGGGTTGAGGCGCATGTAATTGATTTCCTCTGCGTGGCGACCGGCGGCCCGTGCATCTACACCGGCCAGGACATGAAGACGGCGCACACCGGTTTGCATATCACCGCCGCCGATTGGAATATCTCGGCCGCACACCTGACGGAAACGCTGAACAAGTTCAAGGTTCCGCGGAAGGAGCAGGATGAGGTCATGGCTGCCGTCAGCGGACTGAAGGGCGACATCGTGGGAAGGTGAGGCTAGGGATTAGGGGCTAGGGGCTAGGGGTTGGGGGCCTTGGTTTCTGCTAATCCCTAACCCCTCGTCCCTGACCCCTGCTTCCTCCGCGGAAGTTGTCAGCGGCCAGTTTGCAGTTGGTCGCCATCAGTCGTCGGCAAAAACTGGCAACTGACGAATGGCTACTGGCTACGGCTTCCTCCGCTCCTGCATTTCGCGCAGTATCTCCGCACGCGCACTTTCCGGCAAAACTTGGCGAATGGCCGGGAAGATGACTTCTTCCTCCATCTGCAGATGCGCGCGAAATATTTCTTCCAGCGTTTTCGTGATGGCGCACATCTCGCCGCCAACTTCAGGCAGGGTGTCGGGGTTGTTTCTTACCAGCACCAGCAAGGGCAGCAGCCGCCCGATCAACTCATCGATTACCTGATGCTGCTCTCCCATCGCCAGCAGCGCGTGGCGGACCTGCTCGTCCGCAACGGCGCGCAAACGAGGTTGAAGCGTCTGGTCCTCATCGGCTTCGTGCAACGGCAGCGAGACGCTGTAATAGCGGTGAACGGCGGCCGCAGCCTGTCCGATCTCTTCGGTAGCGGCACCCTGCGCATGTGCCAGCTTGATGGCTACGCCGGTGAAGTGACGAATGCGCTGATGGCAGCCCAGCAGCAGATCGACGGCGTCTTCGGTCTTGGCTTGTTGGGAAGTGAGCGGGTTAATCTGATTCAACATACGATTCCATTATCGCGCAGAAAGACAGGGGCTGGGATAAGGGGTTAGGGATTAGGGGCTAGGGATTAGGGGCTAGGGATTAGGGGCTAGGGTGGTTTCAGTGCTCAGCCGTCTTCGGATTTACTCGCTGTCATTCTGAGCGTTACATGGGCCTGCGGCCCACCCATAGGAATGAAAAACCTTTTCCACTGTCATTCCTCAACCTCTGTCATCCTGAGCGAGCGCAGCGAGTCGAAGGACCCCTATAGCGGCAACGATCCGCCCTGATGCAGACCGTCCATGCCCCGATACATCAATCCTGGGACTGCTCCTACAGATCGGTGTTCATCCGTGTAAATCCGTGGTCAACTTTTTCCAACTCTTGGCAGTACGCCAGGCACTCGCTGCCGATACTCACGAAATGTTTCCCCGAAGCGCGCCTCCAGTTCACGGTCTTCCATGCCGATCATCACCGCTCCGGCGATCACGGCGAAACCCGCCAGTGCATACAACACGACCAATCCCGTTTCGAGGCACCAGCCAATAATCTCGCAGAGATGACCGAGATAGATAGGATGGCGCACGCGCGCGCGAATACCAGTTGTGATCAGTTGCTGGCGATGGCGGTCCGGCTCAAGTTCGGCCAAGCCAGAAACCTGCGCCCGGTCGAATCGCTGGAACCCGGCGCGGTAAATCGAGAATCCCAGAAGGAAGAAGACGGCAGCCGGTGCCCAGGCAAACCAACTCGCATAAAAGTGGAGCGAGCGAAACGGCCACATCGACAGAAAGGCGATGGCGATAAATCCGCCCCACACGGGAATGATGAAAGCGTAGGCGCGCCGCCCAGTTGCGCGCCAGCGGACCACAAACGGGTGCACCACAAACCAGAACAGCGGAATGGTGCCGTACACCGAGCAGGCCAGCAGAGCGAAGCTATCGACAATCGTGCGAAGGTTCATGGAGAAGTGCGCCGATGACGGAATTGGAACCAGCGTTTGCCGGGATTATTGATAAGCACCACCAGACTTGAAGGGGCACGGATTCAGCCGTGCCGTAAGGCGCCTCATGACTCTGGCTTTAGCCGCTGAGGTAACCAGAACCTTCACCTCAGCGGCTAAAGCCTCGCCCTTTTTTGCAGCCTTGGTATGCACGCCTGAAAGGCGTGCTCCACCCAACACCGGATACAGGAACTCTGGAATTGCTCCAGGTAATCTCAGCGTTCCAAATCAAATGGACCCTACCGCCCGCCCTTTGCCGCTGCCTTCGCCACCACTTTGCTGATTCCCATGTTCTCGAAGCGGTCGTACACGCGGATGACCAGCGTGTGCTCCTCGCCGCTGCTGGCGGTGCGCTTGCCCGCATCACCCTTGCTCTCGCTCGCACTTGCTGCCGGAACGGGCACATTGAAATCGTAGTTCTCCACTTTATAGTCCGAGATATGTCCCACGGGTTCGACGGTTTGCCAGTCGCTCGCATCCAGCGAGTACTCGGCGCGGCTGATGGGCGAGAAGCTATCCACCGCGCGGAACGTCACGCGTAGTTTATCTCCCTCGACTTTGCTGCTCAGCGACTCAATGTGAGGCGGGGTGTTGTCCACCTCAAAGCGGGGGCTGATGCCCTCGCCCGTCAAGGTGTCCTCAAGCGAGTGCGAAGGCGCGTCCGAGGCGACTACGCGAATGGTGTAGCCTCCGTCGGGGAAGAAATCGGAGTCGAGGTTGACGAACCGCTCCTCAAGCCCGTCGCGCAGCAGCTTCCAGCGGCCCTCGCCGTCGCCGCGGTAGTAAACGCTATAGAGCAGCGAGTCGTCGTTCTCGTCGTGCGCGTTCCACTTCACCGCGATGGAATGTTTGTCGCGAACCATGGGGATGGGAGGCGCATAAGGGTTCGGCGTGGAGCTCTCCGGTTCGGTGTGCATGCCTGCCGGGACCCGCGAGCCGACGACGACGGTCACATCCTCCACCTCAGGAGCGACGTTCTTGGGCAGGTAATTCAGGCTTACGCTTTCAATGGCTGCCACCGATTTGCCGGGATGCAACACCGCCTTCCACTGAAGGAAGCGCGCCGAAGGCGCATCCACCGGAAGGTCCTTCTGCAGATCGACCTGCTTCCACAAGCTCCAGTTGCGGTCGGGGTTGTCCACGTTGCCGCTGCGCGCGAACAGATCGAAGCTGCCGCTGCCGCGGACTTCCACCCGTCCCCACTGGGAGAAGTTCTTCGCGTCGAAGGTGTCGCTCTCGTAGGTGCCTTGCTCGACCGGCTTCGGGCCGAGCAGAAAAATCTTTCCCAGATTACTGGTGGCCGCGTACAGCCCACCCTTCGGCGCGCGCGCGAAGGCGGTCACCTGGTTGGCGCTGGCCTTGGTCAGGTCGGTGTAGTCGTTGTCGGCGATGACATAGATCTTGCCCCGATTTCCTGTGCCTGCCAGCAAACGCCCCGCTTGATCGAACGCAAGCGCATAAACCAAATCTTCACGCGACGACCACAGCGTCTTCGGTGAACCATCCGGCGCGATGCGGTAGACTTCGGATCCGCCGACGTTGGTCACGGTGGGGTAGGGAATTGCCGTGAACGTGGAAGGGGACGCGCCGGTTCCCGCTGAACTGCCTTGCGCGCCCAGCGTGATGACGGTTCCACCGATAGTCGGCGCTGCGGCCAAAGGAACGCCGCTCATCGGTGCTGACGGCGGAGTTGCGCCGCGCTTCTCGCCGGCTCCGGCTGCATAGATGTTGCCTTGCGAATCCACGGCAAGAGCGGTGATCTCCTTCTTGGGCGCGCTGTACAGTACGAAGGCTTCGCCTTGCGGAGAGATGCGATAGATCAGCCCGCTGCCGTCGGTCCCGGCGACCAGGTTGCCGGAGTTGTCGAAATCGAG
>DATCCF010000190.1:0-30794 GCA_036511435.1 Terriglobales bacterium | reverse complement strand
TTCGCTCATAGACCTGCAGAAGCTTGCAGCGCAAATCATCCGAATATGGTCGTGGCATGGCTGGGCTTGCGGAGATCGCCATCTGCAGCCTACTGCCTCCCCTCACTTTCGGATATAGCTTCTAAGGAACTGCTCTAATGGGAACGAACACAATGTGGGTCGCGACGGCACTCGTCACCGTGCTCAGCCTGGTAACCCATCGGGCGAGAATCGCAGACTTGCCCATACCAGCGCGGGCCAACAGCATTGCGTAACGGACAGAATGCGAGTCGTTGAACCAGGCGTCGAGTTGGTCGAGAGCCGCTTGCCGCCCGCCGAAAGCTACCGGTTGGTCCGACGAGCCCAAGTAATATTCCAGGAAGCTTCGAATGTTCCCGTCGTAGCGCGTTGGCAACCGATCCAGACCGTTAAGAACGCGGATCGAGAGTTGCTCGACGGTTCCGATCTGTAAGATGTCGCGGATTTGGGAGCCTTGCTGGGCGGTGATCGACTGGTCGATACGTCTGGGGTCGGCCACGGATTAGGTCTCGCGGTTCCGGTCCAGGATTGCATTGCCACCGACAGATCCAATCTGCGTCACGTCCCGAGACTGGCCGGATATGCTGATTCTCTGGTGAATGTGAGTCCGTTCGATGGCTTCTGCCCCGCGAACCGAGTCCGCAACTTCGGCGAGAAAGTCCGCGTCGCTCTTCAAGTGTTCGGCAAGAACTGCTATAAGGGCCGAACAACGTGTCGCGTCGTCCGGGAGCTCTTGCGCACGGATGAGAGTCTGACTGGCGTAAGGATCAGATGCGAACTTGCGTACGACCGAGTCGTAGAGCGACTTCAGCTTGTTCCAGGCATCCTCGCCCATTTTTTCGGATGCCTTACCCGCGGCCTTCGCCAGATATGGCGCCAGAATGGTAACCGCAAGCTGACTGAGATGAACGGGATCCATTTATTGCCACCTTGAGCAAGCATCAGCGTTGAATAAGAATATCACGCATTTGATCGTTTCGTTTGCGCACCCCAGGGGCTGCAGGAGCTGGTCGACGTGGATCTGGGGGGATATTTTCATCTGTCAAGTCCAACCTGTTATGTCCGCTCCGCGTCAATTGGCTGTGTAACGCCCAAACCGTTGAAATGGCTGTTCGGCCGCTCAATTTCGCGGATTGGTAACGGTAAACGCCCTAGCATCCATCGATTCCGAGTTTCCTACTCCCTGCGTTGTCCACATTCGTGTCAGTTGATGAAAAATCGCCTTCGCGTGAGCGGAGAAATGGCGATGCCCTGCGAGAACCCTCAGGAGCCGGATTTCTCCTGAGTCGGGCTGAATGCCAGCCTTGCCGGCCGCACTCAGAACCTGGCCCATCAGTTCATCAGTTCCTGCTTTGGAAATCGGCTGCCGTGTGTCTGCATAAGAGAACAGCTAGAGCGCACGCGACAGCCATGAGTGAGTTGATACGGTCGTAGCAGGAGGGATTCAACATGGGCCGGCATTATCAACGAGGTTATCTCAGGTGTGCAAAGCGAAAGTCTGGATCGAATTGCTGGGAGTTTCTCTGGCGGGAGAATGACGCGGCGGGAAAACGCATACGCAGGACCGCTGTCATCGGGTCCGTCGAGCGGTATCCGACGAAGGAAGAGGCGCTAGATGCCGTGAACGGGCTCAGAATGCAGGTTAACGCGGATCGCAATCGCCAGCCTGTGCATCCTCTTCTGATCGCCGACTTGATCGATCATTATGTTCACACGGAGCTCTCGCCAGACGCCGACTGGCATTCTCACGCGACGCGTATTGTGTACAAGTATTACCTGAATAAGTGGATTCGTTCGTACTGGGGAAAGATGGGCCTTGGTGCGGTACGAACTATGGCAGTTCAGCATTGGCTGAGGGGGCTACAACGGGCCGACGGCACTCCGTTGGCCAACCCAACGAAAGCAAAGATCCGCAATCTATTCAGTTTGCTGTTCAATCATGCAATACGCTACGAGTGGCTCGAACAAGGCAGAAACCCGATCAAATTGGTTCGTCAAAGCGCGAAGCGTAAGAGCACCCCGGAGGTGCTGGACCCCAATGAGATCCTGGGCCTTCTGCTGCAGTTGGATTCGTGCTTCCGCTTGATGGTTATGCTCGATGTGACGACAGGGCTACGACGCAGCGAATTGTTCGCTCTCAAGTGGCTCGATGTCGATTTTTCGAACCTGACCATCGATGTCCAGCGGTCTATTTACTTAGGAAAGATTGGTACCTGCAAGACCGAGGCATCTCGCAAACCGGTCCCCTTGGATGAGCGCGTGGCGGCTGATCTCTGGCTCTGGAAAGAGAGCAGCAAATATCGGAATCCCAACGACTGGATATTTGCGAGCCCTCATGTCAACGGGGAACAACCGTTCTGGCCAGACATCGTGCTGCAAAAGATCATCCGCCCAGCAGCAATTCGCGCTGGAATCCGCAAAAGGATCGGGTGGCATACGTTTCGGCATACTTACTCAACCCTGCTGATCGCGAATGGGGAGAACGTAAAGGTCGTCCAGGAACTCATGCGCCATGCCAGCAGCCGCTTTACACTCGAGGTCTATACGCAGGCGCGTATCGAAGCGAAGCGGCAGGCGCAACAGCGGCTGGTGCAGGTAATTCTCTCCGAAGAGCACGATGCATTGGCACCCGCGATCCAAGGCGGTTCCGATGTCGCGGTGGCGTGATCGCGGCTGCCCATGGCTCGATCCGGTTGGATGGGCTGCTTCCATCTAACCAAGGTTTGATTTTGGGGTCACCTGCCGCTCGATACAGAGGACAGGTTCTGCGTGACAACGCCGCGGAAAAACCCTAGACTGAAACTGTCTGTAATGGAATTGGATTGCCATTATGATTCACCGAGCCAGAGATCTCTCTCCGGACCAAAAGCTGCTCATTGAAAGGCTGTTGGGTCGTCGGGTCCTAGAAGACGAGGCAATCAGCGTCCACGCCTTCGAGCCCCCCGCTGTCCCAGACGAGCGGCGGGGGGAAATTGCAGAAGAACTGAGGAAGTATTTCGCTGAAGTGGACGCCAACCGCAGCCCCGCCTCTCCTGACGAGGCCGACGAAGTCATCACCGAGGCAATCCGAAGCACTCGCCCTGGCTATCGTCCTCATCAGTGAGAATCGTCCTTGATACCACGATTCTCGTTCGCGCGACCGAGAGTTCCCACGGACTCGCCCGGGTCCTCCGGTATCCACGCCTCCAGGCGTTCTATGGCTTGACGGAGGAGCGCACCTACGATTTCGTCCGCTATCTGCACGACGTGGCGGAGATCGTGTCTTTGACTCCACTGCTTGCTATGCCCATCCGGGACGTAAACGACATCGTCGTAATGCAGACAGCAGTCATCGGCGAAGCGAATATCCTCTGCACTAGAGACGAGGATTTCTACGATCCCGTGGCAAAGGGATTCTTAAGCAAAGTCGGCATAACGGTTATGGACGACATCTCCCTGATGCATCGCTTGCGTTCTTGACCCATAGACTTTGCAAGTGTGGATCGCGACCTTCCGATGGGGCGATCCGGATGGATGGGGCTTCTCCGATCACACAATGATTTGAGGCACATAGCGGAGCAATTGGAGCGTTCTGGAGCAACGGAGAACACGAAGATGCTCTGCAAGTGATTGATTCGGTTGGTGGGCGCTACAGGATTCGAACCTGTGACTTCCACCGTGTGAAGTAATTTCCTGTTGCCTGCCATCCAAACGAACCCTAACCCGACATCTCCTACAAGCCGGTCTCTGGCCAACCTCCGGCTTGCCGAACACACATCTATGATCGGCGATCATCCTTCCGGAAGTCCTCTCACCTTGACGACACGACGGCAATTCATGCAAAGCCCTTGTTTTCGTCAATTGAGATCCACGTTGCGGCACCGTAACCAGGGCCAGTGGTTATCCGGTGTGGGTCATCATCTCCTAGGAATCTCGCCTCAATTCCTCACCGTCAAGACGGGGCAACTTGCACCGCGTACCACTTCGTACGCAGTGGTCCACAGCGCGTGGGAGGCCATATCGATATGGGCTGAGCGATGCAAACCCATAATGATGGCGTCGACTTGGAAAGTCTCAGCTGCCCGCAGGATTTGTTCACTCGGCGATCCGAACTCGACTATGAATTCAGGTTTGACTGCCAGCTCAGTGTTCTGCGGCACCAATTCCTGAAGCCGCCTTAGGCTCGCCATGCGAGCCTTCTCTCGCATTTGCATGAGGTCGCCGCCAGTGTGCCAACGAAAACCCTCGGAACCCCAGACTGGAGAGACAACATGGAGCAAAACGAGTTTTGCTCCGAAGTGATTGGCGAACGAGATGGCATATGGCAGGGCATGCAAAGAAGCTTCACCGAAGTCCGTAGCGAACAGAAAGGGCCAAACTAAGCTAGTGCTCTCGACTGGGGCCTCTTGAAATGAACCTGAACCAACGGTCAGAACAAGGCAATCGGTGTGACGAAAGATCTGTTCCGCCACTGACCCAAAAAGCAGCTTCCCCAAACCTCGTCGGCCGTGTGTGCCGATGACCATCAGATCCACTTGTTCTTGCCTCACTACTTTGTCCAACTCTTCCCATACATCACCTTGCCGGACGATGAACTCATGACGCAGACCGGCCAGTGTCCCACTTTGAGCGAGATCGTCCTCCAATTGCCGAACATCCCTCCAGGCGGCCCCGGTGGCCGCGGCTACTGCGTCTGGGCCAACGAGAGAGAATCCCGACGAGGAGACGACGTGCGCGAGGCAGAATTTCGCCCCATAGTGCCGGGCGATGGCAAGAGCATGGCGGAGGGGTTTCGCAGATGCTTCTGAGAAATCAGTTGCGATCAGGACCGACTTCAGGCGAACGTTTACAGCCGGTGCAATGAGTGACATAGGCACCCCCCTTCCCAGCTCAGCAGAGAAATAAAGGATGACTCCCGAGTGTGAGGTGTGGTGGACTCGTGCTGAATTACTCTGGGCATGGTGTCCTATTTTGCTGCACTGCAGCATTGCCTACAAGGTAGTAGTTACAGTGTGGTTTGTCAATATTGACGTTGGTTAAGATTCAACGCCGCGATGGGAAACAGAGCCGGAGGGAAAGCAGACATGGGAGCGCCGTGAGAATATCCAATGTTACAAGGGAACCGGAAGATGCGCCATCCGCGCCAGTAGATCTTGGCTTGGGTCGAAGGTCAGACTGGTGTCGGCATTGCCGCCCCAGGTTCGTCCTAGGCGCGGCCGGTGCTCGGCCCGATGCAGCCGCGCGGCCTCAAGTTAAGCAGACCATCGCCTACTTCGCTGTTTGGCCTCGAGCGGTAGGTTCGAAGCATCTCGACAGCGGTGGCCGCAGGCAACCGCTCCATCGTTTGCGCCTCACTCAAGGTGTTGTGGTACTGCCCGTCGGAACGGCGCCAACCGGAGCAGGTGCCTCGCGCAATTGACGGCGCAGGATTTTGCCCAGGTTGGACTTCGGCAGGGGCTCGTTGCGAAACTCTACGATCTTGGGCATCTTGTAGCCGGTCAGGTATTGCCGGCAATGTTCGAGCAGGGCCTGTTCAGTGAGCGCCGGATCCTGTTTCACCACGACGATCTTGACGACGTCGCCGGACTTGTCGTCGTGTGCGCCTATCGCTCCAACCTCGGCCACGCCGGGATGCATTGCGACGACGTCTTCGATCTGATTCGGGAAGACATTGAAGCCGGAGACCATGATGATGTCCTTCTTCCGGTCCGTGATTCTGAAGTAGCCGCGCTCGTCCACGAACCCCATGTCGCCGGTGCGCAACCAGCCGTCGAGGGTGAAAACCTTCTCGGTCTCATCGGGCCGGTTCCAGTACCCCCGCATGACCTGCGGGCCGCGCACGCTGATCTCTCCCACCTCGCCGACCGCGAGTTCGTTATCGCTCTCGTCGAGGATAGTGGCTTGCGTCGACGGAATTGGCATGCCGATGGCTCCGGTCCACTCCTCGATGTCCAGTGGGTTGGCTATCACCACCGGAGAGGCCTCGGTCAATCCGTAGCCTTCGATGATGGTCACGCCGGTGCGCTGCTTCCAGCGTTCGGCCACCGCGCGTTGCACGGCCATGCCCCCGGCGCTGGTCACCTTCAGGGCGCGCGTGTCCACCTCCGCAAATTCAGGTGCATCGAGCAGCGCCCGGTACAGCGTATTGACAGCGATGATGATCGTGAAGGGGTATTTCTTGAGGTCGTGGATGAAGGCGTGCATGTCCCTCGGGTTGGTCACCAGGACGGTATGGGCGCCGACCCTCATGAACACGAGACTGGAGGTCAGTGCGTAGACGTGATACAACGGCAACGGACAGACGAACACCTCCTTGCCGTCCACCAAGTCACGCGCCATCCACGCCCCCAACTGTTGCACGTTTGCCACCAGGTTGCCGTGTGTCAGCACCGCGCTCTTGGCCACTCCGGTGGTGCCGCCGGTGTACTGCAGGAAGGCTGTGTCATCATGGTTCAGCGGCACGTCCTCCACCTCCCGCCCACGCCCCGCGCGCAACGCAGCGTTGAACGTAGTAGCGCCCGAAATCTTCCACGCCGGCACCATATGCTTCACATACTTCACCACGACGTTGGTAAGCAGCGCCTTGACCAGCGGAAACATGTCGCCGACCTCGGTCGTGATGACGACCGGGTTCAGCGTCGGGTTTTTGTCCAGCACCTCCTGCAGGGCGTGGGCAAAGTTCTCCAGTACCACGACGGCCACGGCGCCCGAGTCCTTGAGTTGGTGCTCCAACTCGGGTGGCGTGTACTGCGGATTGACGCTAACAACCACCAAGCCTGCCCGCAGCACGCCAAACAGTGCCACCGGATACTGCAGCAGGTTGGGCAACATGATCGCCACCCGATCGCCCTTATGCAGCCCTAGCGTCTTCTGCAGGTAGGCGGCGAAGTTGCGGCTCCATCCGTCGAGTTCGGCATAGGTCATCGAGGTGCCCATGTTGCTGAAGGCGGGCAATGGGCCGAAGCGCTGGCAGCTGCGCAACAGCACGTCCTTCAGCGAGGCGAACTCATGCACATTGACCTCAGCCGGAACCCCGGGTGGGTAGTGACTCAACCAGATTCGTTCCATGTTGCCCCTTGTTCGCCTGTCGGTGAAACGTCATCTCTACGGGGCCGTGCGGTCCATCGAACCGCTGAGGGTGACTGCATTGAATGCCGTCGCCCTTGCCGGTCAGGCAACCCACTATCGTGGAAGATCGCCGCAAGTCTACTGCTGGAAAACCGCGAGGCAAGGTAACCGAAAGCGCCAGCAAGAACTTATTGGATCCTTCTTTGCACTTTCCCAGTATCACAGAATTGGTAGCGTACAGCGACATAACCGTGGGAGTGTTGAGTCCCATCAAGTGTGTCGCCACCGCATGCGACGAAGACAGCACGTTGGCCATGCTGGCACGTCGAAAGAACGAGAGCTTAATCCAGTTCCTGACGCGCCTCGATCAGGCGTGGATAATCTTGGGGAAGTGTTTTCGGGCGTGCAATTTTCGTTTTTCCGGACTGCCACTCAATCAATCCTCTCATCATGAAGTTCGTGAGGAACTTGCCCAGAGATTTCGTGCTCATCCGCGGCTTACCGCGCAACTGGAAAACGGCTTCCGCGCCTGCCGCAATTATGATCGAAGAGGCGAGCAGCCGATCCTGTCGTGACATGGCCGGAGACGGAACAACGCGCCGAAGATCCTGTGCTAAATCCGCCGCGGGGCCGAAGTTGTACCGAAACTGGTTCTCGCCGTGGCGGAGCCCTGCGATTGAGCGGGGCTTCGCCATTGGCTTGAGCGGATACTGGCCGCTCACGCTTCCCTGCTCTTTCTTCCCTTCTGGAGAGTTCGCTATTTTGAAGTGGCACCGCTAACCTGCCGACTTCTTCCGATGCTCCCGGCCACCATACACTGTGACCTCCCCATCGACCGCGACCGCCACAAATCTGTTCGTTTCCGAATCCTTAAACTGACCACCTGATGCCCCTCCCGCGCTAGCTGTCCCTAGCGGCTCCGCTTCTCGGCGTTCTGTTCAATGGCCTGATATTCCCTCCCGTCCATGGTGAAAGCCAGAGTTCTTAGGTGATGTCGGCGCTGGTGCGGCGGACGGGCACAGCCTTCCCATTCACATCAACTGTGTTGCTACTCATCATTTGCTGAGCAATCGACGTAAGCAGTGCGGTATCGAGCATGACCCATCCTCCGGCTAATATTTCAGCCCTGTTCGGGCGTCCGCGTCTGCCAAATTTAACCAGTTTGCAACATCGCTTGCGTATCCTGAGAGGACTGAATAGAAGGGAGGAGCCATGTGGAGTCGAGTGCGCAGACGGACGAAAATTAAGTGCTGGCGGAACTATCTTAGACTACAAGCGTACTAGAGGCGGCGTACTTCTGGATATGGTTTCCACCAGCAGACAGGAAGCAGCGTAGTGGAGCCTATGAGCGTCACTTGTTGGTTGGTGCTGGCGGTTTTATTGCTGGTACAAGTCACTAGGAACCTGCACGATGCAGGTATGAACATCTTCTCCGCGCTAGCCAAATGGGTGTGGAACACGCGGGAGGATAAACCCGAATAACGTTGCACTATGCAGGAGGTCTGCCATGGATGTCTCAAAGCCCGAGCAAGGCTCGCTCGAATTGACCGAGGATTTGATTCGTGTACGTGCCCATCAGCTTTACGAGGAACGGGGCTGTGAAAACGATCACGACCTCGATGATTGGCTTCAAGCGGAGGCCGAAATAATTGGTAAGAAACCCACTGCTGCTGGAGCAGAGGATAAGGAAGGCGGGAGCATGGCAGCGGTAGCTTAAAGGCAGACTGCTGCTCGCTTTCGTCGCTTTCATCAGGGCACCCATTTCACGCTGAGTCAAGACACTGTCGCGAAAATGCCTTGACGGCACCGAAATTTGTTGCGCCGAGGGGAAAAATCGGTCGTAGAATTACCTCTGTTCACATCAGACCGACGTTCGCGTCAATCAGGTACTTAAGAAAAGAGGTGGGTGATGTGGAACGGCAAGGTGTAGGGTATCCAGCCCAATTTCCCAGCGACCAACCGCACGTGAGTCGTTTGCAACTCCACATTCAGAGAGTGCTTTCACGGATTCTGCGATTCTGCTAAGGGAGCAGTCCGGATTGTCACCACACCCGACTGAAGAAGATGCGAGTAGATGGTGCTACGGAATAAGGCACCCGAGCGAGAGTTCGAACGATGATGCTTCTTCTGGCGGATGATGCCCGTCCCGAGTCGGCGTAGACTCAAGCCATGCTGAAATCAATGGATGTCGAATGTCCAGCTTGTGGGGCTAAAGTCGGAGAGTCGTGCGAGACACTTACTGGCAAGGCAATGCCAGAGTCCGATTCCCATTCCAAGAGAAAAAGAGATGCTCTCGCGAAGCAGCACCCCGATGTGGACGTGAAGCAGGTCGATGCGCGGGTCGTTAGAAAAGCGACGGAGGGGAAATAACGGGACATCGCTCCACGACCTGCATGCAGAATAAGAGTTCACGTTGTTTCTCGTCATCGGGCATGCGGGGCAGTATAGGCGAATATCAAGCGCGGATTTCCTGCAGAAGTCGGCCGCAGTTCCCAGAACAGCGCCAGTTGCTCCCAGCGGCTCGGTTTCAAGGCATTCTGTTGCGTCGGGCTTTTTTCAACCCGGGAACTGGACTAGATTTGGTTTGCAGCAATCTCTGCGGGAGGCGACCATGCCCGTTTATGATTATGTTTGCAAAAAGTGCCGGAAGTCATTTGAGTTAGTCCTCACCCTCAGTGAGCACGACAAAGGCGACATCCGTTGCCCGAAATGCGGAAGCAAGAAGGTTGAACAGGAATACGTCGCGTTTTTCGCCGTGACATCGAAGAAGAGTTAGAGGCTGGAAGACACGTCGAGCGGGATTCGGTCTAAGCTATCTCTATGTCGCACCACACCGCCAGGGAGGGCTATCGCAAACTGACGGAGCGGATCAACCGCTTCCCACAAGGGGCCCCTCCGACAGAACTGCTGTTCCAAATCCTCGAGGTGCTGTTCACGCCGAGAGAGGCTGAACTCGTCGCGTTGCTTCCTATCAAGCCCTTCACGGCCGAAACCGCAGGGCGCCTCTGGAAGAAGTCCGAAACCGAGGCCCGCAACATCCTCGAAGCGCTCGCCTCACGCGGCATGATGCTCGACATCGACTCGCGTCATGGCCAGACGTTCGTATTGCCGCCGCCGATGGCCGGCTTCTTCGAGTTCTCCATGATGCGCATCGGCGACCACTACGATCAGAAACTCCTCGCCGAACTTTTCTACCAATACCTCAATGTCGAGGAGGACTTTGTCAAAGCCCTCTTCGCCACCGGCGAGACACAAATAGGGCGGGTCTTCGTCAACGAGCGCATATTGACAGCGGAAAACGCGCTACACGTGCTCGACTACGAACGCGCCTCCCAAGTAGTCGAGACGGCTTCGCACATCGGCATCGGCACCTGCTATTGCCGTCACAAGCTGTCGCATCTGGGTCGCAACTGCGAAGCGCCGATGGACATCTGCATGACCTTCAACTCCACTGCGAGCTCGCTGATTAAACACGGCATCGCCCGCCCGCTGGATAAGACAGAATGTCACGATCTGCTCGCTCAAGCCCGTGACCGCAACCTGGTGCAATTCGGGGAGAACGTGCGCGAGCGCGTAGCCTTCATCTGTAACTGCTGCGGATGCTGTTGTGAAGCCATGCTGGCGGCCAAACGGTTCACCGTTCTTAATCCCATCAGCACCACCAACTTCCTGCCCGCAATCACCGACGACAAATGCTCCGGTTGTATGAAATGTGCGGATGTATGTCCGGTGGAAGCGATGGGTATGGTTTCTGCGGGAGATCCGCGCCACCACAAACGCAAGAAGGCCAAGGTCAACGAAGAGATCTGCCTAGGTTGCGGCGTGTGCGCCCGGGTCTGCGACAAGCAGGCCATCAGCCTGAAGCAACGAGGTCAGCGCGTTATCACGCCAGTGAATACCGCCCATCGCACGGTGGTAATGGCCATTGAGCGGGGCGGACTCCAGAACCTCATCTTCGACAATCAGGCCCTTGCCAGCCATCGAGCCATGGCCGCCATCCTTGGTGTGATTCTCAAGTTGCCTCCGCTGAAGCAGGTCATGGCCAGCCAGCAAATGAAGTCACGCTACTTGGACAATTTGTTGTCGAGTCGTAAGTCGCAACACGGGGAAATCCACTGAGCGGACTCCCTCGCGTGTAGTCGAAATCCGTTCCTGCCAGACCTGTAAACCGCCGCGCACATTCATATGCATTCCCCACCAGCTAGCGCTCGTTCGTGAGCCCGTACAGATAGCCAACAGCAAAATAGCAGGGAAAGCTGACGGCGAGCAGCGGCTAGGCCTTTCCGCGTCAATTGCGCGGCTGGGCAACGTAGAACAGCACGGCGAAGTAGTGACAGGTACTTCCGGCCAGCACAAAGAGATGCCAGAACGCATGAAAGTAAGACAGACGGTCGAGAGCGTAGAACACAATGCCCGCGGTATAGAACAGGCCACCCAGCCCAATCCAGAATATGCCGTGCCAGGTGAGCGCGTGCAGTAACGGTCGCATCGCAAACACGACCAGCCAGCCCATTCCCAGATACACGACGACCGACGCGATGGCGAATCGTTCTATTGCCAAACTTTTGAAGATGATTCCCAGGAGGGCGAGGCCCCACACAATGGCGAACAGAAGCCATCCCAACTGCCCGTGCAGCGGCACGAGGACGAACGGAGTATAGGTTCCGGCGATCAGCAGATAAATTGCCGAATGGTCAATGATTCGCAGAACGTGACGCGCACGGGTGCGGACGAGCGAGTGATACAGCGTCGAGCAGACATAGACCAGCACCAGAGTGGCGCCAAAGACCGAGCAACTGACAACCTGCCAAACGGTCCTACCCAGCGCTGTGACCACGAGTACAACCGCTCCTGCGAGAGCGAGTACAGCGCCCACGCCATGCGTGACGGAGTTCGCGATGATATCGCCCAGCCTGTGCTCCTTGACCATAGGAAGATGATAAACATCAGGGTTCGGCAGGCACGGCGCTGCAGCCACGGTTCGACAAAAGGACGCCCTTGCGCAGCGAGCGAAGCTGCTCGGCGCGCACCGGATGAGGGGACTTTGGATGGTTGGTCGGCAACTCAGAAGCTATCAGCACAGCCCTTCGGTTGATTTTCCATTGGCGACGGCTTGCAACTCGCGAATCACCCAGAACAGCCGCCGGGCCGATACATAGCTGTGCTGGCCACCGTTGCGTAGATCAGTAATGCGGGATTTTGCGATTAGCCTTTGGATTTTTGTCTGTGACAGCCCCAAACCCAGCTCAGAGTGCACAATCTCGGCTGCTCCCTCCTCAGAGATGCCCGACCGCGGATAATGCTTCACGCCCGCTGCGTTCCTCGATCCAATCCATCAGAACGCCTACCGCCACCGTGTGATCCGGCGCCGTCACTAGACGCGACAAGTTGTCCGCCTGGTGCAAGCCTTTCAACCGTAAGGTGGCCTCCGGTAGCCCAATCCGCTCAATCCCGCCCCTCCAGAATCCGTCGCAGCGAATCACCCACCTCTAACAGCGCGAACTTGATGCTCGAGGAGCCGCCGTTGATCGTTAGGATGCGCGGGTTAGCTGTTTTCATGGATGATTCCTTCGTCATTATGGCTGGAAATGGCGACATTAACCCCTGCTACCCTTTCCTGGGTTCCCAAGGACAGAGCAGAGCCCGCCCGAACGTCAGCGCTCTCGGAGATTTCCGAGATGTAATGATGCAACTCGGGTTGGGCGTTTTCATCATCTCTGCCATAGGATTCGAACGGATTCCGACGGAACCGCCGCTCCGGAGCGCTGAGGTATCATTCGCGCTGTATAGTCTGTCGCTGGACGTGTAGTGGGTACCGTTGCCTGATAGACGCAGCGGCGGGATCCGTCAGCAAACACTCGCGCACACTTTCACGGCCAGGCGCGACTGCTCGAAGACGAGCTGATCGACGTGGCGGCGTCTGTCCCCGCGGCGCCCAAGTGCGGCAGCGGTGCGGGCGCTCGCTCAGTCCGCTCTCGTCGATGAAGACGATCGTCCGGCCTTCGTTTTTGGCCTTTTTTAATTCCGGCCAACGCTTTTGTTTCCACATCCGGATCTTCTCTTCATCTCGCTCTAGCGCCCGCCCAGTGGGCCGCTGACAGCTCCATCCCAGCTGACGCAGGATGCGCCAAGCCTGCGAGGCATGGTAGCGGACGCCGCATTCTTCATCGATCAGGTGCGCCACCCGCCACGCCGTCCACAAACCGGTTTTGTAACCCAGAGCTTCCGGCCCGCGTTTCAGCCCGCGCTCGATCTTCTGCAGGTCTTCGGCACGCAACCGAGGTTTACGTCCGGCGCGCCCCGCTTTCCGCAATCCGGACAGCCCGGCTGCCTCCAGCTGTTGGGCCCAGCGGCTGACCGACTGCCGATGTGCCCCGACTTGCCGCGCCACTTCGGACTGATGCACTCCCTGCTTCAGCAACCGCGCCGCCCGCAAGCGCCGCCGCTCCAACGCCTGAAAGTCCCGTCGTACTCCCGCCGGATTCCCCATGGGCCAACGGTACCACAGGCAGTCAGGAATGTCACTATATTATTCAATACTCAATAAGTCCACCTGTATTTCTCAACAACATACGCAAAGCTGGGGCTTTTCGTAATGGTCAGTTCCGATTGGGTTCATCAGATTGAAATGAACCCCAAGCGGATGAGAGCGAGAGAAGAGATCGCCACAATCGCCCAAAGCAATATTCCCTGCAGTAGGGGCCGCACGCCTACTTGTTTCAATGTTGACCTTGAAATCCCTGTGCCGATCAGATAAAGGGTAACGGTCAACCCAGTCTTTCCCAGTGTGCTGAGTTGGGGATAAAGCGGTCCGAATAAGGGCAAATACGTGCCGGCAACAGCGGCAAAGCAGAAGAACAAGATAAACCAGGGCCACTTGATCCGAGTCTTGTTTTTCTTCAAAATTGCCACCGCGATTGCTACAGGAACGATCCACAGGGCTCGCGCCAGCTTGATCGTGGTCCCGATCATCAACGCTTGTGAACCGTATTTTGCGGTTGCGCCCACCACCGAACTGGTGTCGTGGATGGCGAGGGCGGACCACAATCCGAATTGAGATTGTGTAAGGTGAAGAGCGTACCCGATGACCGGGAAAAGAAACAGGGCAACCGAATTCAGGACGAACACCGTTCCGAGCGAGACGGCCATCTCTTCTTCTCCTGCGTTCGCCACGGGCCCCACGGCGGCAATGGCACTACCGCCGCAGATGGCGGTACCCGCGCTGATCAGGAGCGACGGTGTGTGTTGCACCTTGAACAAGCGTCCAATTCCGAGACCGATGAGCATTGCGAAGCTTATGCTGAGCGCGGTGTACAAGAATCCAGTCCGGCCCGCCCTCACGACCTCGTGCAGATTCATTCCAAAGCCCAGCCCGACGATGGATGCTTGCAGGAGGAACGCTGAGAGCTTCTTAGCGTCGAGGTGATAGGGGTGCGAGAACGACAGACCGTAGATCAGCCCGATCAGCAGCGCCAACGGAGTCGAAATCAGGCCACTGGCGGCTACGACAAGGCCGACGAAGAAGATGTTCTTGGTGTTCATAGAGAATTTAGTCTCGCCGCGCCGGTGCCTGCCTGTCCAAGCAGTAATTCTTATTGCTCATGCGCGCGGCTTATCACTTGTACGGAGCCAATGCGCGGCACGTTTATGAATGACTGGTAAAGTCGCGGTTGACTAGAGGAGATCAGACCTCTGACGATTGGACGAGGGATCGGGTCTTTGACCGTGTTGGGCTCATTAAATCGCGGCGAGATCGCAAGAAATGGAGGAATGCGAGTGTAATCCCTTGGGGTTCTTGGCCACGTGGATACGCCACACTGAGTGGCCGTGTAATTCGAACGTCGCGGATCGGCACGACGCGAAGAGACTCGAGCTGCAGCTCTTTGCTTATGGACCAGAGCGAGGCAAATCCGATTCCAAGACCAGCTTCAACGGCGGTAATGATGCCTTCGGTGGAGTCGAACTCCATCGCAAGGTTCAGGTGCTTGGCCTTGACGCCACGCTTCTGTAGAGCGATTTCGACGACGCGGCGCGTCCCTGAGCCGCGCTCCCGCACGAGCAGCCGCTCTTGCTTCAATTCCTCGGGCGCAACGAAGCCACGATCGCTCCATTCGTGGGCCGGCGACACGATCAGGACAATCTCATCTTCGAGGAAAATCTCGGTCCGCACATCCCGCCGCAGGGTCGGCCCTTCGATGAATCCAAGCGATACTTCGCCCGCGACCAACGATTCCAGCACTTGCTCCGTATTACGAGTGGTGACGTGTGGCCGAATCTGAGGGTGCTGCTGCTGAAACGCTCCTAAGACATGAGGCAGGATGTACTGCGCAATCGTCAACGACGCGCCGATCCGCAAGTCGCCCCGTTGCTCTCCGCTAAACTGCGATAGCCCTGCCAGCGCCGCTGTTTCCAGTTCCTCGATTTTGCGAGCATATTTCAGGAGCATGGCGCCGGCAGGGGTAAGCGAGATGCGAGCACCACCCCGATCAAATAGCTGCACTCCAAGGTGCTGTTCCAAAGCTTTGATCTGAAGGGTGACCGCAGGCTGTGTCAGGCAGGTTTCCTCTGCTGCTCTCCGGAAGTTCAAGTGTTTGGCCACCGCTCGAAAGACTTTAAGTCGGAAATTCTCCATGACAGTATCCTTCCCTTGGTTGCAGGGCATTGCCTGAGGCACTTCAGAAGCAATGCCGCTGGCCACGCGCCTACTTTCTATATCCGCAGTAAACACTAGCGGAAACCTGGCAGAACCTCGCAAACGGCAGGGTATTCGTTGCTTGGGCGGAACTGGACACCGCCGCCTATCCAAAGGGCACTACGATCCGCGCGTTCTGCTAGAGGCCTTCCTGACGTTTCACTGTAAGAGCCCGTAGGAAAGCTGTTTCCTCGGCGGAAGGTCCATGCAAGACGATCGAGACGAAGGCCAGCAACCGTCAGTGCGTAATGACTGTTACCCACATGTCTAAAAGAGCACAGTCTTGTCCCCCCTGATGAACGAATATAAGATTTTTGCCACTCCGTGGCTTCGCGAGGACATGATCATGCCCCGAGCACCCGTTTCCCGTTCCATTTCCACGAAGATTCTTTTGCCGTTTGATTGCAGTCCATCATCCTATCCGGCGTTAGAAATCGCAACAGACCTCGCTCAGCACTTTCATGCTGAACTCCACCTTCTGAACGTTATTACTATGCTTGCCGTTGCGACTGGAACTGAGTTCTTTTCTGAAACAGAATTCTTTTCAAAAGACAAGGAACCATGCTGAGCAGCAGTTGGCGGAGTGTGTTGCTGCTCTTGTTTCCAAGGGGACAGCGATCCACATGGCGTAATGATGACCTCAGATAAACCTGTCGCGCCTGTACCACTCAGTTCACCCACAAAGTCAGGTGAGCATATCGCGCCAAACGGACTCACGAGCGATGTGGCACATAGCCGTCTTGAAAAAGACGGGCCAAATGCAATGCCTGATACGTCTGCTCATCCGTTCCGAAATGCTTTGGCCAAGTTCTGGGCACCTGTCCCTTGGTTGCTCGAAGGCTCCATTGTGCTTCAAATGGTGCTACATAAGTACTTCGAGGCTGCGGTCATTGCGGTTCTGCTGGTGTTCAACGCAGCATTGGCTTATTTCCAGGAGAGTCGCGCTCAGGCCACTCTCACGGCCTTGAAATCGCGTCTCGCCCTGAATGCCTCCGTCCTGCGCGATGGTGCGTGGAAGACTGTACCGGCGGCGGAGTTGGTGCGCGGCGATTTAGTGAAGTTGTCGCTCGGTGGCGTGGTTGCTGCCGATGTGCACCTGGTCGAGGGATCTGTCTTGCTCGATCAATCTATGCTGACAGGCGAATCTCTGCCCATTGAGGCTGGTCGCGGGGTGGATACCTATGCCGGGGCTCTCGTGCGGCGTGGTGAAGCAACGGCAGAGGTGACAGCTACTGGCGTTCACACCAAATTTGGCCGCACGGCCGAACTTGTACGCACCGCGCACGTTATAAGTTCACAGCAGAAGGCTGTGCTGCGGATCGTCCGTAACCTGGCGATTTTCAATGGCGCCGTCATCTTTCTCATAGGAGTGTATGCCTTCACTCATGCGATGCCGTGGGGTGAGGTCATTCCTTTGTTGCTCACCTCGGTCCTCGCGGCGATACCGGTCACATTGCCCGCAACGTTCACCCTTGCAACAGCGCTTGGAGCTCGCGCTCTGGCGAAGCGGGGCGTCCTTCCGACGCGCCTGTCCGCTGTAGATGAAGCTGCGACGATTGACGTCCTGTGCTCGGACAAAACGGGAACTCTGACCTGCAACGAACTTTCAGTCACGAGCGTCCGGCCGATGCCCGGCTTTGACGAAGCTCACGTCCTCGGGATGGCAGCTCTGGCAAGTTCCGAGGGTGGTCAGGACTCAGTCGATGCAGCGATTCGCTCTGCTTCCTCGCACAAGCCGGCATCGGACCTGCCAAAGTTAACCACGTTTATGCCATTCGACCCTGCCAAGAAAACGTCTGAAGCTACAGCGACAGATGCGAAGGGTGGCACAGAGCGCATCATCAAGGGAGCCTTTACAGCGGTCGCCAGCCTCGCTGCTCCGTCTCCTATTGCGGCCGGGATAACTGACGAACTCGAAAAACAAGGCTTCAGGGTTTTGGCCGTAGCTGCGGGTTCCCCATCGTCCATGCAGCTTATTGGGCTTGTCGCACTCAGCGACCCGCCCCGGAAAGACTCGACCTCACTCATCTCGGAACTGCATACCCTGGGCGTGCGCACCGTAATGGTGACGGGTGATGCGCCGGCTACGGCGGCAATCGTCGCCCATGCCGTTGGGTTGGACGGTGCTGTCTGCCCGCCTGGACCACTTCCCGCCGCTGTCGAACCAGAAGACTTCGCGGTATTCGCGAGTATTCTTCCGGAAGGAAAATACAACCTCGTCAAGGCCTTTCAGAAGAACGGGCACACGGTCGGGATGTGCGGTGACGGCGCCAACGATGCCCCTGCGCTCCGTCAGGCACAAATCGGCATTGCCGTATCGACGGCAACCGATGTCGCCAAGTCGGCAGCAGGTGTTGTACTGACGGAGGCTGGTCTTGGTGGCATTGTCGCTGCTGTAAAAGAAGGCAGGATCACGTTTCAGCGCATTCTCACTTAC
The DNA here is from genome assembly GCA_036511435.1 of Terriglobales bacterium. GTDB lineage: Bacteria > Acidobacteriota > Terriglobia > Terriglobales > Acidobacteriaceae > Bog-257. The sequence goes on along the minus strand of DATCCF010000190.1, from coordinate 12,600 downwards.
ACGCTGAACTCCGTTATCAAGAAGATCGTGCAGGTGCTTTTGCTGGCAGTCGGCCTGGTCATCACTGGACATGCGGTCTTGACCCCCATGCTGATGGTCATCGTGATGATCACAGGAGACTTTCTGGCCATGTCGTTAACCACTGACAGAGTACGGCCATCGGAGACGCCAAATTCTTGGCAAATCGGTAAGATTACGAGCGCAGGTGTCATTCTGGGAGCCTGTTTTCTGGCATTTTGTACAGCAGTCATAGCAATTGGCAAATTCGAGATGCGGCTTGGAGTAGAAGCACTGAGGACCCTTTGTGTCGTTGCTATCGTTTATGGCAGCCAAGCCACAATTTACGCGATACGAGAACGTCGCCACCTCTGGGGGCAGCGCCCGACAATATGGCTCGTACTGTCCTCTATGGCCGATCTTCTTATTATTTCGACATTGGCTATTCGTGGGATCGCAATGGCGCCACTACCCCTCTCAATTTTGGCCGGTGAATTTGCAGCGGCTGTCGCTTTCGGGTTGGTCTTGGACGGGGTGAAGATCCCTGTCTTCGCTCGTCTTAACATCTCGTAGAGAAGCGAGAATTGCCAGAGCGGACTCCTTAAACATTTTCTGTGAGTGATCCAGTCAGACTAAGGCGGACAGACGGCGATGTTTCACGCCGCATCGCAGAGCGCCGATCTGGATTTGCCAGTGGCGCAATTACTGGTAGAGCATGGAGCCGATCTATCGATTCGAGTCAGACTTCGGGGTCACTATCACCATGGAAGGCCGGGTGAGGTGATTGAATGCAAACCCCCACGGCGTTTTTCACGAAGCCGGTGATTTCCCTGAAGTGGCGGATTGCACGGCGGTGGAGGAGGCTCCAGTCGCTCCTAGCGTCAAACGGATTATCACCGGCGGGGCGCTGCTGTGCCTCGATTGGGTCTTCAAAGACTGCGCGAAGTATAGAGCAAGTACGCACCAAGAATGGCGCCGAAAAGAGCGGTCATGGTACCGAGAATCGTGATGATTCTACCGGCAGGCTCAAAATGACCCCCCTCCAATCGCCTGCGAGTGTTGTGATAACGCGTCAAGGCGGCGACCGCCAGGAATATCCCGAACAGCATGAATGCCATGCCAATAACCAGCGACATGCCGCTTTGTTGGACGGTCTTTTCCTGCACGCGCAGCAATTCACGCAGAGTAATTCCAAACTTGGCCACTACAAACCCGAATACGATGACGCTAATACTTGTCCGGATCCAGGCTAGAAACGTGCGTTCGTTTGCGAGATGATCACTAGGCGCTGAGGACATATCCAGTTTCTCAAATGCCATCTTACAGCTTCAGCGATCGCCAACGGTCTCCGCATTGACACCGCCGGATCTGAAAGTGCCCGTCCCAGCCAACACAATGGATGAGCAATCATCCCGAAGGACTACCCGCGAGCATTCGCGATTGTCTGGCGTGATTATTATGTGATCAAGCAGAACAGACGCGGCCGATCTGCGGCAGGGCAAAGACGCTAAAGAGCAGCGCGTCGGTCTTGCCCGGCGATTGCCGCTCGAGTGTGGCGAAGGCGCACGCCGCCTCAGCCCAGTGCTGCTGATCGAAGAGTGCAACCGCCGTTTTCCAGGACAAGCCCCGAGAAAATGCGGACGACACAAACGTGGCCAGGAGCACAGCGACGACAATCACTTTCTGGAAGGAGTAAGGCATGCGATTGAGCCGCTGCTGCGGCAAATACTGAGGTGGCCGCCGGACTAACGCACGACAGTGACCGGCGACGCGCAATGCCTGTGACGACTCCCTATGAATCGGAATTCAGGTCGCCAAGCGGGGCCTAAAGGACAGAGGGAGCCTAAAAGATGACCTTCCCGTAAGCAACACAGGACCTACTCAAGCTTTTGGGCTGCTACCAGGTTCATCCTCGTTGTGGTAGCGACCTTACGAAGCATGTAATACAAAGTTGCCAGCCCGGCCACGAAGAGTAATACGAAAATCACAATGATGCTCCACTGCGGGGCAACCGGCAGTTGATCGGGGCTGAAGTATGGCGCGAGCGAAAGGTTTCGCAGCACGTCGCGCATGACGACCATAACTGCGACGGTCAGCAAGCCGCAGCTCACGCCGATCGCCAGTTGGCGCTGCGGAGACTGGTTGCCTTTCGCCATAATGAGATACGCAATCGCAGCCAGAGGGAGAAGCAGTCCAACCCCTAATAGTGCAGTCGCGAATCCATTTCCGCCGATAAAGGCAAGTCGCGTTGGCAGGGGCAATTTCGCCAGGAACCAGAAGCCCACGCCGAAATTGACAATGGTAGCGCCGGTAAACAGCAAAGACCCCTGTTCGATGATCCACCGGCGATACGGGTCTGCCTGTTTGCGAAAGCCCATTACAACCAAACCCAGCCCGGCGATCGCCAGGGCGCCCAACACAAAATGAAGGTACCGCGGCAGAAGGGAAGGATCTGACCAGTTCAGGTTCCAGCCGCCGGCATTGCTGCGATAGAGGTCGAGCCATCGCTCGGGTGCCAGCATCAGAGTGAAGTTGTTGCTGTAGATGAAAGCAACAGTCGCAAGCAGAACAGCGGTCGCTGGGCCGGTTTGTTCCTGCCCTTTGATGGAGAAAAAGTAGACACCGTAGTACGCCAGAATCACCAGGCCAATCACGGCAAGCCACGGTACCCCGATCAGGATCGAACTGGCGTAAAGGAGATGCCCATACATCACCTGAAGGAACAGCAAGGGCGCGACGCCAAGGGTGATGGTGAAGGCAAAAACCGAAGGCAGAATGTGGCCGAGGTCGCCGGCAAGCCGGGCAGAAAATGCCGAGGTCTTGCGTCGCATCATGCAGACCGCGGCGATAGCTGTGCCTCCCAACAGGCAGTTCATGAACAGGACGTGGAGAAAAAACGTGAGCAGGAGCAAGGTGCGCAGAAGCCAGACAGGCGCTGGCAGCGGCATGGGGTCGAGATGGGGAATGGGCAAGTTCATGGCGACGAATCCTCCTGCTTACTTGCTGGGATTGCTCAGATAGACGGCCAAGGCATGACCTTCGGCGGCGGTGCCGGTGAAAGGGGGCATGTCTGGATTGAGGTCAGGCAGAGTCCCGAGAAAACCGGCGATTGTTTCGGGATCGGTTCCCTTGAAATCCAGCGGACGCCGCTGACCACCGACATTGTGGCACATGGCGCAATGCATTGCGAACACCTGTTGTCCAAGTTCGGTTTCGTTCGCGCCAGAGGGTGTTGCAGGTGCGAGCGAGGCAAGGTATCGGCCCAAGGCCTTGTGGTCCTGCTCATTGCCGGCGAACGGTGGCATGGTCTCGCGAACCACCGGCAGGTGCAGCAGAACCTCGCTGGCAAATTATGCATCCCATCCGCGGGCGAACTTGTGCATCGCGCGATAGCCAATGACCGAGTGACAAGCGGTGCACTCCATCGCAAAGAGTTGCCGGCCATAGGCATTGGGATCGGCAGTGCTGCTTTCGACCCACGGCGAAGTGTTGGCGACACCATTCGCGGTGATGCTCTCCAGTTGGGCCATTCTGATGTCGTTGGCATAGATGTAGCCGTTGATGACGTACGGGTAGCGGCCGAACTCGCGCATATATTCGCCCGCGCCCATGACGCCGATCCCGGCAACCAGCAACACGGCCACAACCAATGGGTTCATCATCTTCGGCCGGAGAAGTGCGAACACCAGCGCAAGCGCGAGTGCCACCCCGGTACAAACGGCGGCTCCAAGCAGAGCATGATGGACTTGCGGGTACATCCCGTTGAAATAGGTTTGCGAGTAGCGAGGAAATGCGTGGAAATACCATCGGCCCAAAGGAAGCAGAGGCGCAATGCCCAACAGGAGCCACCAACCCGCCCAACGCACGACGCGTTCCCGCAAAGGAGAAGCTTCCCGCATAGCGGTGACTAAGCCGAAAATGCCCGCGAGACCTACCGCCATCGCCGTGCGAATGAACAACGAGGGCCAGTAAGTCGGGTTGAAGAAGCCGCTCCAGAAATTCCTGTTTTCGAGCCAGTGTCCGGGCGTGAGCATGTAGGTGATAATGCCGTTGATCACGACCAGGCTCGCCCACGCTGCGACGAAGTAGATCCAGCCGATGATGAGATGCGTCCGCCGGTCGAGCGTGTCCCAGTTGTAGGCGTAGATGAGGGCGGCAGCGATCTCGACGAAGAAGAAGACCCATTCGATCGCCCACCCCCAAACGAAGGTGTGAATGAGTGAAGAAGTTGCCTCCGGGCTTACTAATCCGATCGTGAACCAGATGCCCACGCCGGTGACCGCCCCAAGAACGACGGTCAGCAGAGCGAAGAACTTGGAATGGCGTCTCACGTATCCCAGCAGTTCAGGATCATTACGCGCGTAGGCACGACGCTCGGTCAGGACAAGGTAGGCGCCGCCGCCGACCGCGAAGTGGGAGATGAAGACGTGAAGTACGGCCACAGCGGCGATCAGGAGACCGCCGGGAAACGCAAGCTGCCAGACGGGATAGTTCATTCTGTCCCCTATTCCTTCCTGTTAGCATGAGCGATTTTTCTGCTTCGGAGCTGTGACTAGGGTCACGCGAGGACGTGAGCCTTCCCGGCCCGGCATCCACAACAGAAACTCTTCGAGGCCGCTCGGGGACGCTGCATTCCTTGGATTCTTAGCAAGCGATTCTGTCCTTTACCGCTGTGACATCAGTTGGGTGTCGCCGAGGAGGCGGTTAGCCATTCAGTTTCTGGACCTCAAGCATTCGGCTGAACGGTGCTGCTCTGGAGGGCAACGCGGCGAATACGGAGCTTGCCTGGCTCGCACACGGTTGCTCTTAATGGCCGCATTCAGACGTGGACCAATCCGGAGATGCGGCGGTGGCGAATTGTCCGGGCGCCTCCGTTCGCATCATCCACAATTTGAGCGACAGAGAACCGGTCGGAGATTTTTCAGCATGTCCTCGGCGGTTTTGTGCAAATTGAATTTCGGCTTCCAGCCCCAGTCTTTCCGGGAGAATGTATCATCGATGCTCTTCGGCCATGAGTCGGCAATTTTCTGCCGCTCATCCGGCTTGTAGGTGCATGCAAAAGTCGGCAAATACCGCTTCACTTCTTGCGCCAATTCTCCTGCGGAAAAGCTCATAGCGGCCAGGTTATAGCCCAAATGTGTGCGAAGCCGTGAACGCGGAGAAGCCATGAATTCAATAGCCGCCCGGACGGCATCGGGCATGTACATCATTGGCATAACAGTATCTGCGGAGACAAAGCACTCGTAACGGCCCTCGCGCAGGGCGCCATGGAAAATGGCCACGGCATAATCGGTTGTACCGCCGCCAGGAGGCGTTTTCCAACTGATGATGCCTGGGTACCTGAGACAGCGCACGTCAAGCCCGTACTTTACGAAGAAGTAGTTGCAGAGAAGTTCTCCCGTTACTTTGGTGATGCCGTACATGGTATTGGGATCCATGACGGTCAGTTGGTGTGTGTGGATTCGAGGCGTATGCGGCCCAAATGCAGCGATTGAACTTGGCCAGAAGACCTTGTCCATTTTGTACTCGACGGCAAGCTCCAGCACATTTCTCAGGCTCTCGATGTTCACACGCCAAGCGAGATTCGGATCCTTTTCGCCAGCAGCGGAGAGGATGGAGACGAGGTGGTAAATGGATCCAACATGGTGCTTTCGGATAATATCGCCCAGGATTTCACGATCTGTAACATCGGCGAGTTGGAAGCCCCCCAAAGCCTCTCTTGGAAGCTTGATGTCGCATGCAACCACGTTCTTCGGTCCATAACGCTTTCGTAGCGCACCCACCAGTTCCGAACCGATTTGGCCGGACGATCCAGTGACTAGAATTTTTCTCCTGGCGTTTGGCATGATTAATGTTTCCTCTTACGTCCCTTCACGAAAGAATACGTCTGTTTTCAGCTGTTTTGATTGGTGCGTTACATCGCACTGATAAGCGGCTTCGATCTCGACCAGCTCTTTTTCGGTCATCTTGAAGTCTCATGTGCGGGAGATCGTAATAAAGCAAGTCATGCAGATTGATTCGACCGAGCCATTATCGAGGGTGCGGTGAACGAACGTGGGGGTGCTGCGGGCCGATGGCCATAAACAAGAGTGCGCCATTATTGGCTGGCATTCATTACCCGAAAGTGGCAGCGGGAAGACAGTAAAACTGCAGCCAACAGGGAGCGGCTCCCCCTTGAGTCTCGCTCCCCCCTTCGGCTTTGGATTTAATTCTCGGAAAGTTTAGGGCGACCGAGTTTCGGCTGTCTGTGCAATATTGCACACTTGCAGCAGATCGCCGTCCAGTGATGGGCGTAGAAGATAATGCTATGCCCGCAGGTTACACGGGGTTGCGCCTCGTCATCACTTCCAGAATTCCTGCGGGCGACCTACCAGACTAAGGAGGGTCAAGATCCAGTATCCACCGAACCGAGCACAGGCCCAAGTTGGTTTGCTTGCCTCAATGACCTTTGCGATGCCCACAGTTCACGCCGTCCACGCGTTCAAAGATCAGAAAGTTCAGCTGCACTCCATCAATACCCAAGTCAATCGCTTCGACGTGGGGCGGGGGTTGACATGCTAGGCGCTCGTGCAAGGATAATCACTTCCGACCCGTATCGTGTGATCGTATATGTTGCGTCGCACGCCGGGCAAAGCCAATAGCAGTAATCGGACAGTCGTACAACGTACTCGTTGAGCGGCGGGAGTACGAACAGCCGGCCTTTATTCAGCTCGTGGAACTGGCGATTGCATGAGGGGTTTGCGCACTTGGCTACCATGGTCACCTCCTTAATCGCAAAACTCGCCGAAACCTCACCCATAAGCAAACTCTGGTCTATTTGGTTCCATGAGCGGTATAAAAGATGCAAGGACCAGAATCGTAGGGGAAATTACGACAGAAAATTGTTGCAAAGATAGCATCGCGCATCAATTCAAAATTGACTACTTCTGCTCAGGTATCTCGATTGGTTTCATTTCGGAACTGGCCCATCCCGGCTGAACCGATTTCTGCTTACCGCCTTGTCCAGCTATGCCCTCGTCAGTTTTACTCTTAAGCAGATTCTTTAGCCGGCAATTTCCGGCGACGGCGGTATTCGCCAGTACCCGAAGACCGGTATATCCAAGGCAGCCTGAACAGGGGTTGGGTTGCGGTTAAGCCCGATCCGATGGCGTTTCTGGTCGCTATCGGATCATCTTAGGAAGCGTAGTGCAACGAGGCAACATCGGGACATCAGATGAACAAATCTGAGGCAGAAAGTCATGAGCAAACAAACCCGCGCCAGCCATCCGATCTATAACCTTCTACCCACCGAACTCGAGGGGTTCGATTCCCTGGCGGAACTCGCCTTGGATCTGCATTGGTCGTGGACTCATGCCACCGACGAAGTGTGGCGGCAGCTTGATCCCGAACTGTGGGAGATCACGCACAATCCCTGGGTCGTCCTGCAGACGGTCTCACGGGACCAGATCGAGCGGGTATTGGCCGATCCCGTTTTCCGCAAGAACGTGGATGGAGTGGTCGAGGCCAGCCGGCAAGCGGCCAGGGCGCCCGCATGGTTTCAGCGGAATCATTCAGGGGCTCTACTGACCTGCGCTGCGTATTTCAGCATGGAATTTATGTTGAGCGAAGCTCTGCCCATCTACTCGGGCGGCCTTGGCAATGTGGCCGGTGATCAACTCAAAGCCGCCAGCGATCTGGGTGTGCCGGTGGTCGGCGTGGGACTGCTCTATCAGCAGGGCTATTTTCGGCAGGTGATCTACACGTCCAGCGACAGACTATACAGCGCGAGTGATACCTCAGCGCTCCGGAGTGGCGGTTCCGTTGGAATCCGTTCGAATCCTATGGCAACGATGATGAAAACGCCCAACGCGAGTTGCATCATGACATCTGGGAAATCTCCGAGAGCGCTGACGTTCGGGCGGGCTCTTCTCTGCCCTTGGGAACCCAGGAAAGGGTAGCACGGGTTAATGTCGCCATTTCCAGCCGTGATGACAAAGGAGTCATGCATGAAACCAGCTAACCCACGCATTCTGACGATCAATGGCGGCTCGTCGAGCATCAAGTTCGCGCTGTTCGAGGCCGGTGACTCGTTGCGACGGATTCTGGAAGGCGGGATTGAGCGGATCGGATCGTCGGCGGCCACCTTACGGGTTAAGGGCTTGGACCGTGCCGACAACTTTTCGCGGCTAGTCACGGCACCGGATCACACGGTGGCGGTGGGCGTTCTGATGGATTGGATCGAGGAACGCAGTAGGCGTGAAGCATTATCCGCGGTTGGGCATCGCGTCGTGCATGGCGGGCCGAAGTATTACCAGCCGCAGCGAATCACTGCGGAAATGGTTGAGGAGCTGCAGCGGCTCAGTGCATTCGATCCTGACCATCTGCCGGAAGAGATCCTATTGACCGAGGCTTTTCATCGTCGCTTTCCTGAGCTGCCCCAAGTGGCGTGTTTCGACACGGCCTTTCACCATGACATGCCGCGCGTGGCGCAGTTGCTGCCAATCCCGCGCCGCTACGAAGCGCAGGGCGCGCGGCGGTACGGGTTTCACGGATTGTCGTATGCGTTTCTAATGGAAGAACTAGCCCGTCTGGCCGGAGCGGATGCGGCACAAGGACGGATCATCCTCGCCCACCTCGGCAATGGTGCGAGCCTGGCAGCGGTGCGGGACGGCAAACCCGTGGACACAAGCATGAGTTTCACCCCGACCGCTGGGGTGCCGATGAGCACCCGCTCCGGCGATCTGGATCCCGGACTGGTTTGGTATCTGGCGCGCACTGAAAAAATGGGCGCCAAGCAATTCAACGAGATGGTCAATTTCCAGTCTGGACTGCTCGGCGTGTCAGAGACCAGTTCCGACATGCGTGACTTGCTGCAGCACGAGACGCAGGACGTGCGGGCGGCTGAGGCTGTCGCGCTGTTTTGCTACCAGGTCAAGAAATGGATTGGCGCATTCGCGGCGGCGCTGGACGGATTGGACACATTGGTGTTCTCTGGTGGCATTGGAGAGAATGCGCCCACGGTCCGCGCCCGGATTTGCGATGGGCTGGAATTTCTTGGAATCGAACTCGAAGAAAAGCGAAACGCGGCGAATGAGGGCGTGATTTCCTCCGCGGCCAGCCGAGTCGCGATTCGCGTCATTCGCACGGACGAAGAACACATGATAGCGAAAACGGTTTGCCGGGTTCTCGGCCTTGCCTGAAAAAAGGGAAATTGAACCATGACGACAAAAACTCTTTCCCCGGAACTGCTCCACAACATGGATGCGTACTGGCGCGCCGCCAACTATCTGTCGGTTGGCCAGATTTATCTCTACGATAATCCGCTGCTGAAGCGGCCGCTGATGCTCCCGGATGTGAAGCACATGCTGCTGGGACACTGGGGCACAACCCCCGGGCAGAACTTCATTTACGTGCACTTGAACCGGGTCATCAAGAAATACAACCTCGACATGATTTACGTCTCCGGCCCCGGGCACGGCGGCCCGGCCGTCGTGGGCAACACTTACCTCGAGGGTACTTACAGCGAGATCTATCCCAACATCAGCCAGGATGAGGCGGGGCTTCGGAAGCTCTTTGTTCAGTTTTCGTTTCCCGGGGGAATTCCCAGCCACGCATCGCCCGAGTGTCCGGGATCGATCCACGAGGGCGGCGAGCTGGGCTATTCGCTCAGCCATTCGTTCGGGGCGGTGTTCGACAATCCCAATCTCGTCGTGGCCTGCGTCGTCGGCGATGGGGAGGCGGAAACCGGACCACTGGCCACGGCGTGGCATTCCAACAAGTTTCTCAATCCGGCCACCGATGGCGCGGTGCTACCGATCTTGCATCTCAATGGGTACAAGATTTCCAACCCTACCATCCTAGCTCGTATCGACCATGAGGAATTGGAACAGTTGCTACGCGGCTATGGGTGGACGCCCTACTTCGTCGAGGGTCACGAGCCGGCGCTGATGCATGAGGCCATGGCCGCGACGCTCGACACGGCGGTGGAGCAGATCAAGAAAATCCAGCAGGACGCCCGCGTCAACGGCAACCTTGCCCGTCCGCGCTGGCCGATGATCGTTCTCAATTCACCCAAAGGCTGGACGGGGCCGAAAGTCGTCGACGGGCTACAAATTGAAGGCACATTCCGTTCTCACCAGGTGCCAATCTCCGACCCGGCCACTCACCCTGAACACCTCAAGTTGTTGGAAGACTGGCTTAAGAGCTACCGGCCGGAGGAACTGTTCGACGAGCAGGGCCGGCTGAAACCGGAGCTGGCCGAACTTGCGCCCAAGGGCGAACGACGCATGAGCGCGAACCCCCACGCAAACGGTGGAATTCTGCTCCGCGACCTGCGGATGCCAGACTTCCGCGACTACGCGGTTGACGTTCCCTCACCGGGGGTGCGGGGCATTGGCGACACGCATGTGCTCGGGCGATTCCTGCGCGATGTGGCGAAGCTGAACAGTGAGCAGCGGAATTTCCGGGTGTTTGGCCCTGACGAGACGCTCTCCAACGGACTGGAGGCCCTCTTCGAAGTAACCCAACGCCAATGGGATGCCGCTACCCTGCCGAACGACCAATTCCTCGCGCCCAGCGGGCGCGTGATGGAAATGCTCAGCGAGCACCAATGCGAGGGCTGGCTCGAGGGCTACCTGCTTACCGGGCGGCATGGACTGTTCAATTGCTACGAGGCGTTCATCCACATAGTTGATTCGATGTTCAACCAGCACGCCAAGTGGCTGAAGGTCACGTCGCAGCTTCCCTGGCGCCGGAAGATCGCCTCATTAAACTACCTGCTGGCTTCGCATGTCTGGCGCCAGGACCACAATGGCTTTACGCACCAGGATCCCGGCTTCGTCGACCACGTCGTAAACAAGAAAGCCGAGGTCGTGCGTGTCTACCTCCCGCCGGATGCAAACTGCCTGCTGTCTGTGATGGACCACTGCCTGCGCAGCCGCCATTACGTCAATGTCGTGATCGCGGGCAAACACCCGGCGCCGCAGTGGCTGACGATGGACGCCGCCGTCAAGCACTGCACCGAGGGCATAAGCATCTGGCAGTGGGCCAGCAACGACCAGGGCGTTGCACCCGATGTAGTCATGGCGTGCTGTGGCGACGTGCCCACTCTGGAGACGCTCGCCGCCGTTTCCATTCTGCGCGAGCATCTGCCCGATCTGAAAATCAGGGTCGTCAATCTCGTAGACCTCATGAAGCTACAGCCGCAAACCGAGCACCCGCACGGGTTGAGCGACATGGATTTCGACGATCTCTTCACCAAGGACAAGCCGGTCATCTTCGCCTTCCATGCTTACCCGTGGCTGATCCACCGGCTCACCTACCGCCGCACCAACCATGACAACATTCACGTTCGCGGCTACAAGGAAGAGGGCACCATCACCACGCCTTTCGACATGACGGTGCTCAACGATCTGGACCGTTTCCACCTCGTGATGGACGTCATTGACCGCGTTCCGCGTGCCGGCGAGAATGGCATCTACCTGAAGCAGCAGCTCAAGGACAAGCTGATCGAGCACAAGCAATACATCGACAAATACGGCGAAGACCTGCCGGAGATTCGGAACTGGAATTGGAATAACCCCAAATGAATGCGCAAGAGCTCATTGACACTGCGAGGATGCTTATCACCGGCTACAAGTTGAGAGCTCCGATAGTGAGCTTCTACGGAATGTTATGGGCATCGAAATCAAGGGAGTCCGGGCCATCGCGAGCCTGGACGACACAATTTCGGCATATACCACAATGTAGTACACCATTGTTTTGGGCACACATACAATGAGATTCGAATCCTGAAACAACCTGCCACAACTTCCGGGGTTCCATAGGCCGACCAGCTAGCATGGTTCGGACAGATGTTTACCCGCCAGCCCAACTTGGAGTCGCTGCCCGCCGCATGCGGTTGTATGAACGATTCTGACCAGGCCAGAAGACCACCCTCAATTACACGCAACTGTTTCATCACTATGATGGCGGGACGACTTATGGGCTGAACTCCTTCAATTCGTGGCCGCTTCCCAATGGCACGGCAGTCAGCCTGGGAATCCCCCAAGAACTGACCGTGCTCAGTATTCCACTGTCGGCACCCAAGAGTACCCAAGCTCGAACAAAAATGAATGCTGGGCTTCGCGAAAGCAGATTGCTACAGGAAGCCAAAGAAATCCTCGGCACAAAGCCTAAATAGTCCACATCAAGTGTGTTGCTGCTCGCCTTGGCAAGCTACATTAACGTGGTTGGAATTGAATGAAAAGGGGAATTGAAATAGCCCGCAAGAATTGTCAGGGTTAGACAGGTTGCGCTTTGTCATTTCTTTCAGCATCCTGCTAGGGCTGCCTCCGCGAATCCTTGGTGTCCGCCTGACACCTAATCCATTTCGCACAGTGCGAGCAGAGCAAATGAGCGCATCCACTGACCTGCGACAACCGGGAGCGGTCAAATGTGCTCAGTATTCGGGACGAACAACCTTCAAGATGTAGCTGCAAACTTCTTAAACCGAAGTTCCGCTAAGAATTAGGACTAAATTTTCCGGCAACTGCCTCATTTTCAAGCCTGTAGCGCGCAAGTATCAGCCATAATCAGTGGCAATATGTTCCCATGTAATTAACATTATTGTTCTTTACTTATATG